>NZ_VIFM01000107.1 GCF_006636215.1 Myxococcus llanfairpwllgwyngyllgogerychwyrndrobwllllantysiliogogogochensis | reverse complement strand
CCCACCACCACGCCCCGCGCCGGGTCCTCTCCACCCAGCGCGAGCAGCACCGTGTCCCCCACGTCCGGCAACAGCATCAGCCCCTTGCCGGAGCCGCCGCCCGCCGCCAGCACCTGCATCCAGTCCGTCTCCACGCCCCCATACGAAGGCAGCGTCGCCCGCACGCGGCCCCGCCCATCCGGGTCATCCACCCGGCTCACCATGCCCAGCGTCACCGCGGACGCCCGTGCCCGGGGCCTTCGCGCGGGAGGCTCGGAGGACAACTCCGAGACGAAGCCCTGTCTGGCGTCGATGCGGTGCGTGACGCTGGTGAGCACGTAGCGCCCCGCCACCAGCGAGGCCACGCCCGCCACGTCCACGCGCGCGCCGGGCCGCAGCCTCGCGTCGCCCTCGGCAAGGCCGGTGAGCACCACCTCGCGCGCGCCCCGGTGGTCCAGCTCCGCCTGCGCCGCCGACTCGACGTGGGGGATGCCCTCCGCCGCCTCATCCACCAACGAGCGACGCGACTCGCCACCCACGCGCTCCGGCGAGACTCCCGCCTCCACGTCCCGTCCCACCCGGGGCACGTCCGCGCGACCCGCGTGGGCCTCCGCGCGCAGCACGTCCCAGCCCTCGGCGGACACCTCGCGACAGGCCGCGTCGCCATTGACCTCGATGGAGGCCTCCAGCAGCGACTCGCCCAACCGCAGCGACACGGGCGTGCCCTCACCCTCCAGCGTCACCAGTCGCAGCGTGTCGCCGTGGAGGATGGGGAACAGCCCGCAGCGGTCCGCGTACTCCACCAGCAGCTCCAAGTCGGACTGGCCATGCTGGATGAGGTAGCGCCACAGCGGCCCGGAGGACGCGGCCTTCACGGAGAGCCCCAATCCGGAGACGAGCTCTTTCGCCAGGTCCTCCAGCGTCACCTGGACGTGCGCGCGCACCGGCTGCCGTTTGCGCAGGCGGTGCAGGACGTCATAGCCGCGCACCCGCACCTCGCGCGCGCCGCCTCGCGCATGCGAGAACTCGACGGCCGTCACCTCCCCGAGAAAGAGGTCCTCCAGCGACGACGAGGCCGCGACGCGCAGCGAGGTCCCCGGAGGAAGACCGGAGGTCGCCAGGACGCCGCGCGGGTCGGTGAAGGTCAGCTCGCACTGCGTGGGCAGCGCCAGTCGCTGCGACACCTGGATGGACGCGAGCGAGCGCAAATCCCCCGTCGGCAGCGGCGCGCCGTCCACCTCGATGCGCAGCTCGGGCAACCCTCGCAACTGGCTCACATCACCCTCCGAAGCGCTTCGGGCGTGGGCAGGCGCAGCACCTGTCCGGCGGGAATGCGCGAGGGGTCTGAGATGCCGTTGAGCGCGGCGATGAGGCGCCACATCGACGGGTCGCCGTAGCGCTGGTGCGCGATTTCATCCAGGCGCTGCCCGGAGGCCGGCATGCCGTCGTCCCCCTCTTCGGTCCCGAGCACCGTGTGGGCCTCGTAGTCCTCCGGCGTCAGGGCGGCTTCCACGGCGTCCGCGTCTGGCGGCTCGCCGCGCTCCACCGGCTCCCTGAGGCCCGTCTCGTCCTCCACTCGCACCAACCGAAGGCGCAGCCACGAGCGCCGAGGCGCCCCCGTCGCCGTGAAGTGCTCCAGTCGCTCCGCGACGGCGGCCACCACGCCCAGGAAGTTGAGCCGCTTGCCCCACACCATGCGCGCCAGCGAGGGACGCATGCCGCCATCTTCTCGCAGGCCGTTCTCCGCCAGGCGCCACAAAGGCTCGGTGAGCTCCCGCACGTCCTCCGTCTCCAGGGTGGAGCCGGAGAGCGAGACATCGAAGAGCAGGTCCAACGTCATCTCGGTGGTGCCGCCACCAGTGAAGAGCAGCGGGTCGTCTCCGGGCCCACCCCACGGCAGCGAGCCTCCCAGCGCGCGCCTCGGGCGCAGCCCCGCCTCTCGACGCACGACGAGCGTCTCCGGGTTGAGCAGACACCCGATGCGCTCACCGCCGGGCTCGATGAGGAAGGCCACGCGCTCCATCACTCACCCCGCTGCTCGCGCTCGAGCCGGCGCAGCCGCGTCCAGAGCCGAAGTTCCTGGGCGACGTCCGGAGACTCCGGGGCCAGGGCGGACGGAAGCTCCGGCCAGGAAGCCGGGTCGGTCGTGGCCGATTCCTCGGGCGCACCCGGTGGCTCCTCCCTCACGGGGGTGGCGAAGCGCGCCGTCGAAGCCTCCTCCTGCTCCCGTGCGCTCGCGCCGCGCCTCCCATCCTCCTCGGCCTCCGTCCAGGTGCGGGGAGCGAACAGGGGTGTGCGCTCCAGCGACACGTCCCGCTGCACCGCCGGGCGCGCCTCCTCCTGGAGTTCGGCCTGACGTCGACGTGGCCCCCACGGCTCGCCGGTGAACCGGGGCGTTGCGCGCCGAGGCACCGGGGGCGCCGCCTTCACGGGGACGCCTTGCAGCCCCAGCGCCTGGGACGCGGAGATGCCTTGGGGATATCCCGAAGCGCACAGGTTCCGCTCGCGGTCCTCTTCCCGCAGGGGCGGCACGCACACCTCCGAAGGCGACGCGGGGGTGGAGGCCACCATCACCGGGTTGGCGAAGGCCGGCCCTCCATGCATCAACGACGGGGTGGGGGTGATGGCCACCTCGGCCAGGAGCCGCCCCGCGTCCATGGGAACGGGCGTCGGAGGCGATGGCGCAGCGAAGGGATTCGGCATCGACAGGGGCGACACCTTCGAGGCGTGTCGAGGCGCCTCGCGAGGAACACCCACGGGCCCCTGCCGCCCGGAAGTCTCGGAGCCCCCTTCACCGCGCGCCGACGCGGAGGGCCCCCGCTCCGAGGGCGCTTGCGTGGCAGGCCGCTGCGAGACCCGCTCAGGGCCGGCTGACGGACGCGCGGCGTCGCGTCTGGGCGGAGGAGCCGATGACGGAGCATTCGTTGAGGCAGGCGCGGCGCTCGACGATGCCGAGAGCAACATCCGCGCGCGGAACGAGAGGTGGGCGTCACTCACCGGCAGCGGTGCCTCCGCTTCCGGAAGCCCCTCGACGAGATGGGGCGCGACCTTCCGCACCCGGGCCACCCAGTCGGCGGGAGGCCCCCCGGTGCGCCGCGCCTGGATATCGCGGAGCCAGTGCTCCGGAGCCCCCAGCCCCACCGCGGGCGCCGTCACGGTGACGGGCGCGGCGGGGACACGGGCAACCTCGGCGCCGTCCGGGCTCACGTCGGCACGTGGGGCGTCCAGCGACACGCGCGCCTGGGCGAGCGCCGCGGCGAAGTCGCTCTCCTCCTCGGAGAGCACGGACTCCGCCCACGCCTTCATCTTCCGAGCGACGGCGCGCAGCCACGCGCCGGGCACGGGTCTGCGCGTGGGTTCAGCCACGGGTGATGGACTCGAAGACGAGGGTGAGTGAGTCGATGGCGATCTGCTGGCCGAGCGCATCCAGCGGCGCCGCCCGCCACTTCTTCGGCCACGCCTCATTGAGGTTCCAGCGCAGCTTCTCCGTCACCCCATCCATGTCCAGGAGCAGGACCGACACGTTCTTGCGCTGGGGCACGCCGTTCATCGACGCGAGGAACCAGTTCCACAGCTCGGGTGACACGGTGACGCCGTAGCGCAGCGTCATGTCTCCGTGCGTGACGGGGCCCGCCAGCCTGCGCGTCACCGGGCCCGCTCCGCCCTCGCGGTAGTGCAGCGCGGTGACTTCGACCTCCAGCCCGGTGCACTGGGTGAAGTGTCCTTCGTTCACGCCGTCGATGAGCAGCTTGAAGTTGTACGCACGGAACGGGTCCGCGAGCGCGCCGGGCTGGGCGCCCGCTTCCTGCTCCGGGGGGGCCGCCTCGGGAGCCTTGGCCTCAGCCATTCGACACCTCCTCCACTTCCGCCCCGCCCGCGTGCTGGCCGATGCGGAAGATGATGAACTCCGCCGGCTTCACCGGCGCCAGACCGATGACCGCGATGACCTGGCCGGCGTCGATGGTCTCCTGCGTGTTCGTCTGTTCGTCGCACTGCACGAAGAACGCCTCTTCCTTGGTGCGTCCCATCAGCGCGCCGTCGCGCCACAGGCGCAGCAGGAAGGCGCTCACGTCGCGGTGGATGGACTTCCACAGCGTGGGGTCATTCGGCTCGAACACCGTCCAGTTGGTGCCCAGCGCGATGGACTCCTCCACGAAGTTGAAGAGCCGGCGCACGTTGACGTAGCGCCACTCGCTGGCGGCGTCCGCCACCGTGCGCGCGCCCCACACGCGGATGCCGCCGCGCGGGAAGTAGCGGATGCAGTTGACGCCCACCTGATTGAGCTCGCCCTGCTCCTCGGGCGTCACGTCGCGCACCAGCCGCATGGCGCCGCGCACCACCTCATTGGCGGGGGCCTTGTGCACGCCTCGCGTGACGTCCGTGCGTGCGTAGATGCCCGCGATGTGCCCGGAGGGCGGCACGTTGACCATGGCCTTGCCGTCGCCGAGCGGGTCCGGCGTGGAGAACCACGGGTAGTAGAAGGCGCCGTAGCCCTGGTCGGAGAAGCGGCAGCGCAGGCCGGGCCCTTCCGCGCCGGTGGAGACCTTGGTGAGCCGCTCCACCTCCTCCACGTCCTCGGGCGCGTCCAGGATGGCGATGCGGTCCCGCATCTTCTCGCAGTGGGACAAGAGCGCGTCCCAGGCCGCCGCGTCCGTGAAGCCGGGCGCGGCCACCATGGCCACCTCGCTGACCTCTTCCAGCACCGCCACGCCCTGACGCTTGCGCGCGTCGCCGATGACGCTCTCGCTGTCGCCGATGTTGACGATGAAGCAGCGCCGGCCGCCGTTCTCGAAGAAGCCGTACACGGCGCGGGCCAGGGAGGTGCCCGGAGAGCCGGGGGGCGCGAACTCCTTCACGAACTGCGCCCAGCCATTGACGGGCACCGCCTCATGGAGCCGAGCATCCCTGGCGGGCGCCCGGCCAACGAAGGCCGCGGTGGTGGTGCCCACGCCCTGGATGGAGCGTGTCCCACTGGGAACCTCCTCCACATAGACGCCGGGCGTCAGGTAGTTCGGCACGTCAGTCCTCCTTCAGCGGCAAGCGAATGAGCAGCGGTTGGGGCTCGGAGGCGAGCGCCTCCGGACCCAGCGCGAGCAACTCCCCCTTCGCTCGCACCTCCAGCCGCCCCAGCGTGGCCACTGGCGGCACGCGGGGAAAACGAAAGCAGCCCTTGTCGTCCGTGCGCGTGGCCAGACTCAGCCCGGGCAATTCCACCAGCGCTCCCGGAATGGGCACGTCACCGGGACCGACGACACAGCCCAGCAGCGCCTCGGCGGGCACCGCCTGGGTGACGATGGGGAAGCGCACCCGGTGGACCACGGGTTGCGGACGCTCGCGTCGCACGGGCAGGCGCAGCCGGAAGCCGGGACGCGGGGGGATGCGCAGCCCCGCCCAGACGCTGGCGGGCACGGGGGTGAGGTCCACCTCGAACTCGGCTTCCTCCATGGCCGCGAAGACCAGCTCCCCGAGGAGCCGGTGGGCGAGTTCGGGCGACTCGGCGCCCACGGTGACGAGGTAGCAGACGGAAATCTGGAGCGGCACGCGGCGTCCGCCTCTCGCGGGAGGCGCGGGCCCCAGCTCCAAGAGGTACAGGCACACGCCGCGCTCGACGGCGTCGCGGTCCGGCACGCCCAGGTACACGGGTGCGTCGCCGGAGATGCGGCCTGCCCACGACTTCAATCGCAGATCGACTTCGTCGATCATCCGGTCCCCCCCGAAGGTCCTGGGCCGGCGCTCAGCTTCCTGCATCGCCAGTGACGTCCGGGCTCGCAAGGTCGCATCGGCTGCGGGGAACGGTAACTGGTCCGAAGGATGGAGCCGCCGTCGCGGTCCCAACACGCTCGCTCCCACGGAGCGCGCTTCGTCGGACGGAACACACAGCCAACGCGGACTCGTGAACCGAACAGGTGGGCTCCCCGCACACCTCCACCGTGAGAGGCCCCGGTGGACGCTCATGTCCGTGAAGAAATCCACGCATGCGGGGCCACCAGGAGGCGGGGCGGGAGCGTTATCTTCGCGACCCTTCGCCGAGCCTCCATGCACCGACTGTTCTGTCTTCCCCTCCTCCTCCTCGTCACCGTCGCCCAGGCCCAGCCTCGCGACTTCGCCGCTCCCACCTCCGCGGCCCCCGATGTCCTGGCCCAGGCCATGCCCGCGCTCGCGAGGCAGGTGCTGGCGCAGTACCCGGAACAGGACGCCGACACGCGCCTGGGACACGTGTTCCGACTCCAACTCGTGGCGGGAGACTTCGCGGGTGCGCTCGAGTCCATTCGAGCCCTGCGGCCCTTGCGCGAGGTGAAGTCGCCCGTGAAGGGCATCACCTTCCTTCAATACGAGGCCCATGCGCGGGCGAAGCTCGAACAGGCGACCCACGGGACGCCGTATGCACAGGCGCTGAGCACGGCCTTCCAACAGACATTCGGCGCCTTGGATGACCGGGCGGCCTTCCAGGCCACGGGCATGTTCCGGTTCGACCTGGAGCGCGCGCGGAGAGAGCTGGAGGCCGGTGTCGAGGACGCGCGGAAGTCAGGCCGCGTCTCGCTGGCCCAGGCCCTGGACCTGGTGCGGCTGTACCAGGTGCACCAGTCCTTCCAGGAGCTGCTCCCCCAGGCCGAAACCCTGTGGGCCGAGGACGACGCGCGTCGCTACGTCATCGAGCGAGACCTCCTGGTGCGCACGCCGGATGGCGCGTCGGTGTCCGTCATTGTGGCGCGGCCCCGGAAGGCGTCAGGGCCGTTGCCCACGGCGATGTCCTTCACCATCTACGCCCAGGACGACAACGTTCGCGAGGCCGTGCGCTCGGCGGCGAATGGCTTCGCGGGCGTGACGGCGAACACTCGCGGCAAGCGAGGCAGTCCCCAGGCCCCCGTGCCCTTCGAGCACGACGGCGCCGACGCCACCGCCGTCATCGACTGGGTGAGTCGTCAGCCGTGGAGTGATGGTCAGGTCGGCATGTTCGGCGGCAGTTATGAAGGCTTCACCCAGTGGGCGGCGGCGAAGCACGGGCACCCGGCGCTGAAGACCATCATGCCGTCGGTCCCGGTCGCGCCGGGCATCGACGTGCCGATGCAGGGCAACGTCTTCCAGAGCTTCTTCTACAAGTGGCCGCGCTATGTCACGCTCGACAAGGGGCTGGCGGACGCGGACTACTTCGATGGCGCGCGGTGGGACGCGCTCGACGAGCGCTGGTTCGCGAGCGGCGAGCCCTACCGCGCGCTGGAGCGGCTGGATGGCCGCCCCAATCCCTTCTACCAGCGCTGGTTGAAGCACCCGGGCTACGACGCCTACTGGCGGAAGATGATTCCGTATCGCGAGGAGTTCGCGCGCATCCGCATCCCCGTGCTCACCACCACTGGCTACTACGACGGCTGCTCGCTGAGCGCGATGTATTACCTCACCGAGCACCTCAAGTACGCGAAGGACGCGAACCACACGTTCGTCATCGGACCGTATGACCATGTCGGCGCGCAGCGCGGCTCCAGCGATGAGCTGATGGGCTACCGCATCGACCCCGTCGCCCGGCTCGACGTGATGGAGTTGCGCTACCAGTGGTTGAACCACGTGCTGCGCAAGGGGCCCCGGCCCGAGCTGCTCAAGGACCGCATCAACCACCAGGTGATGGGCACGAACACGTGGAAGCACGCGCCGGGGCTCCAGGCCTTGAGCAATGCCTCGCTGGAGCTGTACCTGGACCCCGCGCCCTCGGGTGACGCGCACCGGCTGGCCCTCAAGCCGCCCGCGCCGGGAATGGTGCTCCATCAGCGCGTGGACCTGAAGGACCGCTCGGAGGGAAGACACTCCGAGCCCGCGCGCATCGTCGACACCACCGTGGACGCGCGCAACGGCTTCACCTTCGTCAGCGAGCCGCTCGATGCGCCCGCGGAGGTCAGCGGCCTGTTCTCAGGGCAGCTCGACTTCATCACCAACAAGAAGGACTTCGACTTCAACGTGGTGCTCTTCGAGCGCACCAAGGGGGGTGAGTACTTCTACCTGTCGTACGTGCTGGCGCGTGCCAGCTACGTCGCGGACCGCGCCCAGCGACGACTGCTCACGCCGGGCAAGCCCCAGCGCCTGACGTTCCAGAGCGGCAGGATGACCAGTCGCAAGCTCGAAGCGGGGAGCCAGGTCGTCATCGTGCTGGCCATCAACAAGCAGGCGCAGTCACAGGTCAACTACGGCACCGGCAAGGACGTCAGCAGCGAGTCCATCGCCGACGCGAAGGTTCCGCTCGACATCACCTGGCTCGGTGGAAGCCGCATCACCCTGCCCCTGTGGCGGGAGCCGCCGGCCCCCTGAGCGTTGACGCTCACGGTGCATGACGCGCGCAATTGGCCGAAGCAGCGCACTGTCACCGCGGCCACTCTGTCCGTGCCGGCGACGGCGCGGTAACCAGGAGTCACGTCCCGTCAGAAGTCGTCGGGGTGCGTGAACCGACGGAACCATTGGAGGGTGCACTCCTCCGTCCACCGGGTGCCACCGAAGCTCGCATGCTCCTGGATTTGAAGGGGCGCGAGCGCACGGGCCAGGGTGACGTATGCCTCCAGGGGTTCCTGCCGGTTCCGGTCACCCAACACCGGGGCATCTCCCAGACAGAAGGCGACCCCGAAGTCCGTCTCCATGAAGAGTGGGTTCCCACGCTTCGCGCTCGCCAGCGCGGCGGGCGCGGCCTCCATCAAGCCGTGTCCAATGAGCGTGAGCCAACTCACGCATCCGTACCCGGCCAGGAGGTATCTCACGCTCACATCCAGGTTGTAGGCGTTGACGCCCCAGTAACGCCGCGCCACCGCATACATCGCATCGAGCGCCGCGGGTGCGCTCGGCCCGGCCTTCCTCGCCTGGAGGAAGTAGCCGCCCCAGCCGGAGTGGAAGGGCACCGCTTTCGCAATCTCCTCCGCCAGCGTCTTCACGAGCGCCGGGGAGACCTGCCAGTCGAACTCGAAGCGATAGAAGCTGGCCCTCCCGGGCTCGCTGTGGGGACGGAAGCCATGGAACATGAACTGCCACGAGTCCTTCGCCCGGCCATCCCAGAAGACATAGCCCCAGTGTTCCTGCGTGCGCAGCGTGGGGAGCAGCACCTGCTCGAAGTGCCGTCGGGCTTCCCCGTTCCACGGGACGAAGTCGCGACCGAGCGCCGTCGAGCGGTAGCACCGGATGTGGCCCTCGCAGTGCCGCAGATACAAGTCATGGACACGACGCGCCTGGGCGGGGCTCGGCGCCTGACGCAGATAGAACACGAGCCCCTGCTTGAGCTCGTGGTTGGGCACATCATCCGGCCCCAGCTCGATGAAGGGATTCGTGCCCATGGCCCCTGTCCTCAGTCCCCGGCGAGAAGGGCGCGGTCCTTCTGCTCCTTCTCGAGTTGCTGTTGGAGCTTCGCCAGATAGCCCTTCAGGAACGATTCGAAGTCCGGCCAGCGCTCCTCCTCGCCGGTGTCCGCCAGACGGACGACCTCCAGCTCACCCTCCGCGCTCGCGTGCCTCGGGTCGAAGGCGAACGCATCATAGGAATCGGTGCCACACGCGAAGATGGAACGCCAGAGCTCCGGGAAGGGCTCCTTGAATGTCCCCATGTTCATGGCGTCCTTCAGCACCTCCCGCGCGGAGAGCAGCGGCACGTCGAAGTAGAAGTTGCGGATGCCGTCGTGAAGCGAGAGGGCCTGCTCATAGCCGGAGGGGAGCTTGAAGCCCCAGTGCTTCTCGAGCGCTCGCAGCTCGTGCGCTGAAGCGGGCGGTCCCGGAATGGGGCGAGGCAGGTTCTCGTAGAAGGCATTGCGCCGCGTGAGTGTGTCGACAATCTGGTCCAACAGGCTTCGCATCTCGTCTAGTCGCAGCATTGGGTGGCCTTGAGCTTCTTGTGCTTGTCCGGGTCGAACCGCTTCATCATGGGCCCCACGGTGACGTTGACCCGAGCACTGAGCCATTTGAGATTGGCCATGTCCTGCAGGGGACCACCGAAAGCGGCGTCATGCAGGTGGTCCGGATTGAAGTTCCCCGCGCCGCGTCCGCTCGGGCTCGGACGCCGCCCCGCCTTGTTCCATTCCTCGTACGCACACTCGTGGAGGAACTGGCGCTTGATGGCGGCCTCGTCAGGAGGCTTGCGATTGACGGACTCCGCGAACTGGTTCTTGAACGTCGCGAGTCCCGACCTGTACGCAGGGCTCTCGCGGGCGGCAGGGGTCTTGACGACCGCCGAACCCGTGCAGTTCTTGTTGATCTGCTCGAGCTTCGCGCACAACTGCTTCACCATGCAGGGGTCCCAGTCCGAGTCCTCCTGCTTCTGCTTGCAGTCGATGTTCAGGTCGAGCACGTCCTCGCCTTCTTCCCCGCTGTCCATCTCATCGAGTTCGCCGCCCAGGCAGACGGTGTTCCCGTGATTGCAGGTCATCTTGTCGCTAAGGCGGCAGGCGTTCTTCCCCTCCACCTTCACGTCGAACGAGTAGCTCAGCCACTTCGACTCCTTGCGCAGGGTGCCCGATTTGACGCCTCCCGCGCTCCCGGCCTCGTCACCCGTGCTCTGACTGAATTCGGAGCCCTTCACGGCGAGCATCTTTCCCGCCGCGGTGACTGTCTTGGACCCCTTCGCCAGGTCCGCGGAGCGCGAGATGTTCGGATAGGGGACGGGTACGGGCCCCGCGGGGGACGGGGTCTTGCACACGTCGGGGAGCGTGGCGATGGTCAGTCCCGCCGTGCCCGCGTGAGACTGCACCAGTCCATTGACGATGACGTGGTAGCCCATGCGTTCAACCCTGCCGCTCTGAAGCGGGAAGTTGGAGGAGTGCCGCGCTCCGCTCAGCGCCCTCGGAACGGGCCCACACCACGGCCCGGGGCCCCTTTGCCCAGCGGCGCTGTCCCGAGGCCGCCACCAGATTGACGAGGAGCGGCCCCGAAGCCGCCCCGACGTCCCCCCAGCAGTCCGCCGGGGTCCAGACATCCGTCGCGTCACGGAAGCGGGCGCCCAGCCTCGCCACGGTGAACCCATACTCGTCCGTGCGATGCCGCTGACCGTTCAAGTCGCAAGCCACCTGGTCCACGCGGACCTCGGGAGGAAGCACCTGGAGGATGGTGCGCAGCGCCTGAGTCAGGGCCTCCCCTACACAGACCGAGTCCAGGCCGGCGCCATGGACGTCCTTCACCGACGTGGCCGACAGCACATCCACCTGAGCGGTCAGCTTCGCGCGGCGCAACGCCCGGCCGGAAGCCAGCAGGCAGAACGCGGCGCCCTCTCCGGGGATGAAGCCCCAGCGGTGGATGGAGGACTTGAGCTGTTCTCGGGCATCGAGCCACTCCAGGGTCTCCGCCTCCAGCCAGCTCTCCACGCCTCCCGCCACGCACCACTCCACCTCTCCCCGGCAGATGGAGGCATGAGCCTTCTCCAGCGCCATCAACCCCGCGGCATGCCCCTGCGTGAACGCCTCCACCCGCTGGATTGAACGTGGCGAGGAGAGTCGCCTCGGGAGTTCGCGCATCATCTGGGCCGAGAGGTCCTCGGGGAGCCCGGGACGCGGCGATGGAAGCCCCAGGAAGCAGGGAACGGAATGCCCTGGGAGGACCTTCTGGAGGGGAACCAGGGCCTCCTCGAGAGCGGGAGCAGCGAGCGCGAGGTATCGCTCTACGCCGGTCAGCGTCTGTGGAAGATATGAGGCTCCGGACAAGACCATGGGCTCGCCCACGCGGTCGCGCAGGTAGGAGTGCTCCCGGAAGCGACAAATGCGAGCCCGAGCCGATGCCGATGTCATGGGCGAGCTGTCGCCAATGGCCGTGCAGGCGCCCGATGCGACAACATGACTTCGAGGTCCGGTGTCCATGTCGCGGTGACTCACATGAAGGGCTTCTCTCGAATGACGGTGCGCTCGAGCTGATGCTCCCGTCCATGGCACCGCAGGGAGGTGCCCCACACGATGACGACGCGACGAGCATCTGGCTCGAGGATGACGGTGTGCATCCGAGCGCGATGCTCGACATCTTCTCGGCCCAGTCGGGTCCGGAACGTCAGCCACACACGGGGCAGCGTGAAGCGCAGCTCACCATCTGTCGTCAGGTTCAACAAGGCGACCGGCTCGCCCCCTCTCAGGGGTTCCGCCGTCTGCTGGTCCTCCGGCGCGCACTGTCGGAAGTGGTCGTTGAAGTCGACGGGAAGCAGGGGCTGCCGGTCCTGCTCCCACTTCGAATCGAACGTTCCCGCCAGTTCGCGTCTTGGAGACCAATCCCGCGCCACGGGTCCCATGCCCGCGGGCCTGGGGCGGTCCCTCCATGAGCGGATGAGCATGGAAGGCAGCTCGACATTGGGAGCCTGATGTCCTTCCAGGTGTCGCGCCTCGACGGCGAAGCCCACGCCCACCGGGTTGCGCGACTCCCAGGACGAAGCAGGTCGCGCCGCGGCGGCATCCACGCCCCCGAAGGCTCGCTCATACGTCAGTGGCATCTGGAGGAAGGGCCGCGCTGCTTCCAGCGTCATGCCCAATCTGCTGCGCCAACGTCGATCTCCAAAGACGCGCAGCATCTTGGTGAGGCGCCCGACCCGGAAGCCCACGTCCAGTTCGGTGACCGCGCGTCCTCGTGGAGCGTGGGCGTGTCCATGTAGCAGGACATCGGTCGTGGGCTTGTCATGCTCCAGGTCCGACTCATGCAGGAGGCTCGACTTGCCCGGCTCCCCCCGGTAGCGAGGCTCCAGACACACCGGCTCCTGATGGGACGCGAGGGGAGTCGAGCCATCCGGCGCTATCTGGAACGTCCCCTTGACGATGACCACCCACGTCTCGGCACCATGGCGGTCGCGCGCGAAGCAGCGCTGCGCGGCATAGGGCGTCTTGTTGGCGAGTACCCACATCGACCGGCCCCCGCGAGAACGGCGCCGTCGATATGGCAACCTACCGACGCGCCCGTCAGGTCATCAGACAGGTGCCCCAGCCTGACACGTCCCTGGAGACGGACTGATCGATTCCCAACCAACCGACGTGGTGACTGCGCCGTCGCAGCCCCCGCCGCACGGCATGGACCTGTTACCGCCTCGGGACTCTCCCCCGAAGGGTCCATTGCCGTGACACTCACCGAGGACGGCGTCAGAGCGCGTGACAGACCTTGGGCTGGAGCGGCGTGGTCAGGAGCACGCCTTCCGGCAAGGCCGTCGCGGCCTTCCACGTCGTCACGTTCGCTGGCAACAGCCGCGCCTCCTTGTCGACCTGGACGATGAGGCCCCCGTCCGGCAGCGGCATCAGCGAGGCGCCACCCGGCCCTTCATGGATTCGCACGCGCTTGTTGTCGCGAGCGACGCGTTCCACGACATGGCGCAGGATGCTCGTCGGCTCCGGCGTCGAGGCATCGCACCAGGACTCCACGGACGATATCCAGAGCGCGTCACCCACCGTCACGGCCTGGAGGAAGGGGTGCTTCGCCGGCACGGTGTCGTGCGGGATGCTCCGCTGCGTCGACTGCTCGACGAGTTTCCCCCCGTCCCTCATCCAGCCGTCGGGGAACCCGATGAGCACCGAGCCCTCGGAGACCAGTTCACCCTGGGCCGACACGGAACGATTGCGATGACCGCTCTCAGTGGCCACGTCACGCCACCCACTGAACTGGGGTTGTGTGGGATTGGTCTGGTCACCGTTCTGGACGCGGAAGGCCCACTTGCCTCGGACTTCGCTCCACTGGAGCGCCTGGGGGCCGCGATAGTCCGGAGTGGGGCTCCGCACGGGAGTCATCGGGCTCCCTGTGACGGCATCACGGACGCTCACCTCCAGGTCCGTGAGCATCGACGTCAGGCCCAACCCCAGTGCCCCTCGGACCAGCAGCACACTCGCGCGGTCGGTCGACAGGCGCGCGGTGATGGCGCCGGGCTCCAGCGGTCCCGCCGGCACGAAGCGGCCCTGCTTGGGCAGATAGACGCCCGCGCGGAGCAACGCGGGAGGCGGCGTCGTGAACGCTCCCGAGTCATCGCCCTCCTCGCTCCGTGGCGCCGCGGGCTTCCACCACACCACGGGAAGCCCCTGTGTCAGCGCGGTCCGCCAGGAAGCCTCGAGCCGAGGCAGCCGCGCGGCCAACGCCCGTCCCGGCTCGCTGTCACGCAGCGGCGCGAGCCCCGGGTCCGTCGCCCAGAGGGAGACAAAGCGCGGCAGGTCCGCCTGGAGCAGCGCTTCGATGTCCCGTGCCGCCGCGATGAAGTCCTTGCGTCCGACAGCCGCGCGCACGGGCTGCAGCGCCGACTCCGTGTCCTGGAGGGCCTGCGCGGGGTTCACACCGAGCAGCGCCGGGCCCGCTGGGGATGGAGAGGACGGGGCGGAGGATGAGGTCCCCACGGTTGGTGAAGGCACCGCACCCGTGGTCGCGCCGGCAAGCGACGTCCCCACGGTTCGCGGCTGAACCACTGGCGCCGACGTGGACGGCGCGGTGCCAGGCGTCGCCACCGAGGTCCGCTGCTGAAGCCCTGGCGTCGTCGAGGACGATTCAGCGGCGGCCGCCTGCCGACAGGCACCGGTCAGTAGCGGAAGCACCGCCACCATCCACCCCAGCGCCAGACGCAACGCCATGCCCTCCCACAGACGACCCGCCCCTCGCGAAACCACACTCACCCGACGCCCCATGGACGACCTCCCTCGACTCCAGAGCGACTCGGGATTGCGCCGGGCCGCCGGCACGGAACCACCCGCCGTGACGGCCCCCACTCGGGGCGTTGTCGTTCCTGGCTCGCGCTCATGGGAACCATCTTGTCACCGACCTCAAGGCGCGTGCAGGTGGAGCCGCATCTGCCCCAGCTCCGCCTGGAGCGTCGCGAACCCGGGCGTGACGGCCGTCAACTGCGCATCCGTGGCGGCCGTCGCCGCGAGCAGCCGCGTCAGCCACTCCCGGCTGTTGGCCGTCGCGTCCACCTGGGGTCGGGTCGCACCGTCGGCGTCCTGCAACATCTCCATCTCCACCGAGCCCACGCCCTCGCGGTTGTTCAGATACGTCACCACGCGCCGCACCGTCTGGATGAACTCGTACCAGGCCGCCACCGTGGTGCCGTTACCAGGGCGGACATCCACCGCGTTCCCCGCGAGGTGCCGTCCCGCCCGAGCGCTCAGCGCGTTGACCTCCACCGCCACATGGCTCAGCAGCACCGTGACGCCGTGCTGGCGGTCGTTGATCATCTCCAGGGCATCCAGCAGGCGCATCCGGAAGCGCGTCGTCTGCTGCGGCGCCGCGGCCAGTGCCGTCAAATCACAGAGCCGGTCCACGGTGACTTCGTAGAGATTGTCGTTCCACCGGACCTCCGCGTATCCCTGGGGCGGCGCCACGGAGGGGACGGGGTTCACGAAGCGCACCACGTACCCGTTCTCCACTGCGATGGTGCTCGTCACCTGTCCACGCGTCTTGTCCTGGGAGCGGAGAATCTGCTCATGCCGCGCGACGCGCTCGTTCATCCACTGCATGAACACGAGCGGGTGCAGGTGCCAGACATGCGAGTCGCCCAGGAAGGGCCCGATGACAGCCTCGGTGGCGACGCCCTGCATGTCCGTGTGGAAGCACAGGGGCCGGATGCTCGCCTCCCACTGCTCGTTGGTGAGCGCCTGCGTCAGCGCCACCTCGACGGCCGGCTGCCCCACGACGATGGTCTGCGTGAGCTGCTCACGCGTCTGCAGGCTCCACTCGCTGCGGAAGCGCACGGCCACCTGGCGCAAGTCACTCACCGCCGTGCGGACATCGACCTGGGTGATGGGCGGATAACCCCGCCCCTGGAGCCAGTCATCCAGCGCGGGCAAATCACAGACCAGGTCCTCCGTGGTGTCCTCCATCCGGTTGGCCGCATCCACCCACGGGCTGTCGGCGAACCGGGACACGTCCGCGGTGGTGAAGACCTCCACATGCACCGTGGGCCCATACACGGGCCCGGTGGCATCCATCCCGGTGATGTACGTGCCCGAGTGGCCCACCAGGTCACTGAGCAGCACGGTCTGGTCGGGATAGAAGATGTCGCCGTTGTCGGGCGCCTGGTCCGTCGGATGGTCGATGAAGTAGTGATTGAGCCAGTCCGGATGCGCCGCGTAGTCGACCACCGCGGCCCCCGCGTCGCTGCGTGCAATCACCTCCGGTCGCAGGTGCATGTAGAGCGAATAGACGGTCTCCGTGGAGTCCGCCCCGTAGTCGATTTCCCCCTCGCGGTTCGCGTCCTCGCGCACGTGTACTTCATGACGCACGAGCACGAAGCAGCGGCTGTAGCGAGGCTCGACTCCCTGCACCAGCCCGTTGACGACCCGCGCGGCGACGATGCGGCCGTTGGCCATGGCATAGACGGGCCTCGCGTTCTCCCCCGAGGGGAGGTGGATGCCGCCGTGCCACAAGCGATTGAGGCCTACCGGGAAGTAGCCGCCGCCCGTGCCCTCGCATTCGGTGAAGTAGTCCACGCGACGGCTTGCGACGTTGTACGCCGTCATCGCGATGTAGTCGGCGGAGCGCGCCGTCTCAAGGTAGTTCAGCGCCCGCGTCGTGTCGTCCAGGTTGACGGGGTACCACCACTCGTCGCTGACGCCGCGCTTGAGCCGGTAGAAGTCCATGGACGCGCCCGGGTCCGAGCGGTCCGCCTGGATGTTGTTGTGCCCGATGATTCCCTGGAAGGAGCGCACCCGCTCCTTGTTCTGGAGCACCGCGGGTGTGTTGAGCTCGATGAGGTCCTGGACATCAATCCAGGGTTGCTCGACGCCGGTGGCCGGATGCAGCAGGAAGGCCTTCGGGATGCGATTCATCTCGCACATGCACTTCGCCCACTTCACCAGCGTCTGGTACTGCTCCTCGGTGAAGAGCACGTCCAGCGGGTACGTGGCGCGGTTGTCATTGCGCTCGTCGTCGAACGTCGCGACCTTGATGTAGTAGTAGGAGCGGCTGGCGCTGGTGCTCTGGAGCACCGTCCCGCCATTGATTTTGCCCAGCTTGTACCGGCGCGTGCCGCCCGTCTTCGAGCCCGGATGGGTGCTGTAATTACACTCGTCCGGGAAGGTCGTCACGGTCTGGAAGTCGATGCCGGGATAGCCATTGACGCTGTAGAGCGCGGGGCCCTGCTGAATCTTGCCGAAGCGCGCCAGCTCCACGCCGATGGACGTGAGGTTGACGAAGCTGTACTGCCCGGAGAAGTCGGGCGCACCGCCCACGTGGTTGGTGCGGACAATCATCTCCTCGCACTGGAACAGCGTCCCATCCAGGTCGATGTTGAAGGTGGCGCCGTACCAATCCGTGGCGGGCGCCTGCCAGTTCCCCGCCACCCAGCCGTGGGTGTAGTGCAGGGTGATGGTCCGCGTGACGTTCCGGTGGCGCGTCGCCGCGTTCCAGGCCGGAGTGCTGGTGGGCGGCTGCTGGTCTCCCACCGCGGTCAACACATCGGTACGTCCGTAGAGTCTCAGGACTTCCGGAACGGGCATGATGGCTCCACGCGAGCTGAGGGCAGGACGGCCGCCTCAGACAGAGAAGAAGAAGGTGTGGCGCGGGGTGATGGGCAGATAGCTGCGCTGGTAGCCGCCCTGGGCCCCGTAGAGCTGCGCGCCCGGAGGACTCTGGCGCGAGAAGTCCGGCGGCGGCTCCTCGAAGAAGACCAGCTCCACGCGTCGGTTGACCTGGGAGCGAAGGTTGTCCTGGCCCTGGCCTTCGATGGGCCAGTCCTCGCCGCACCCGAGCACCGCGGGCGTGGCGAAGCTCAGCGCACCCCGCGCGGCCTTCAGGTCCACGCGGCCCGCGACATACGTCTCATAGAGTTGGAAGACGGCCTTCCAATCCTCCACGCCCGGCGCGCGGGAGTCCGGCGGCTTCGAGCCGTGCGCGGCCTCCACGGCCTTGCGGAACGCCTCGAGCGCCGCCGTCGTGCGCTTTCCGTGCTGGCCATCGATGCCACCCGGGTCGCAGTTCCAGCCGTACTCGTCCGCCACCCAGGTGAGGACCGTCTGGTAGTCCTGCACCGTGTGCTCGGCGCACGAGGAGGCCCAGCCCGCCTTGTCGCCCGTCAGGAAGTCATGGACGTTCTGCGCGCGGGCCTTCGACAAGGCGCGATTGGAGCCATCCCCTCCGACGCTGTCGGTGTGCCCTGCAACGAGCAGCGTCTGCTTCTTCTCCAGCGCATACTCGAGCGCGCGGATGACACACATCAGTCCGCCCGTGTGGCCCTCGCGCCAGTTCTCGCGCGCGTGAGGCGCGGGCAGCAGCACGGCGCTGCCGGAGTGGAAGTTGAGGTCGTCCAACTCCACCACGACGGCCGCGCGGCGCTTGAGGACCAGGGTGTGGGCTTCGCCCGTGGGCAATCCGAGGCCCGATGTGAGCTTCCGCGCGGTGACCTTGCTGTGAGACATCCTCGCCCCCCCGGACCGCTGTTGTTGGAAGTTGAACTCTAATCGTTCCTTCACCGCGCGTGCGAGTCCCTCCAGCAAGAAGTCGACGCGCGCGGGTGGCTCGCGCCTGCCTGCCCCGCATGACGCGGCAGCGCTCCGCTCCACCGAGAATCCTCGCGCCAGGAACCCAGGGCTTTCCGCGCCTCGGCCGCGAGGGCTCATCATTTTCATCCCCGCGACTTCCGTTTCCGCGCTCGCCGCCGAATGATGCTCGCCGGGCCGGACATCCTTCGTGGAACAGCACATGACGATGGCAACACCTTCGACGAGACGACGTGCGGCATCCCTCCGACGACATGGCACGGCCCTGGCCTGCCTCGTGGCGGTGGCCACCGGGGCCGCCGCCCACGCGCAGGAGGAGACGGCGGGCGCGGAGCCCTACCGCCTGGGACTGCTGGTGGATGCGGGCGCGCCCCACGGCATCGGCGTGTCCGCGGTCTTCAAGCCCCTGCCCTGGCTGCGGCTGCAAGCAGGCCCCACCACCAACACGCTGAGCCTGGGGTTTCGGGGCGGCCTCAGCCTCCTTCCGATGCAGACGTTCATCTCCCCCTCCATCAACGTGGAGGGCGGGCACTACTTCGGCTCCGACTACAACGACGTGGTGGACTGGCTCGGCGCCACGCCCACGTCGGCGACGTCCGCCATCCGCGACATCAGCTACGACTACGTCGCCGGCAGCGTGGGGCTCGAAATCGGCGCCGCCAACCGGTTCAACTTCTTCCTGCACCTGGGCCTGAGCTACGTGCGCATGGGCGTGGACGACGCGAGCGCGCTCATCGAAGACGCCACGGACGAGTCGGACATCACCGCGCGAAACCTCACCGTGCGCGCCACCATCCCCTCCGTGAAGGTGGGCTTCCTCTTCTATTTCTTCTGAGTCTGGAGACACACCATGCGAACGAATTCCTTCCGCGCCCTGGTGCTCTCCACCTGTGCGCTCGTCGCCACCGGCTGCGACTCGCTCTTCTTCATCGAGGCGGAGGCCGAGGAGATCTGCAAGGCAGAACCCGACGTCGACTTCCCGGCGGCCTTCCCCGGCACCCTCAGCATCGAGTACTCGATGGAGTTCCCGCTGGGTGACTTCGACGAGGTGCTTCCCCAGGACACCGACGTGGAGACGGAGCTGCGGCTCAAGGGCTTCGAGGTGACGTCCAGCACGGACCTGAGTGGCATCGAGCGCGCCAGCGTCTCCGTGGTCCGCCCGGGCACCAGCGAGAGCATCCTCATTGGCGAGTACCGCCGCACCAACACGTCGCCCACGCAGTCCATCCGGCTCACCGGCAGCGGCGCGGTGAACCTGCTGGACATGGCCCGCGAGGACGCGCTCGAGCTGACCTTCGAGGCGCGGGGCTCGCTGCCCACGCGCGACTGGAACGCGAGAATCGAAGCGTGCGCGGGCGTGCGTGCCAAGGCGAACTACTTCGACCTCGTCTTCTAACCCCGCGTCACGGGTGCGCGGGGGACGCGGACGTCAGGCGTTCCCCCGTGCCCATGGGCACCGGCACCGTGGAGGCCGAGGGCTGCACGCCCAGGTACTCGCGCCGAGTGCCCAGCAGGTTGTCGAAGAACGGGTGCGTCACGCACCAGTTCGCGTTCTGGTCCGAGCCCAGGTGGTGGTCGTAGTGCCAGGGCAGGTGCTCCCGGGCCCACTGGGGGTCCAGGTGCGCGCGGCGGTGGACGCGGTAGTAGTTCACCGCGCACGCCCACACGGTGCCCACGAAGAAGGGGGCCACCGGGAACAGCGGCGCGTGCGCCAGGGCCACCGCGGCCAGCCCCAGGAGCTCCTTCGTCTGCGCGGACCAGGTCCACAGCGAGCGCAGGTACTGGTCATCCAGCATGTCGTGCTTGCGGGACGCCTGGTGGTGCTCGTGCCAGTGGAAGCCCCAGAAGCTTCCCCGGTGTCGACCCAGGCCATGCAGCACGTACTTGTGCAGCGCCCATTCGCCGAAATTGGAGTACGCCCAGCCCAGAGGGATGCCGATCATCGTCGCTCTCCAGCGGGGCGCCCGGCCGACTCCCCGCCCTCAATATCATGACTATTTGGTCACTCTTTTTCTATCACGCAATGAGTCGGAGCGCACGATGGTGAGCCGCGACGGCACGAAGGCCAGGGGCGTGGAGGCGGACAAGCGGCCGGGGCGGCCGGGTGGCCCGAGGGAGACGGCGCGGCGGGAGCGGAGGAAGGAGCTGGAGGACGCGGCGTTGCGGCTCTTCGTGGAGCGGGGGCTGGACGCGGTGACCATCGACGACATCACCCAGGCGGCGGGGGTGGCCAAGGGGACGTTCTACCGGTACTTCGTCGACAAGGCGGCGCTGGTGGAGGCGCTCTTGGAGCCGGTGCGGGGCGAGCTGCTCTCGGGGTTGGAGGCGTGCGGCCAGGCGCTCGGGAACGCGCGGGGCGTGGAGGCGATGTTCGAGGCGTACCGCGCCATGGCGGCCGTCATCGCGAGCGCGCTGTTGCAGTACCCCGGCGTGGTGCGGCTGTACCTCCAGGAGAGTCGGGGGCCGGCGGTGGGTGCGCGGCGGAAGGTGGCGCAGCTGGCGCGGGAGGTGTCGCGGCATGCGGTGGATATCACCCAGAAGGCGCACACCCATGGGCTGTTGCGGCCGATACGGCCAGCGGTGAGCGGGCTCGCGGTGGTGGGGGCGGTGGAGCGGCTGCTGCTGGCGGTGTTGAGTGAGGAGGACATCGGCAATCCGCTGGAGTTGCCGGACGCGCTCACGACGCTGGTGCTGGACGGACTGCGAGTGCCGCCTGGGACACGGGAGGGGCGCCGGAAGTTGGACGGGGGAGCCAAGCGCACTTAAGGGTGGAGTGTGGCGCGCAAGCGGGCCCTGGGTGGCTTCAGCATTCCGTGGTGGGCGTGGGTGGGGCTGGCGGCTGTCACGCCGGTGGTCCTCATCAACACGGCCATTGCGTGGCTGGGTGACACGCACGTGTCGCCGCTGTCGCTGTCCTTCCTGGAGATGAAGGTGAACGCGCTGCGCACGTATGTGGCGCACCGGCCGTCGTGCGTGCTGGATGGGCACGAGCCGCTGGAGCCGCTCATCGCCCAGGCGGAGCGGAGGCACGGGCTGCCCGCGGGATTGTTGCAGGCGCTGGTGCTGGTGGAGTCGGAGGGGCGGGTGCATCGCATCTCTCCGGCGGGCGCGATGGGACCTGGGCAGTTGATGCCCACCACTGCGGTGATGCTGGGAGTGGAGGACCCGTTCGACCCGGCGCCCGCGTTGGATGGGAGCGCGCGATATCTGGCCGAGCAGCTCCGGCGGTTTCGCGACGTGAGGCTCGCGGTGGCCGCGTACAACGCGGGGCCTGGCGCGGTGGATGGGCGCGTGCCGAGGAATGGGGAGACGGAGTACTACGTGCCCAAGGTGCTCACGGCCTGGGTGCGGACACGGCCGCCGGAGCCGCCGCCTCGTCCAGTTCCCGTGGTGGCGGCGCGTGCTCGGCCCGTGGTGGCCGTGGTGGCGAAGCCCGTGGCGCATGTGCGTCCCGCCGTGGCGGCGGTGAGCAAGAAGGCGAGGCCCAAGGTGGCGGCGAAGCCCGTGGCCCCCGTGCGCCCCAAGGTCGTCGCCAAGGTGTCAGCAGCGCCGGCGCGCAGCGCGGTCGTCGCCAAACCGGTGGCACCCAAGGCGAAGCCAAAGAGCGCGGCTGGTCCCGCGAAAGCGCCGACGCGCGCGACGCAGGCGAAGCCCGCTGTCACGGTGAACACTCGCCCGGGCTGAAGGGCAGCCCTGCTCCCGAACAGGCGATTGGGTGGAATGGTCTCTGGGGTGCTGACGCGGCGTTTGCATCGCCCTCGTTGAGCCCGCTCAGTTGGGTGGGCGAAGAATCCAACGATGCGACCACCGAAGCCGTACCTCGTCGGATTTCTGGTTGAGTTGCCACGAAGGTCTGCGCTGGGCGCGGATGACCAGAAACCAGCCGCAGAGTTCCCCATCGTCCAACCCCTTGCGCGTCAATGGATTCATCGCTGCGAATTGGATGAGGACGAAGGCCAGCACAGCCTGATGACTGACGAAAGGCAGAGATTAGCCCGACCGCAATCAGGCAGACCTCTCAATCACCCATCGCGCCGCGCATGCGCCGGAAATTTCAAGCACGACAGTGTCTGTAATTTTACAGAGCACATCAACAATCCTTGACGCTTGAGCTTTGGAGGGAAATTCGACATATGTCATTCCTGGCACGGCGGCCGACCCAGAACAAACCGGGAGCATCGGCGACGTCCGCACACCCAAGGAAAGTCAATGACGAGACATGCCAGTCTGTCGATGCATGCAAGCGTGGCCGCTGCATGGCTGACGCTCTCTGCCTGTAGCCCTGTCGATGAGAATCCAGGTCCCGAGTCAGTTTCCGCGTCCAACTCCGCGGAGGGATGCAACACGTCGAAGGAGAAGATTCTCAGCCGCGCGCGATGTGGCACGCCTGAGCCGACGGCCGCACAAACGGAAGCAATGCGGGTAACCACGGAAGAAGATCCGTCGACACTGCGCGCCACAAGTCTCGTGGGGCTCACGACGATTGACGTCTGGTTTCACGTCATCCAAAGCGGCCCTGCCCTGTCACAGGGGAATGTGCCCGAAGCCTGGCTGGATGCACAGATCCGCGAACTGAACGATGCTTACGGCGATGCCACGGCTTTGGCTTCGAGTCGCTTCAACTTCGTGAAGCGAGGAGTGACGCGCACCACGAATGGCACGTGGTTCAACCTCACTCCTGCCACTCCCGCGTCCGCAAACGAACTGGCGATGAAGCAGGCGCTCCACCAGGGCGGCGCAACGACACTCAACATCTACACCATGGCGCCTGGGGCCGGGGTGCTGGGATGGGCAACGAATCCCGCCCAGCTCTCTGGCACCAACGGTGCCGTACTGGATGGGGTGGTCGTTCATTACAACTCGTTTCCAGGTGGAACGGAACTCTACTACGACCAAGGGATGACTGCAGTCCACGAGGCCGGGCACTGGCTGGGATTGTATCACCCCTGGCGCAATGGCTGTTCTTCCGTCGGGGATGAGGTCAGCGACACGCCTGCGATGGACGATGCCTGGTTGGGGTGCCCCGCTCAGACAGTGGACAGCTGCCCGTCGATGCCTGGAACGGATCCGGTCCGCAACTACATGGGGTACACCGACGACATCTGCATGTGGGAGTTCACGAGTGGGCAGGTCGCCCGCATGGCTAATCTCTATTCAAGTCTACGCGGAACCCTGGGCACCGTGAACGGCTATACATACGAAGGGCTGTGGCAGCACACCATTACGTCCACCATTTATGGCGGGGCGTACGACTCCGACACCCCTAGCTCGGCAATTCAAGTGCGAGCCTACTGGGACGGAGCCGCTGGCAGTGGCGCTTCATATACACAGGTCACCGCGAACGAGGCGAACGGCTATATCAACGAGATTTACGGCGTGGCTGGAAACCACGGCTTCACCATCACCGTGCCGACGGCGCTTCGGGATGGGCAGCCGCACAAGGTCTACATCTACGGTGTCGACTCGGGCTCCGGCCCCATGTCTCATCTCATGTACGGGGCGCTGAGCTTCACCATCAACCCCTGAGCTGGCCGTGGCGAGAGGCGACTTTCGGGAAGCGCCCTTCTCCCTGACGAGGGACATACCCCGTCGAACTCCCTGAGATAGGAGCCCCGCGTGAGCTGACCGCGGGGCTCCCGCGTTCGGGGTAAGCCGCATCGGTCGGATGACCGACCTCCTCCCGTTGACCGACCTCGGGCGAATGACGGACGCGCGGCGTGAGGCACTCGTGCGACGAGTAGCTCACGCATGACGACTCCCTCCACGCCCCGAGGCTCCATGAGCAAGCGCTTGAAGGTCCTCTACTCCCTGCTGTCCCTCGTGCTCGCCTTCGTGGGCGTGGTCACCCTGTTCGGCGACAACATCCGCAAGCATTTCGGGGCGAACACCGCATCGCTCGCCGGCAACCCGGACGTGGCCTACAGGAAGAGCATGCGCACCTTCGGAGAGAACACCGCGTACGGCAACGACGGCGCGACCGCCTCTGTCGACTCCCTGCAACGCAAGCCAATGCGCCACTTCAACTCGGGCGCCTACGCCGAGGCTCCCGCCCCCAGCCAGCATGTGGAGCGCCTCGCCTCCAACGCCTATACCCGCACCGAGAACGACCCGCTCTCCACCTTCGCCGTGGACGTGGACACCGCCTCCTACGCCCTCTTCCGTCGCGCCGTGAAGGGAGACCGGCTGCCCTCCGCCGACACCGTCCGCGTGGAGGAATGGGTCAACTACTTCCGCTACCGCATCCCCGAGCCCAAGCCCGACGAGGGCGCCTTCCACGTCGCCCTCGAAGCCGCGCCCTCCCCCTTCGCCCCCAGCCAGCACATCCTCAAGGTGAGCCTCCAGGGCCGCCACGTCGCCAAGGCCCAGCGCAAGCCCACGCACCTGGTCTTCCTCGTGGATACCAGCGGCTCCATGAACGGCCAGGACCGGCTGGAGCTCGCCAAGACGTCGATGAAGCTCGCCGTCTCCGGCCTCAACCCCGCCGACACCGTCACCATCTCCACCTACGCCGGTGACGTGCGCACCGTCCTGGACACCACGCCCGCGCGCGACCGCAAGGTCATCGAAGCCGCCATCGACGGCCTCTCCTCCGGCGGCGGCACCGCCATGGGCAGCGGCCTGGAGCTGGCCTACCAGCACGCCGTCCGCATGGCCGGAGCCAACCGCGTCTCCCGCGTCGTCGTCCTCACCGACGGCGACACCAACCTCGGCCGCAACCAGACGGCGGACGCCATGCTGGAGAGCATCAGTCGCTACGTGAAGGAAGGCGTCACCCTCTCCACCATCGGCTTCGGCATGGGCAACTACCGCGATGACCTGATGGAGCGCCTGGCCAACAAGGGCAACGGCAACTGCTACTACATCGACTCGGAGCGCGAGGCCCGCCGCGTCCTCCAGGAACAGCTCGGCGGCACCATGGAGGTCATCGCCCAGGACGTCAAAATCCAGGTGGAGTTCGACCCGACCGCCGTGCGCGGCTACCGGCTGCTCGGCTACGAGAACCGCGCCATCGCCGACAACGACTTCCGCAAGGACGCCGTCGATGCGGGCGAAATCGGCGCGGGCCACACCGTCACCGCGCTCTACGAACTGGACCTCACTGGAGAAGGCTCCACCGTGGCCACCGTCCGCGTGCGCGCCAAGAAGCCCGGCGACTCCGAGGTCGCCGAGCAGCGCTTCACCCTGCCGCGCCACCAGGTGCGCGAGTCCCTGTCGACCGCCTCCTCCGACCTGCGCTTCGCCCTCGCCGTCGCCGGCACCGCGGACCTCCTGCGCGGCACCACCCCGACGGATGACCGCGGCTTCGCGCGCATCCACTCGCTCGCCGAAGATGCCGTGGACGGCCAGGAAGACCGCGAGGAGTTCCTCACCCTGCTCGGCAAGCTGCGCGAGCTGATGTCGCCGCGCCTCGTCCGCAACGCGAACCCGACGCGCTACTGAGTCCGCGCCGACAGGGCGCTCGCCGAGGCCCTGTCCAACCACACCTCCACGTCGCGGTGCAGTTGCAGGAACGACGCGGGGCAGCGCGGAGTCACGGGGCCCTCCACCATGGCCTTCACCGCCTCCGCCTTGCCCTCGCCAAACGCCAGCAGCATCGCGCGCCGCGACTGGATGAGCGCCCCCATTCCCAACGTCAGCGCCTCCAATGGCACGCGGCTCGGGTCATCACCGAAGAGCATCGCGTTGGCTTCCCGCGTCTCCCGGCTCAGCCGCGTCCGGTGACAGCGCGCCTGCAACTGCTCCGCGGGCTCGTTGAAGGCCAGGTGCCCGTTGGCGCCAATGCCCAGAAGCACCAACCCCAGCCCACCCTCCGCCGCCAGCTCCGCCTCGTAGCGCGCGCACTCGGCCTCCGCGTCCGGCGCCGCGCCGTCGAGGAAGTGGATGAGCTCCTCCGACAGATTCACCCGCTGGAAGAAGTGCCGGTCCATGTACGCGCGAAAGCTGCCCCCATCCTCCGCCGACACCCCGAGCAGTTCGTCCAGGTTGAAGGTCCGCGCACGAGACCAGTCCACCGCCTTGCGCTCATGCAACGCCACCAGCTCCCGGTACACGTTGAGCGGCGTGCGCCCCGTGGGCAGCCCCAGCACCAGCGACGGATGAGACGTCACCGCCTCGCGGACTCGCGCGGCGCATGCGACGGCCGCGTCCTGCTCGGACTCGAAGACTCGAAGGTTCAAGGAGGCTCCCCGTTCGCGAAAGAGGCGCGCACACGAACATAGAAGCCCCACCTCCAACACGAGCCCTGAGTCAGGAACGCGTTCACCACGAGGAGCGGCTGTGACAACTGCTGCAACTGTCTCTATCCGATACCGCACAAACGCAACGCGTCATGCATGGCGGTCCACACGAGAAGGTGTCGGCGAGGAAAGCGGTAGAGTCGACGGATGGACCCCTTCGTCAGCCTCGACGCCACCGCCCAGGCCGAGCTCGTCCGCAGCGGGGAAGTCACGCCACTGGAGCTGGTGGACGCGGCCATCGCTCGCATCGAGCGCTGCAACCCGAAGCTCAACGCCGTCGTGCAGACGCAGTTCGACACGGCGCGCGCGCGGGCGAAGGCGCCCCTTCCCCAGGGCCCCTTCACCGGCGTGCCCTTCCTGCTCAAGGACCTGCTCGCCGCACAGGAGGGCTACCCGCTGAGCTTCGGCTCGCGCTTCACGAAGGACTTCTCACCGAACCACGACAGTGAGCTGGTCAAGCGCCACCTGCGCGCGGGGCTCGTCGTGCTGGGAAAAACCAATACGCCGGAGCTGGGCCTCCTGCCCACCACGGAGGGCGCGCTGCACGGCCCCTGTCGCAACCCGTGGGACGTGACGCGCTCGCCCGGAGGCTCCAGCGGCGGCGCGGCGGCGGCGGTGGCCAGCGGCATGGTGCCCTTCGCGCATGCCTCCGACGGCGGAGGCTCCATCCGCATCCCCGCGTCGAGCTGCGGCCTGTTCGGCCTCAAGCCCAGCCGGGGCCGCAACCCCACCGGACCGGAGCTGACGGACAGCGTCCACTGGCTGGTGGGCGAGCATGCCCTCACCCGCACGGTGCGAGACAGCGCCACCCTGCTGGACGCCACCGAGGGCCCCGACCTGGGCGCGCCCTACATCGCCCCGCCCAAGACGCGGCCCTACAGCATGGAGGTCGGCGCGCCACCCGGACGCCTGCGCATCGGCCTGACGCTGCGCAACGCCGTGGGCGCCCCCATCCACCCGGAGTGCCTGGCCGCCGTCGCCGCCACCGCCCGGCTGCTGGAGGGCCTGGGCCACTCCGTCCTCGAAGGCAGCCTGCAGATACCGGGCGACGAGGAGCTGGGACAGCACTTCATGACGGCCTGGGCCGCCAGCGTGGTGAACAGCATCGAGGGCCTGGGCCGGCGGATGCGCCGCACCCCGGAGCCCGAGCACTTCGAGCCCTTCACCTGGGCGCTCTACCAGTTCGGACTGAGCCAGGGCCTGACGGCCTACCTGCACGCCCAGGCGGAAGTGCTGCGCTTCGGCCGCGCCTTCGCCCGACGCTTCGAGGACGTGGACGTGTGGCTCCTGCCCACCGTCACCGAGCCCGCGCCCACGCTGGGCACCTTCGCCGCCCCGCCCGACGAGCCGCTCGCTCCGCTGTTCCGCTCGGCGGCCTTCACGCCCTACTGCCCCATGGCGAACATGGCGGGCAACCCGGCCATGAGCGTGCCCCTCCATTGGAGCCCGGAGGGTCTGCCGGTGGGCGTCCAGTTCATCGCCCGATTCGGCGACGAGGCCACCCTCTTCCGGCTGGCCGCGCAGCTCGAGTCGGCGCACCCCTGGACGCACCGGCGCCCCTCGGTGTTCGGCTAGGGGTCGCCACGTCCTTCGGAGAGCGCTCGGGCAAACTTCGCGAGCACGCATGGCGCCGGGCGCGATACAACCTTCCCCATGAAAGTCGCCGTGCTCACCGGCGGGGGTGACTGCCCCGGCCTGAACGCCGTCATCCGCGCCATCGTCCGCCGCGCCACCGCCCACGGTTTCGAGATGATGGGCCTTCGAGACGGATGGAAGGGCCTGCTCGAGGACAACCACTTCCGCCTCACGCGGGAGACCACCTCCGGAATCCTCCACCGGGGCGGCACCATCCTCGGCACCTCGCGCGTCAACCCCTTCAAGGTCGAGAACGGGCTGGAGAAGGTCAAGCGCGCGATAGAGCGCAATGGCATCCACGCCGTCATCGCCATCGGCGGCGAGGGCACGCTGTCCGCCGCCACGCGCATGTCGGAAGAGGGGCTGCGCATCGTCGGCGTGCCGAAGACCATCGACAACGACCTCAACGGCACGGAGTTCACCTTCGGCTTCGACACCGCCGTGGCCATCGCCACGGAGGCCGTGGACCGGCTGCACTCCACCGCCGAGTCCCACAAGCGCGTCATCGTCTGCGAGGTCATGGGCCGGCACGTGGGCTGGATTGCCACCTACGCGGGCATCGCCGGCGGCGCGGACGTCATCCTCGTCCCGGAGATTCCCGCCGACCTGGAGCGCGTGGCCGAGCACATCCAGCGCCGTCACGCGGGCGGGCGCACCTTCTCCATCGTCGTCGTCGCGGAAGGCACGCGCATCAAACTGGCGGCGGACCAGAACGAGCAGCTCGTCACCAGCGGCGCGCTGGACGAAGCAGGCCGGCCGCGCCTGGGCGGCGTGGGCAACATCGTCGCGCACGAAATCGAGCGCCGCACCGGCTTCGAGACGCGCGTATCCGTGCTGGGCCACATCCAGCGCGGCGGCGCACCCACCGCGCATGACCGCGTGCTCGCCACCCGCTACGGCGTCCACGCCTGCGACATGGTGGCCCGAGGCGAGTTCGGGAAGATGGCCGCGCTCAAGGGCAACGAAATCATCAGCGTGGACCTGTCCGCCGCGACGAAGGAGCTCAAGAAGGTGCCCAAGGAGTTCTTCGAGGTCGCCCAGGTCTTCTTCGGCTGACGCAGTGCGATAACAAACGAGCCGCATGACGCGGGACGCTGGCTCGTGTGCGCATCCGGTAGCATCGGTGGCCTACCCCTCGCAGTGAAGGGACGGTGCCGATGCTTCCAGGACGCATGATGGACTTCCCGCTCACCCTGACGCATTTCCTGGAGCGCGCGCGGACGTACTTCCCGCGCTCGGAAATCGTCAGCCGCAATCCGGACAAGACGACGCACCGCTATACCTATGCGGACTTCCACCGGCGCACGTGTCAGTTGATGAACGCGCTGACGCGGCTGGGGGTGAAGGCGGGCGACCGGGTGGCGACGCTGAGCTGGAACCACTACCGGCACCTGGAGGCGTACTTCGGCATTCCGGCGATGGGCGCGGTGGTGCACACGCTGAATCTGCGCCTGCACCCGAACGACCTGGCCTACATCGCGCGGCACGCGGAGGACTCGGTGGTGCTGGTGGACCGCTCGCTGTTGCCGCTGTTCGAGAAGTTCGCGGCGCAGGTGCCCAGCATCCGCCACGTCATCGTCATCCCGGACGCGGGGCCCGCGCCGGAGGGGATGCTGGACTACGAGCAGCTACTGGCGAAGGAGTCAGTGGACTTCGACTTCCCGACGCTGGAGGAGAACAGCGCGGCGATGCTCTGCTACACGTCGGGGACGACGGGCAACCCGAAGGGTGTGCTGTTCAGCCACCGCTCCATCGTGTTGCACACGTTGGTGTGCTGCATGAAGGATTTGACGGGCATTGGCGAGGCGGACTCGGTGCTGCCGGTGGTGCCCATGTTCCACGCGGCGGCGTGGGGACTCCCTTTCGACGCGATCATCACCGGCGCGCGCATGGTGATGCCGGGGCCGCACCTGGACCCGCCGTCGCTGTTGGAGTTGATGGCGACGGAGAAGGTGACGGTGGCGGGGGGTGTGCCCACCATCTGGCTGGGGATTCTCGCGCTGTTGGACCAGGACCCGAAGAAGTGGGACCTGAGCGCGATGCGGACCATGTTGATTGGGGGCTCGGCGGCGCCCCCGGCGATGATTGACGGCTTCCGGCAGCGGCACGGGCTGGAGGTGACGCACGCCTGGGGCATGACGGAGATGAACCCGGTGGGCACCATGGCGAAGGTGAAGCAGGAGCTTCGCCACGCGGACGCGAAGACGCAGCTGGCGGCGCAGGGCTCGCAGGGCTTCGCGCTGCCGTTCGTGGAGACGCGGGTGATGAGCGAGGAGGGCAAGCCGTTGCCGTGGGACGGTTCGACGATGGGCGAGCTGGAGGTGCGCGGACCGTGGGTGGCGGGCTCGTATTACGGCGGCGAGGGACAGGACCGCTTCACGTCCGACGGCTGGTTCAAGACGGGTGACGTCGTCACGCTGGACGCGGATGGGTATGTCCGCATCTGCGACCGGAGCAAGGACGTCATCAAGTCGGGCGGCGAGTGGATTTCGTCGGTGGCGCTGGAGAACGCGCTGATGAGCCACCCGGCGGTGCTGGAGGCGGCGGTGTTCGCCGCGCGGCACACCCGCTGGGACGAGCGCCCGCTGGCGGCGGTGGTGCTCAAGCCGGGACAGGCGGCGACGAAAGAGGAACTGGCCGAGCACCTGGCGAAACAGTTCGCCAAATTCTGGCTGCCGGACGACTACCTCTTCATCGCCCAGATTCCCCGCACGTCCACCGGCAAGTTCCTCAAGACGAAGCTGCGCGAGGACTACGGCGACCACCTGCTCAAGAGCGCCACAGGGTGAGTTGAACGGGCGGTCTCGAAGCTGAAAGCACGGTCCGCGTCAGGCGATGAGCGCGGACCGTGCAGGATGCGAGTGACGTCAGTTGGCGCCGAGACAGACGCCGCCGCAGGTGGTCTCCACCTTGCCGTCCGGTCGCAGGAAGAGGTCCACCTGCTCGCGGCCCTTCACGTTGCGCCGCACGCCCTCATGCACCGGATTGTCCTGCGCCGGCAGGTCCGCCACCGTGCCCGGCAGCGGCGTGGGCAGCCCGAAGTCGAACTGCACCAGCGCAGCGCTGTCGATGGCGCCCTCGAACACCGGCAGCTCCGGCACCCGCCACGTCGCCGGCAACTGCTGCGTCAGCCCCATCGCCCGCGCGTGCAGCTCCGTGGCCACGTTGGGCACCTGCGCATCCCCCAGCCCGTACTGCACCAACACCCGACGCGACGCCGGTCCACCGGTGTACAGCGTCGTCACCACGTGCGGTGCATAGGTAATCGGGTCGATGCGGTCGAAGCTCGTCTGCGTCAGCGCCGCGAACTTCTGCTGGTCCAACGCGTCCGGCACCGCCGCCGCAATCGCCTGGAGGAACATCGCGAACGGCTTCGCCCGGAACATCATCAGCGAGAAGTCCGCCCCACCCACGCTGAACACCGCCCGTGAGATGTGCGGCGACAGCGCCACGTACGTCCCACCCAGGATGTGCCCCTGGCTGATGCCGTAGAAGTACGTCTGGTCCGGGTCATACACGAGCACCCCGTTGTCCTTGAGCTCCGCCAGGTCCTTCAACGTGGTCCGCGCCGCGTAGGTGACGGCCATCTGGTTCACCATGCCCTGATGCACCCGGTCCGTGAAACGCAGCGTCTGCGCGGGCTGCTGCGACATGGCGCCAATCACCCCCGGCGCGTCCGCCTGCGACATGCCCCACCAGTCCACCGTCATCACCACCATCTTCGTCGCCTGCACGAAGGGCCGGACGAACGAGCCGTCCGACTCGCCCTGGCTGCCGAAGAAGCCGTGCCCGAACTGGAGGAAACGCACCGGCGCCACCGCCTGGCCCCAGACACTCCGCGGAATCTGGAGCGTGAAGGGCACCTCCGCCTCGCCATTGCGCTTCACCCTGCCCTGCGCGTCACGCGCCAGCAGCGCCCCCGCCTGCGCCGTCTCCGTGAAGAGCGGCACCCGCAGCGTCCCCTTGATGCGGCGGAAGATGTTCGCGTCCACCTCGTCCTTCACCTCCGTCACCGTCACGACAGGCGGCGTGGCCTCCAGCGCCTCCATCGCGAGCCGCCGCACGTCCATCATGTCCCGGGTGACGTTCTCCTCCGTCTCCGTGGTGAAGTCCCACGCGAGCTGCAACTCCGAGCGCGCCATACCCGCGGCCTCCAGCGCCGGGAAGATGTCCGCCTCGTACCGCGCGGCCAGGGGCGCCAGCAGCGGGTCTCCCGCCGTCTGCCCATCCCGGATGCGACGGAAGCCCTCCGGCACGGGCACGGCCGTCCCGTCCTTCGCCTTCAGCCCGCGCAACGCGACGATGTAGCGCGCGCCACCGCGCAGCCGCACCGCTGGCCGCACCAGCAGTGCCCGGTGCGCATCATCCGGCGCGCGCGGGTCCAGCTCCGCGAAGTGCAGCACCCCCGTGCCTGCTTCCGCGTCCAGCACCACCGTGGCGCCCGTGGTCGCCGCCGTGGGCTGCGTCACCGGCGGCAGGTTCGTCGCGTCCACGCCTCCCGGGAAGAGCGCGAGCATCTGCGTCCCATGCGAATAGCCATCCGCCGGATGCAGGTCCGTGAAGTCAAAGGGCGTCCCGTCCTTCATCTTCAGCTTCGCCGCCGTGGTCAACTTCACGCGGTGACCCGACGGCAGCGCCGCGTCCTCCTGCAGGAAGTAGTTCGACGGGTACGGCAACAGACAGTCGTGCTCCGACGCCAGCGGGTTGCAGCCCTCAGGCACCTCCAACGCCGGCAGCTGCGTCCCAGAGTCCCCCGCGTCGGGCGTGCCGCCACCGTCGGGCTGCTCCTGCCCGGCGTCCGGCGGCGCGTCATCCTCCGAATCCGAACACGCGGTCATCGCCAGCAACGACAACGCCAGCACCCACGCGCCGCGCTTCTTCATTCGCTCCCACATGGTCCGAGGACTCCTCATGCGAACACAGATGTTTGTGTCACGAGGATGTAACCGGAGACGTCACCCGAGCAAAGCCTTGTCTCACGACGCACCGCACCACGCACAGCCCTGGCATGCCCCGCGTGCGTGGGCCCCGCGCTCGGCTGCCCAATGTCGCACACCCACGCCTCCCTGGAACCATGTCAGGCCCCACGGAAAGTGAGAGGAATCAGGCAAGCAGCGGAACAGCGTCAGCCCGATTTACGGACTGACGCTGCCTATCCACGGATGTTTCAGATTCCGCAGATATCTTCAGCCAGCGAGATGCACGCCGCGATGAACTGCGCGGTGGTGCAGCCGCCGTTCTGGGTGCAGACGATGTCGCCGGTGCCCGGCTCGCTACACCACTGGAGCGTCACCCAGCACGCCGCCTGGGTGAGGGTGCGCTCTCCCTCGATGGACTGCGCGCTCAGGTTGTTCTCTCCCGAGGCATCCCGCACCGTCACGGGCGTGCCATCGGCGCGCGTCGCCTCATAACGTGGGCCCAGCTCTCCGGAGACGGCCTCGGGCGAAGACGTCTCGGGACCACAGCCCGTGAGCATTCCAACGGCGAGCCCCGCGACCACGATGAATGACAGCGCTTTCATATGGGTTCTCCTGGTGATGGAGCTCACCGACCTGAGCCCCACTGCCCATATGCAATGTTTGTATTTCCTCCTCTATCGTTGATTGCCGCTATCTGAAATGTTTTCAGCCCATTCCCGAGCCTGGGATTACAGCCCGCCGCAATCACTGCGCATGGATTGGGTGTGAGAACGCCCGTCGTGAAAGCTTCCGCTCATCCTGGTCGCGCGGGCTCCGGCGCCCTCGCACAGGAGCGTTGTCTGGTGGACGGGAGCCTGGAGCGCGCGGAGGGCGCGAGCGTCCAGCGCGTCCTCCAGGTTAAGTTGGGGCCACCATGCCGTCCGTGAAGCAACTTCGCCCGTTCGCCCTGGCAACCCTGGAAGCCTTCCTCGACGCTTCCGGGCCCGTGGTCCTCGTCCAACAGCCGCCCGAGCCTGTCTTCCAGCAGGTGGCGATGCGGCTGGGTGAGGCGCGCACCGTGGGCATGGCCCATCGCAGCCGACTGGTGGACCGCCTCTTCGTCATGCTCCGGGGCTTCGACGCGCTGGAGGTCCACTTCCTGCGTCCCGCCATGGATGGCCACGAACTCACCGTGGGGAGGATGGAGGGCTGCGCGCTGCTCGTCCCGGACCCATCCGTCTCCAAGCACCACGCCACGCTGAAGTGGCACGAGTCACGGGGCGACTGCTCGGTGAAGGACGTGGGCTCGATGAACGGAACGTGGGTCAACGCCTCGTCGCTCACCGCGGAGCAGGAGGTCCTGCTCACGGACGGCGACGCGCTGGGTTTCGGCGACGCCCAGTTCCTCTACCTGCGCACGGAGACGCTGCACGCGCACCTGCGCATGGCCAGCCCCGGCACCCACCGCTGATTCGCTCCTCGCGGGAATGCCACACCCGGCTTGCGCGTAGGGAGGGCGGCCTGGCGCGCCCCTGCTCCCGGCCGAGCCCGGCTCGCACGAGGCCCCGTCCTCTCCTACATTGAGCCACTTCGTGCGGCGAGGCAGGCGGGTCGCCGCTATGACTCCCGCTCTTCAGCGCGTGGGAGTGTGTGGATGGTCAGGCCGTTGCTTCTCCTCTTGGTCTATGTGGGCGCATGGGCCGTGCTGCGCGCGCTCTGGCCCGACCTGTTGCGTGGGTGGCGGCGGTGGGTGCTGCTGGGCGGCTCGGTGATGTCCCTGGCCGTGTGGCTGTTCCCCCTGCTGGCGGGCCCCCACGTGGAGCTGCCCGCCGCGCTGCGCATCCTCGCCGTCGGGTGGTCCATCTCCGCCATCATCGTCGTGCTCGCCGGGACGCCCATCGCCCTGCTGCGCAAGTGGGTGGACAGGAAGAGCCCGGAGCTCGTGCCCTCCGCCCCGCTCGCTTCCGACG
>NZ_VIFM01001074.1 GCF_006636215.1 Myxococcus llanfairpwllgwyngyllgogerychwyrndrobwllllantysiliogogogochensis | reverse complement strand
GCGCGCCCGCTACGTAGGGGTACCTGAAAAAAGACTGCCACCACTGCCACCTAGAGATAAGTTATTGAATTGAAAGAAGAAAAAGGTGGCAGATGGTACTGCCACCCACCTGCCACCTCTGCCACCCTCAATACGTTGAGTGAAAGTGCTGCGGCGGATTGTGAAGAGTCACGCAGGCGGAGCACGCGGCGTGAGCGGATGCGTCCACGCCATGCCCTGTGAATGCCCGCAGAACGGCCGGA
>NZ_VIFM01001073.1 GCF_006636215.1 Myxococcus llanfairpwllgwyngyllgogerychwyrndrobwllllantysiliogogogochensis | reverse complement strand
TGCCGGCCAAGGAGCGCAAGCGGCTGGCCGCCGCCGAGAAGCGGGTGAAGGAGCTCGAGCGGGAGCTGCACCGCAAGGAGAAGGCGCTAGCAGAGACGGCGGCGCTGCTGGTGCTCGAAAAAAAACTACACCGGCAAATATGGCTTGAGCCGCAGGTGTTACCCCTCTGAGGGAAGGAGGAACGCCATGGCTCGGACGACGGCTCGCCCTGTTGCAACTCGGGAGGTGCGACTCGACAGCGAGCG
>NZ_VIFM01001072.1 GCF_006636215.1 Myxococcus llanfairpwllgwyngyllgogerychwyrndrobwllllantysiliogogogochensis | reverse complement strand
CTGCGCGCTCAGCTAGAGCAGCGGCGCGTCCCTCGCATCATGGGTCGGCGCTTCCGAGCCAACCCGGACGGCTACCTCCGAGCCATCGAGGAGGAGCTCAGGTCATATTTGCCGGTGTAGTTTTTTTTCGAGCACCAGCAGTGCCGCCGTCTCCGCCAGCGCCTTCTCCTTGCGGTGCAGCTCCCGCTCGAGCTCCTTCACCCGCTTCTCGGCGGCGGCCAGCCGCTTGCGCTCCTTGGCCGGCA
>NZ_VIFM01001071.1 GCF_006636215.1 Myxococcus llanfairpwllgwyngyllgogerychwyrndrobwllllantysiliogogogochensis | reverse complement strand
GGTGGCAGGCACTTTTTGAAAGACTGCCACGAAATTCCCCAGTGAAATCAACGGAGTGGCAGTGGTGGCAATGGTGGCAGTGTTTTTTGGGGTAATGCACCCTAGGGAGAGTGAGACTTCGAACCCCTATTGAATAGGGCTATTCAATATGCGCGCGCCCGCTACGTAGGGGTACCTGAAAAAAGACTGCCACCACTGCCACCTAGAGATAAGTTATTGAATTGAAAGAAGAAAAAGGTGGCAGATGGTA
>NZ_VIFM01001070.1 GCF_006636215.1 Myxococcus llanfairpwllgwyngyllgogerychwyrndrobwllllantysiliogogogochensis | reverse complement strand
GCGCCCGCTACGTAGGGGTACCTGAAAAAAGACTGCCACCACTGCCACCTAGAGATAAGTTATTGAATTGAAAGAAGAAAAAGGTGGCAGATGGTACTGCCACCCACCTGCCACCTCTGCCACCCCTCTGCCACCCTCAATACGTTGAGTGAAAGTGCTGCGGCGGATTGTGAAGAGTCACGCAGGCGGAGCACGCGGCGTGAGCGGATGCGTCCACGCCATGCCCTGTGAATGCCCGCAGAACGGCCGGA
>NZ_VIFM01001069.1 GCF_006636215.1 Myxococcus llanfairpwllgwyngyllgogerychwyrndrobwllllantysiliogogogochensis | reverse complement strand
ATAGCCAGGGTGGATGGCGTCCGCGCCGGCGGCCTTGGCGGCGTCGAGGATGCGCTGCTGGACCAGGTAGCTCTCGCGGGAGGGCGGCGGCCCGACGAAGAAGGCCTGGTCCGCGGTGCGAACGTGCCCTGTCAGGGGCGTGGTCATCCGATGCCCGTGACGACCTACTTCCGGGCGCTGCGGTACTGCTCCATATAGGCGCGCGCCTGGGTCAGCTTGGCCTCGACGAACCGGTCATCCTCGTCCGGCTCCG
>NZ_VIFM01001068.1 GCF_006636215.1 Myxococcus llanfairpwllgwyngyllgogerychwyrndrobwllllantysiliogogogochensis | reverse complement strand
AAGAATCAGCTTCGTCGGCTCCGTGTCCGTGACGAGCGCAGGGACGACGTCCACTTCGGCTTCCTCGTCCTCGGCTGCTGCGTCATGCTCTTCCGCAGCCTCTATCCTCACATTTGATAGAGGCTCTTAGTACTACTTGATCAGATGCAGGACGGCCCGAGAGGAGGAGCGCGAGCTCCGAGTCTGCGGAGGCACAGCGGGCAATGGCCGATGCGGCGCAGCAGCAGGTGCTGAAGGCGACGTCGAACCTGGGGCAG
>NZ_VIFM01001067.1 GCF_006636215.1 Myxococcus llanfairpwllgwyngyllgogerychwyrndrobwllllantysiliogogogochensis | reverse complement strand
CGGATGTCGGCGGCGCGTGTTTGCCGATACATCCTAAACTCACCCCATCCCTTCGATTTGGGACAAGAAATCATTTCGCCCGATTTTATTTTTGGATTTCCTCGGGCGAATGACACGCGGCCATAAGACAGAGCAAAGGCCTCCGGCGCGATTTCGGGGACATGCCTTCACCGGGTGGCAGAAAGGTGGCAGCCGGTGGCAGGCACTTTTTGAAAGACTGCCACGAAATTCCCCAGTGAAATCAACGGAGTGGCAGTGGTGGCAATGGTGGCAGTGTTTTTTGGGGTAATGCACCCT
>NZ_VIFM01001066.1 GCF_006636215.1 Myxococcus llanfairpwllgwyngyllgogerychwyrndrobwllllantysiliogogogochensis | reverse complement strand
TTAGTAGCTTACTTGCCCTAATCTCTTGTCTAACGCCCGCCTCACGGCGGATTGTCGAAACTCGAAACCAAGGCCCAGACCCCTGCTCTTCGCAGCAGGCCCGGAAAAAATCACTCTACGCTTGTAGAAACACTGCCCTCTCACCTCGCCTCACGGCGTTGGTTTTAGGCAGTGCTTTCTGCGAGAACTTGTTACTCAGCAGAAATTGCAACTTACCCTTCGTATGCACTTGTCAAAGAACGCTTCCCTCAATGCGACAGGGAAAACTTGTGTGGAGCTGATCGGAATCGAACCGACGACATC
>NZ_VIFM01001065.1 GCF_006636215.1 Myxococcus llanfairpwllgwyngyllgogerychwyrndrobwllllantysiliogogogochensis | reverse complement strand
CGGATGTCGGCGGCGCGTGTTTGCCGATACATCCTAAACTCACCCCATCCCTTCGATTTGGGACAAGAAATCATTTCGCCCGATTTTATTTTTGGATTTCCTCGGGCGAATGACACGCGGCCATAAGGCAGAGCAAAGGCCTCCGGCGCGATTTCGGGGACATGCCTTCACAGGGTGGCAGAAAGGTGGCAGCCGGTGGCAGGCGCTTTTTGAAAGACTGCCACGGAATTCCCCAGTGAAATCAACGGAGTGGCAGTGGTGGCAATGGTGGCAGTGTTTTTTGGGGTAATGCACCCTAGGGAGAGTGAG
>NZ_VIFM01000106.1 GCF_006636215.1 Myxococcus llanfairpwllgwyngyllgogerychwyrndrobwllllantysiliogogogochensis | reverse complement strand
GTGGACGGGGTGGGCCAGCGCTCTTACCGGCTCGGGGTGGAGCTTCCTGGCGGAGCCGAGTTTTCAATTCGGTTCAGAACGAAGGAGTCGAACCTTCAACCTCAAGATTAAGAGTCTTGTGCTCTCCCATTGAGCTAGTTCTGAGAGTCCCCGTGAGGGGCCACTCAAATGGCTTTCGAGGCGGCCGGCCTGACGCAACCAATGTGAGGAAGACACCGCGGACGATGGACCCGGGAACACCCTGACCGGCACGTGAGCGCAGAGCGCCCCGGTCCAGCCTTCAGGAGCCCAGGGACAGCCCCGTGACACCTCTAGAGATGCGTCGGGGGCGAGGGACGCCACCGTGGCACGGAGGCTGACAACGGATGATTCGCCGAAGCGCGGGACGTGGGTCACCGCGCCCGGGCGAAAGGGTTGATTCGTTGCGCAAGCGCGGGACGTTCGTCACCGCGCCTGGGAGGAAGGGCTACTCCACCGCGCCCGGCTGCGCCGACTTCAGCGGCAGCGGCACGGAGGCCGTCTGGGATTGTGCCTGGGGCGCGAGGGACGGCTCGGGCTCCGTGGACTCGGCGGGCTGCATCGGCTGGCAGCTCGGGGGCTCGCTCTTCGTGTCCGTCTCGCTTGCCGTGGCCTGCTTCGCGGCGCTCTTGGAGGGCAGCGAGCACATGGTGCTTGTCGGTGTCGCCACGATGGGCTTCGCCACGCGGGGATTGCTCGGCGTCGCGGAGTCTCCTCGCGCGCGGGAGTCACCTCGCGAGTTGGAGTCGCTGCGCGTGTCCGCCTTGCCCTCGCTCGTGGAGGTGGACGTGGCCGTCGCCACCGCGGACGGGGTCGGCCGCTTCGCCGCTTCTCCGAGCGCGTTCGCCAGTCGTCCGTTGCTCTCATGCATCTGGTCCCGTGCCCGGTCCAGGCTGGCCTGCGCGTGCTCGCGCTGCGCATCCATGCTGCCCTGGAGTCGCTCGCGCTCCTTCACCAGCGCCGCCTGGGCCTCGTCACGCTGCGCATCCAGCTTCGTCCGATACGACTCGCGCTCCTGCTCCTGGTTGGCGCGCAAGCTGTCGCGCTCTTTCGAGACATCACTCAGGCGCTGCTCCAACTCCCCCTTCTCCGCCGAGAGCATCTTCTCCGTGGTGACCATGCACGCCTCGAGCACCTTCTCGTCTGGCTCGCGCGTCGGCAGCGGCTCACCGCGATTCCAGGCCACCATCGCGCTGCTCTGCCAGCGGTAGTCCGCGTGCATCACGCACTCCTGCACCAATCGTGTCACCCGGTCCGCCGACCACTCCGGCTTCGGCCGCGCGCAGGGACCCACCTCTTCCTTGAAGCTGGAGGGAAAGGTGCGGACCTGCTTCACCCAGCAACCGTCCCGCTGCTCCACCTTCACCGACGCGCACCCGCTCACCGCCACCGCGAGCACCACCGCAGCCACACGCTTCATGACGCCCCCGCCTTCCATCCCGCCCGCCGGCCCGTGCTTCACCTCTTCGCCACTCGAAGGCACGGTAGGAACGATGGAAGGCCTCGCCCATTCGGCGGAGCCCTCTCGCGCAAGATGCCTGTTCTCGACTCAACGGACCCGGGCAGACAGGCGAGCATGCTCCGACCCACCCCGTGTGCTCCGCTCAACGCTCGCACCCTCCGAAGAGGGGGCGCGGCCGAGCATGCGCTCCACCGCCCACCACGCGCCTCGTGCTGCTCAGGGAATCAGGCTCCGCGTGTGCTCCAGCAGCTCCGGTCCGCCCGGCGCGCCGTGGCCCGGGATGACGACGCGGGCCTCGGGGAAGCGCTCACGCGTGCGCTCCAGGCTCGCGGGCCAGGCCGCGAGGTCCGCGTCCTCCACGTTGCCCAGGTCCTTCGCCGCTCCATCCTTCACGAAGCAGCCACCGAACAACACACCGCTGTCCCGATGCCACACGAGGAGGTTGTCGCGTGCATGCCCCGCACCGGGGAAGAACAACTCCACCGGCCCCAGCGTGCGCGCTCCCGAGAAGCTCTCCGTGGGCACGGGCCGTCCATGCTCCGTCGCGAGCTTCACCGTGTCCTCCAGCCCGTACACCGGAATGTTCCGCGCCACGAGCACCGGGATGCCCGCGGTCCGGTCGACGTGGAAGTGCGTGGACACCGCCGCGCGCACAGGCTTGCGCAGCGTCTCCTTCGCCCAGGTGAGCAGGTGCTCCGTCTGTGCCGGACTCCAGCCCGTGTCGACCAGCAGCGACTCCGCGCCGTCCTCGATGACCAATCCGTTCGCGGGGTAGCGGCCGAAGTCCGGGCCCGACAGCGTCGTGTGGACCCAGACACCCGGAGCGATGCGGCGCACGGAGATGTCCTCCGTGAGCGTGTACTCACTCGGGCCCGTGTCGGGTGTTGCCACCGTGGAGGCGGGGCGCCCGGGTGTCGAGGTACAGGCCGGAGCGAGCATCAGCACGGGCGTGAGGACGAGGGCGCAAAGGCGTTGTGAGGTCATGACGTGGGCTGCTGACCTCGTGCGGAAGAGGGGGCGATTCATGAGGGCTCGCCACCGAGGATGACCGTGCACTGGCCCGTGACGACCTGGGGGCGCTCATCCACCCACTGCCAGACGCGGCTGTAGCGAAGCCGCGCTTCGAACTCGGTGCCGTCGTGGGTTCCCTTCACAGAGGCGCTGACGATGACCACCGCGCCCGCCGAGAGGTAGCGGATGATGGGCGCCGACACGTCCAGCCGCGTCAGGCGCAGCGCGCGCGAGCGGTGCGCCGCCAGGTCCGCTTCCTTGTCGAACACCTGTCCGGTGTGATTGACGAAGACGAGGTCGTCGGAGATGAGCGCGTCGAGCGCGGCCACGTCACCCCGGAGCATCGCCTGCCGCAGCGACTCCTCGGCGGCGAGGAGGTCTTCTTCCGTCATCATCCGTGTCGCTCCCTTGTCTCGATGCCAGTCACGGTGGAGTCTGTAGCGTCGCGAGTCCGCCTTGGCCACCCACTCGGGGTGCGCCACTCCCATCGCGACGACGCTACCCCCGCTCCACGTCCCACCAACCGAACCACATCGTCCGCTCCTCGGTGAGCTGCACCCAACCCGGGGCATGCACGTAGTCGCGCGGTTGCAGCCCCGCTTCCACGACGGCGCGAGCCGTGTCCTCGAAGGAATACAGATGCAGCGTCACCGCCGGGCCCGCCGTCTGGACCTCATGCGTGGCGGTTTCATGTCCCTCGAAGCCGGGCCGTTGCTCCAGCACCGTGAACAACATCCGACCCCCGGGCGCCAACGTCGCGGCGAGATGGCTCAGCACGCGCGGCAGGTCGTCACAGAAGTCGAGGCAACCGATGGCCAGCACCACCTGGAAGCGCCCCCACTCCTCGGGGAAGGGGCGGTGATAGCTGTGCACGTGCCACGCGCCCTCGGGCCGGGCCTGTCGCGCCAGCTCCAGCATCTCCGGGGACAGGTCGACTCCCACCACGTCGATGGAGGCGTCCAGGCCCCGCGTATGGAGCCCCGGCCCGCACCCCACGTCCAGCACTCGACACCCCGGAGTCACCGCTTCCGCGAGGAAGCGCTCCACGCGGTCCTCATATCGGTGAAGCACGGGGAAGAGCGCCTCATAGGCCGAGGCAATCTCCCCATACACCTGCTTCACGTCCTCTTCCTGAGCATCCCGCGACATGGCGCCGCAGCCTATGCACGAGGAGGGCCCAGGTGGCGTGGAACACACGCGGACACTCCGTGCGGTGAGCGTCCTGGGATGAACGCTGGAGCCTCCGCCGTGGCGTCACTTGTTCCGGGGAGCACCACAGTCCGGGCAGAACTTCGCGCTCTCCGGCACCTCCAGGCCACACGTCCCGCAGCTCACCTTCCGGGCCGCGAGGGGCTTGCCGCACTCCATGCAGAACTTCCCGCCGTCCACCTTGGCGGAGCAGTGCGAACACGTCGCGAGCCGCGTCTCCTTCATGTCCAGCGTCGCGACGTGGTCCACCGTGCGCGCCTTCTCTCGCGCCTGCTCCACCGCCACGTGCGCCTGGATGGAGGCCGCCTCTTCCGCCAAATCGGGAGCGCACGCCTCGCACAGTCCGCGCCCCTCGTTCCAGCACGAGCGCGGGCACACCCACTTGCCGCACCGGGTGCAGTTCTTGAAGTGCTGCTTCCCCGCGTCCACGGCCTCCGCGTAGGCCTCATCCCAGCCCTGGCCTCGCAGCGCGTCCTTCAGGTGCGTGCCCGCGTGCGCCGCGCGTCCAATCGTCCCGCCGAAGAACGAGCCCGCGGCGCGCAAGAGGCCCGTGGCCACGCCCACCTTGCTCGCGATGAACGGCGACATGTGCCCGTTGCCGCACTTGTCGCAGAAGAACTCGAACTGGAACCCGTAGTCGTTCGAGCGGTCCGTGTAGTTCCGGGTGAACTGAATCATCGCCATGTCGTGCGTGCTCCCTGCCGCAACACGCCGTCACGCTATCACGGATGCAACAGGGCCTCGCCCGGATGACGAGGCCCTCGGACGCCCGGGTGGCTCAGTCCTCCACCTGCCGGAACACCGCCATCGCGCGGCCCACCAGTTCGAACTTCCCCCGAGGCGTGACTTTCTCCGCGCCCCGGGTGTCGTCCGCCGTGTAGAGCGCCAGCTCCCACCGCTGGCCCGTCACCACCGCGGGCACGGTGAAGGACACCGGCTCATGGTGCGCGTTGAGCAACACCAGCACCGCGTCGCCGATGATGCGCTGGCCGCGCTCGTCCGGCGTGGGGATGGCGTCGCCTCCCAGGAGGAACGCCAGCGAGCGCACGAAGGGCTTCTTCCAGTCCTCCGCGCCCATCTCCGTCCCATCCGGACGGAACCACGCCAGGTCCTTGTGCTCGGAGTCCCACAGGTGCGCGCCCTTGAAGTAGCGCCGCCGCTGCAACACCGGCTGCCGGTGTCGGAAGTGGATGAGCTTCCGGGTGAACTCCAGGAGCTTCTCCCGCCGGGCATCCAGCTTCCAGTCCACCCACGACAGTTCGTTGTCCTGGCAGTACGCGTTGTTATTGCCCCGCTGCGTGCGCCCCATCTCGTCGCCCGCGACAATCATCGGGACACCCGTGGACAGGAACAGCGAGGCCAGGAGGTTGCGCTTCTGCCTCTCGCGCAAGGCGACGACGCCTGCGTCCGCCGTCTCGCCCTCCACGCCGCAGTTCCACGACTGGTTGTCGTCCGCTCCGTCGCGGTTGTGCTCGCCGTTCGCCTCGTTGTGCTTGTGGCTGTACGTCACCAAATCGTGCAGCGTGAAGCCGTCGTGCGCCGTCACGAAGTTGATGCTCGCCTGCGGCTTGCGCCGTGCCTCCGCGTACAGGTCCGAGTTCCCTGTCAGCCGGTAGCCCACCTCGCCCGCGAGGTTCTCGTCCCCCTTCCAGTAGCGGCGCAGCGCGTCCCGGTACTTGCCATTCCACTCGCGCCACGGCGCGGGGAAGCCGCCCACCTGGTAGCCGCCGAGCCCCACGTCCCACGGCTCCGCGATGAGCTTCACCCGGCTGAGCACCGGGTCCTGCTGGAGAATCTGGAACAGCGCCGCCCTCGGGTCGAACCCGCCTTCGCCCGTGCGCCCGAGCACCGTGGCCAGGTCGAAGCGGAACCCGTCCACGTGCATCTCGTTCACCCAGTAGCGCAGGCTGTCGATGATGAGCCGCGCCGCGTTCGGGTTCGACGCGTTGACGCTGCTGCCGCACCCGGTGAAGTCCAGGTAGTAGCGCGCGTCCGGCATCAGCCAGTAGTAGCTCGCGTTGTCGATGCCCTTCAGCGACAGCGTGGGCCCCAGGTGGTTGCCTTCACAGGTGTGGTTGTAGACGACGTCGAGGATGACCTCGAGCCCCGCCGCGTGCAGCGCACGCACCATCGCCTTGAACTCGGCCACCGCGGCGCCCGGTGTCTTGCGGCTGGCGTAGTACTGCTCGGGCGCGAAGAAGCCGAGCGTGTTGTAGCCCCAGAAGTTGGACAGCTTCTTGTCGTTGAGGAACGAGTCGTCCGCGAACGCATGCACGGGCAACAGCTCCACCGACGTGACGCCCAGCTTCTGGAGGTGCTCGATGATGGGCGGCGAGGCGAGCCCCGCGTAGGTGCCGCGCAGGTGCTCGGGCACGTCGGGATGCCGCATGGTGAGGCCGCGCACGTGGGCCTCGTAGATGACCGTCTTGCGCCAGGGGATTTCCGGCCGGCGGTCATTCCCCCAGTCGAAGTAGTCGCTCACCACCACGCCCTTGGGCACCCCCGCCGCGCTGTCGCGCTCGTCGCGCGCCAGGTCTTGCTGGGGGTTGCCGAGCGGGTAGCCGAACACCGGCTGCTTCCAGTCCACGTCGCCGTGCAGGGCCTTGGCGTACGGGTCCACCAAGAGCTTGTGCGGATTGCAGCGGTGCCCCTTCGCTGGCTCGTAGGGGCCGTGGACCCGCAGGCCGTACAGCGTCCCGGGCTCCAGGCCCGGCACGTAGCCGTGGTGGACGAAGTCCGTCGCCTCCGGCAGCGGGAAACGTTCGATTTCCTTCGTTGGATTCGCGGGGTCGAAGAGACAGACCTCGATGCGCGTGGCCACCTGGGAGAAGACGGCGAAGTTCACTCCCGTGCCGTCGAAGGTGGCACCACGCGGCCAGGGTTTCCCCGGCCAGACCTCCCTGCTCATGCGGGCTCTCGATTCCTCTCAAGGAAATGGCCCGCTGAATGTGGGATGGCCCCCGCGTACCGGCAACCGTCAAGCAGCGACAGCGTGGTCCAGTGAGCGCCAGGTCCCCAGCGCCCAGTCCTCCTCTTCCGGGTCGTCGAAGCTCACCACGCACAGCGCCCGGTGCCTGCCCGAGCTGCACACCGCCGTCAGCCGGCACTCGCCCGGCTCCATGTGCAGCGAGGCGCGGCCGCTCACCCGCTCGCCCCGGTACTCCAGCTCCATGGCCCGGCGCTCCGCGGTGGTGGGCGCCAGGCTGTCCTCCGTCGCGTCCTCCAGGGGAACGAAGCGCACGCTGCGCCGATGGTCCCTGGCCACCCAGGTGCCGTCCTCCAGGTGCGCCTCCGCCAGCGAGCCCGGGATTCGAATCTCCCAGCCCGCCGGCAGCGCCACCTGCACCGCGCCCCGCCGGTAGCCGATGGACGGCCCCCTCGCCGCGTGGAACGCCGCGTGCCGGTGGACGAGCTCCGCGAGCGTTCCACCCACGCCCAGGTAGCCGAGCACCTCGCGCCACTCGCGCCACGGGTACGCCAGCTCCGGGTCCTCGCGCCACGCCAGCTCCAGCGCGCGCGCCACCTCGCGCAAGAGCCGGCGCTCTTCGTCCAACAGCGGCGGGCGCCACACGACCTCCGTCCACAGCCGGCACAGGGCCCGGCCCAGCCGCGCGTGCGCGCCCACGCCCTGCTTCCACCAGGGAAACACATCCATGCCCAGCCGAGGGTCCTCGTACACGCGCCGCATCCACCGCTCGTCCCGAGGGCCCAGCGGCGTCAGGAGCGCGCCGGGATACTCGAAGGTGTGGCCGAAGCGCATCGACATCGCGAAGCCCGACTCACCCCGGCTGCGCAGCCGCAGCACCTGTCCCACGGACTCCTGGAGCCACGCGAGCATGTGGACTTCCACCGGGCCCGCGTCGTCCGTGTGGAAGTAGCCCGTGGGGTCTCCCACGCCCATCGCCTCGTCGGCTTCCGCCCAGTGCAGGTCCAGCGATTGACCCATCGCCTTGAGCAAGTCACAGAGGAAGACGTGGTAGCCCGGGCCCACCGCCGTCGTCTCCGCGGAGATGACGACGCGCGCGCCGCTGGCCGCGAGGATGGAGACTTCGCCCGCCGCTGGATGCAATCGCAGTCGCAGCATCGGCGCGCCGTGGGGGCCGGTGCTCAGATGACTGCTCTCCAGCCATTCTTTCGCGTTCCCCTGAAACCATTGCTCCACCTGCCGCAACCAGGAGCGCGCGTTCTCGGATGACGGCGTGAAGGGCACATCCCCTCCACGCCGGCCGGCCAGCAGCAACTTCACACTCATCACGCCTCTCTCGGGTTGGGACGACGGTTCATCCGGGGACAGGGCATGTCTCCGCGTCTTGTCAGGAAAGCGCGCTTCGCCTTGAAGGTGCCACCGACCCCGGGTGCCTGCCGGCCCGTGCTCCACGTCGCGCGGAGTCACGAGCGAGAGGACTTTCGCTCGTCCGCCTGCCTGCCCTTGCCGCAATGACTTGCAGTGACGTGAGGCTTTCGTGACCCGGAGGCATCAGGCCACGGAAGTTGAAGAGAGGTTCAGTTCTGGGTGGCGGCGGCGGGTGCGTCCTTGCGCGCGTTGGCGGCGACCTTCTCCGCGATGCGAGCCCAGGAGGTGTGCTGGCGCACGGACTCGAGCGACGGCTCGGTGGTCAGCGACGTGGTGGCGGCGAAGCCCTGGTCGGCGGCGCGCTCCAGCCAGATGATGGCTTCGTCCTGGCTGCCGGCGCGCGCGGCGATGACACCGGCGTAGTAGAGCGCGTCGGGGTGGCGGAAGCCGTCGGCCCAGGCCTTGCGGTAGAGGAAGAGCGCGTCCTCGTAGCGGCCGTCCTCCAGCAACTTGTCGGCCTCGGCGCCCAGCCGGCGCGCCTCGCTGGCGTCGGGCGGCACGGGGCGGGGGACGGGCCCGGAGGGGTTGCTCGGGTCGTTGGTGTGGGTGGTGGCGCAGGCGGTGAGGTGAAGAACGGCGAGGACCGTGAGGAGACGGCGCATGGCGGAGGGCTCCGGTTTGAGAAGGTTTCGGGCGGGGACGCTGCCAATACCTGGCCAACCATTCAAGCAGGGGCTTGCTGCTCGGAGCAGGGACGGCGTCCACGTTGAGGGAAAGGAGGCCGTCATGAGCAAGAAAGACGTGCTGCACATTCCGCCCGATGCCCTTCCCACCATCCCCAAGCGCGAGGCGGGAACCGAGGACGAGTCCTCACCGCGCCGCGCACCTCCGACGTTGGACCCGGGCACGGGGCCCGGAGGCACCCCCGGGGCGGATGAGGATCCGCTCATCATCGAGCCGCAGATGAACCCCGGCCGCTATCCCGGGACGAGTGTGAGCTGAACGTCATGAGATGGAGTGCGCGAGGCCCGCGTCCGAAAGGGCGCGGGCCTTTTGCTGTCGGACGTGTCCGAGCCAGTGCCGCTCGCCAGAAATGGTGATGCCCGCGCCGGTCGGGGCGCGGGCATCGGGTGCGCTCGATTCAGCGCGGGGCTACTGCTTGCGGCCGGACTCCGGCTCGCGGGGCGCGCTGGTGTCGGGCGCGTACGGGTCCTCGCGGTCGCTGGAGTCAGGCGTCAGGTCGCCATCCCCGCGCGTGCCGGGGTCGACGGCGGTGTCATCCGCGGGGTCCAGCGTGCCCGAGCCACCCGTGCCCGGGTCCAGCGTCGGGTCCTGGCCCGTGGGCGGGCTCAGCGTCGGGTCCTGCCCGGAGGGCGGACTCGTGGACGGGTCATCCACGCCCGTGCCGCCCGTGCCCGGGTCCACGGAAGGGTCCGTGGCTGGCGGTGGACTCATCGTCGGGTCATCCATGCCCGTGCCGCCCGTGCCAGGGTCCGGCGTGGTGCCCGCGGGTGGCGTCGTCGTCTCGCTGCCCGTCGTGGTGCCCGTGTCCGTCGTCGGGGCCGTCGTGTCGTCGCGCTTCGCGCTCGAGTCGGACTTGCAGGCGGTACCAAACACGAGAGCGCCGGCGGCGAGCGAACCCAGGACGAGCTTCGTCTTCAGGAACTTCTTCATGGTGGTTCTCCCACTGGAAAGGTTGGGTTGGTGGTGTGGCTGGCTGCTGCTGGTCGAGAACGTGAGCAGCCAAATCGCGACCTGCAGCGGACGCCCCTCCGGCTGCCTGCTCCCCGGGCAAAGGCAGGAAGCAGCACGTGAGGACCTTGTCCGCGCGCGACTGTCTTTCAGCCGTCTTTGTTCGGGCCCACCAGCCGGGGTTGGTCATCCCCGCGAGTGCCCTGGGAACGGCGGCGCAGGGACTCGCGCCACCCCGGCGTCAGCAGAGGACACTCCGCCAGCGCGGCGGCATCCTCCCGCCGGTGCTCATGCATCGCCAGGTTGGCGAACGCGACGGTGAACGCGGGGAAGGGACGCTCCACCAGCTCCAGCGCGTCGCCCGCACGGACCTCGCCTTCTTCCAGCACGCGGTAGTACCAACCCGTGCGTCCCGTCCGCTGGAGCAGCAGCGCCAGCTCCTTGTGCCGCCAGCGCCGCGCGGGCTTCCAACAGGGCTGACGCGGCTGCGACACCTGCACGCGGGCGCCACCCACCCGCAGCACGTCGCCAATGCAGACGCTGTCCTCGGCGCCACCGGAGACGACCCAGTTCTCACCGAAGGCGCCAGGGCCCACGTCCTCACGGGCCAACTGTTCGCGCCAGAATGCGTGGTGCGAGGCGGGGTACGCGAGCACCGCCTTCTCCAATCCCCCATGCACCCGCAGGTCCGCCTGGCCATCTCCGGCCAGCCCCGTGCGCGACAGCCACACGGGCCCCAGCACGGGCTCCTTGTGGATGGCGCTGGTCCACGGCCGCTCCAGCGGGTCCACGGCACCCGGCGTGCCGAACTCGCGGGGCAGGCCCACGTGGAGCGAGAGGATGCGGGGGGGCTCGGTGTCCATCACTCGCGCGACAAAGCAGGCGCGCGAGGCGCTGTCCAGCGGTCCTGACTCGTGAAGGCCGCTCGTTCGACAAGAGGCGGGGGCCGCCCTGAAGGCCGCCCCCGCCTCGTCAACCTCGTGTCGCGTGTGGCGTCAGAAGGTTCCGCCGTCCATCACCGCGCCGCCCGCGGGCGGCTGGAACGTGTCGTCATCCGTGGTGCCCGGCACCACGCCCGAGCCACCCATGCCCGCGTCACCGTCGAGCGTGGGCGTGGTCCCCGGCGCGGACGTCGTCGTGTCCGGGGTCGTCGTGGTGGTGTCTCCCGGCGTCGTCGTGGTGGTGTCTCCCGGCGTCGTCGTGGTGCTGCTGCCGGGGTTCTGCTGTGGCGTGCTGGGCACCGTGCCCGGCGCCGTCTGCGTCGGGTCCATCATCGTCGGGTCCTGCGTTGTCGTGTCCGGAGTCGTCGTACTCCCGGAGCCGCCCGTCGCGGGCTGCCCCGAGGTATTCGGGTCCGTCTGGGCCACCATGACAGGTGCCTCCGTGGAACTGCACGCCGAGCCCAGTGCCAGGGTACCCGCCATGGCACCCGCCCACATCCACCGCCTCATGTGCTTCGCCATTGCCTCCTCCTTCCGTGGGTGTGCGTCACTTCAGCTCAAGGGGTGGCGTGCTCGGGGCCAGGTGCCCCCGCCGCCGCCCGTTCCTTCACTTCCGAATCCATTCGCGCCCGGTGCCGACGCCTCCGTCGCTCCGTCAGCACCAGCAGCAGCGCGGGAAAGGCCACCAGCATGACGAGTAGATTGGTGGCGAAGCCCATACTGGCCAGTGCCCCCACGGAGTTCAGGCCTGGATGCCTGGCCAGGAAGAGCGCGCCGAAGCCCATGGCGCTCGTCAGCAGGCCCCCCGCGATGGCCCGACCTGTCTCCGAGTAGACCTCCACGAAGTCGCTGCCCGGTGACGCCAGGCGTGTCAGCAGATGCACGCCCGCGTCCACCGTCGTCCCGATGAGCACCGGGATGATGAGGATGTTCAGATAGTTGAACTCCACCCCCACCAGCGGCATCAGGCCAATCAGCGCGAGCAGCGACACCACCGTGGGCAAGAGGCACAGCACCGCCATGCGCAGCCCGCCCAAGGTCATCCACATGGCGAGCAGCACCGCCAGCGTCGTGCCTCCGAGGATGAGCGGCGCCTCGTGTGTCACCATGTCCAGCAGGTCCGCCATCACCATGGCCTCACCCGCCGCGGACACGCGCCCCCCATCCAGCGTCGGGGCACCGCGCACCTCGCGCGCCAGGGCCCGCACGGCCTGCCCGTCAGACTGGTCCACCGCCGGGTACACCAGCACGAAGCTCCCGGGTGTCCCCTCGCGTCCCATGAACTGCTGACGCACGCTCGGCGGAAGGTCCTCGAGCGTGAAGGGCCGGGCCTCGCTCTGACGACGCAGCTCCACCAGTTGCGTGCGCTGCTCGGGCGACAGGCGCTCTTCAGGGACGTTCTCGAGCAGGCGGTGGATGTCCTGGAGCACGGCCTGCTTGCGCGGCTGGTCCTGGGGCACGAGCGACGACAGCGAGGCCACGAAGTCGATGGTGGAGTCCTTGCCCCGCTCGCGCTGACGCCGGGCCAGGGCGGACGCCATCGCGTGTTCCTCTTGTGTGCTCTTCGTGAGGACGACGACCGGCGTCTGCGAATAGCCGATGATTTCGTTCACCTGCTTGTCGAGCACGAACGAGGGCAGGTCCTGGTCCTCGAGCGTCCCGAAGTTGTAGTCGAAGCGCACCCGAGGCACCTGCGTCAGCAGCCCCACCAACAGCACCGCCGAGACGCCGGTGATGACGTAGCGGTGCCGCACCAGCACGCGCCCGAAAGGGGACTCGCTCGGCGCGACGGCCGCACGCTTCGGACGCCAGCCCCAGCGCGCCGTGAGTCCCAGCAGCGCGGGCAGCACCAGCACGTACGCGGCGATGAGCACGAGCATGCCGATGCCCGCGATGACGCCGAACTCCCGGAACGCGCGCAGCCGGGACGTCCCCAGCACGAAGAAGGTGAGCGCCGCCACCAGCGCGGACACCAGGGCCGCGCCGCCGGTGTGCGTGAAGGACTCGCGCGTGGCCTCCACGGAGGACTCGCCCTCCGTGCGCAGGTGCAGGTAGCGGCCCAACAGGTGGATGCCGTGCTCCACGCCCAGGCCGCCGAGGATGGCGCCCAGGAAGCCCGTCAAGAGATTGACCTGTCCGTACACCAGGGCCACCAGGCCGTATGTCCATGCCAGGCCCACGCCCACCGGCGTCAGCACGAGCCCCACCGCCAGCGCGCTGCGGAAGTGGAAGAGCAGGTAGAGCAGCATCAGCGCCATGGCCACGGCCGACGACACCGCGATGTCGCGGATGATCTGCTTCTGCTGGTCCAGCTTCTTCTGGAAGGTGCCGGTGATTTCCACCCGGAAGTCGGGGCCGTACTTGGACAGCTCCTGAGCGTCGAGCAGCCCGCGCACCTCGTCCACGATGCGGCGCGAGTAGGCGAGGTCCGCCGACGTCATCTCCGGCTTGACGAGCACGACGACGCGCCGGGCCTTCGCGTCCAGGTAGTAGTCGTCCTTCGCGGAGGACAGCTTCTGTCCCGCGGCGCCGCCGTACTTCGCCTCCAGGTCGGAGAAATCGAGCGTCGGCTCGGGCTCGTCCACCAGCGGCACATAGAGGGGGTTGGCCTGCTGGCGCTCCCATTGGAGCCGCGCGGCGAGCCGACGGTGGACCTCTCGCAGGTCCTCTTCCGACAGGAAGTAGAGCGCCCTGTCGCGGAAGAAGGCGCCCGTGCGCTCCTTCTCCACGAAGCGCACGCCGGGCAGCGCCTGGAGCTTGGGTGCCAGGTCATCCGCGAAGCGGCGAAGCGAAGCGGCGTCTCCTCCTTCGCCCACCACCGACACCCAGCCGAGTGCGCCGAAGCGCGTCTCCAACTCGTGCAGGTCCTGCACGCTCTCGAATGAGTTCGGAAGCAGGTCCACCAGGTTCGCGTTGAGCTTGAGGTTGCGAGCGAAGAAGCCCCCCACCGCCGCCAGGAGCAGCGCCAGGCCCAAGGCGAGAATGGGCCGCTGGTGACTGCGTGTTGCCAGGGCCCCGAGGCTCCGCTCCACGCGTCGCATCCAGCGGCGCTCACTCCGCGTCGATGTCGTCGTTGGCTCCGAGTCCATCTGTCACGGTGGCGTCCCGTCCCCAGGCCCCGGCCTCTGCCGGTAGCGTGGAGGGCGGCACGGCTTCCCCTCCCTTGGGTGTCCGCGTGAGCGGCCCCATGTGGTCGGGAACGTGGGGACTCGGCGCGGGGGATGCAGTGCTCGCCGACTGGCCGTCTGCCCCCCGGGAGGGCGGCGGACCCGCTGCTCACGTCCCTGATGCGCGACGCGCCCGGCCGTGCGCTCCACCCGTGGAAGCAGCCGGGCAGACAGCCGGGCAAGGGCCGTTGGGACTTGTTAGAGAAGGTCAGGTCATTCGGTGCCTTACATTCCGCCTTACGGCATAAACGCGTTGACTCCCTGGTTGGCGCATGCCCAAGGTGGGCCGGCCGTTGTTCGGCCCGCAAACAACACAGCAGGTGTCGCAACATGGGTGAGAAGCGTTGGTCGGAGCGGTTCGAGGGGGCGATGGGCCAACTCGCCGCACGCAGCCACCGGCGTCCGTATCAGGCACTGGTGGTGGCGTTGGTGCTCACGCTGCTGGGGGCCTGGTTCGCGAGGACCCTGACGCTCAGCGCGGACTTCGTGGGCCTGCTGCCCAAGGCGTTCCCCAGCGTCCAGGACATCGAGAAGCTGCGCAAGCGCTTCGGTGGCCAGGGCAACGTGGTGTTGGTGGGCATGGGCGCGGAGCCCGAGGTGCTCAAGCGCTTCGCGGACGACATGGCGCCGAAGCTCGCGGAGCTGTCGGAGATCCGCTACGTCAACTACCAACGTCCGAGCGAGTTCTTCGACAAGCACGCGCTGTACTACGTGGACCTGGATGACCTGAAGACCATCCAGGGCCGCATCGACGCGCGCATCGCCTGGGAGAAGGAGCAGGCCAACCCGCTGTTCGTCCGGCTGGATGACGCGCCGCCGCCGTCGGTGGACTTCGCCGACATCGAGCAGAAGTACACCGGCCGCGCCAACCAGCGGCTCTCCGGCCAGGGAGATTTGTACTACCTGGACACGACGGAGCGCGTGGTGGTGCTGATGGCGAAGCCGAAGGGCAGCGCCGCGGACCTGAACTACTCCAAGAAGGTCGTCACCCAGGTGGAGGACTTCCTGGCGAAGCAGGACCTGTCCAAGTACGGGCCGGGCTTCAAGACGGCGGTGACGGGCACGTTCAAGAAGAAGATCGACCAGCAGCGCGTCATCGTCAGTGATTTGGCGACCGCGTCCTCGCTGGCGATGGTGCTCTTGCTGGCGTACCTGGCGTTCCACTTCCGCAGCGCGCTGTCGGTGGGCTTCACCATGCTGCCGGTGCTCGCGGGCCTGGGGTGGACGTACGGCTTCGTCGGGCTGGCGTACGGGCAGGTGAATCTCTTGACGGGCTTCCTGGCGGCGGTGCTCGGCGGCCTGGGTGTGGAGCACGGCATCCACCTGTTGGGGCGCTACGGGACGCTGCGTTCGGAGGGGATGACGTCCGAGGCGGCGGTGCACGAGTCCTTCCGGCACACGGGCTTCTCCGCGCTCATCGCGGCGCTGGTGGCGGCGCTGACGTTCTTGAGCCTGGCGCTGTCGGAGTTCAGGGCGTTCCGCGAGTTCGGCATCATCGCGGCGGTGGGCATGCTGGTGAGCATCTTCGCGTACGTGCTCATCCTGCCGGCGCTGCTCGGGGTGGCTTCGCGCTTTGGCTGGTCGCCGCGCGTGCACCAGGGTGGCACGGGGCCCATGGCGCTGTTGGGGCGGTGGCTGCCGCGTTCCTATCGAGGGGTGGCGGTGGTGATTGGCGTCGGGGTGATGGCGCTCATCTCGCAGGCGTATCGCATCTCGTTCAACTACGACTCGCGCACGCTGGAGGACTACAAGCAGGCGTCGGCGGTGCTGGACCAGAAGGTGAACAACATCCTGGGCTACTCGCAGACGCCGGTGGTCGTGCTGACGGACTCGCAGGACATGGAGCGCGAGGTCGTCCGGCAGTTGGAGGCGCGCAAGGCGGCGCGGGGCAAGGACTCCACCATCGACTTCGTGGGGGCACTGGAGGATTTGGTGCCTCGCCAGCAGGCGGAGAAGCGGGCGGTGCTGGAGGCCATCCACACGCGGCTGAACAAGCTGGACCCGGAGCGGCTGCCGGAGGACACGCGGGCGTCGCTGACGCGCGCGCTGAACATGTCGCAGGCGAGGCCCTTCACCCAGGCGGAGCTGCCGGCGAGCGTGCGGCACCAGTTCGAGAGCCTGGATGGGAGCACGGGTGGCGTGGTGCTGGTGTACGCGGGCGGCGGGGTGAGCCTGTCGGACGGCGAGGGCACGCGGCGCTTCTCCAAGGAAGTGCGCGGGCTGCACATGCCGGACGGCAGTCAGGTGTCGGCGGCGGGCGAGGCGCTCATCCTGGCGGACATCCTGGACATGGTGTCGCGCGAGGGTCCGCGGATTCTCGCGGCTGCGGTGCTCAGCGTGCTGGCGGCGATGTGGCTGACGTTGGGGCGGCTGCGCACGGCGCTCATCTGCATGGTGCCCACGCTGCTGTCGGTGGCGGGGCTCGTGGGGTTGATGGCGCTCCTGGATTTGCAGTTCAACTACCTGAACATCATGGTGTTGCCGGTGTTGGTGGGCACCACGGTGGATGCGGGTGTGCATCTGGTGCAGCGGCTGGGTGAGCCGGGCGCGGACTTCATCTCCGTGTATGGGGAGACGGGCCGGGCGATTACGGGCGGCCTCTTGACGAGCGCCATCGGCTTCGTGGCTTTGGTGCTGGCGAAGCACCCGGGGCTGAACTCGATTGGTGACCTGGCGAACCTGGGGTTCGGGTTGAACCTGGTCATCGTGCTGCTGGGGTTCCCGTCGCTGCTGTTGCTGGTGGAGCGGTGGCGTCGCAAGCATGGGGCCACGGCGGAGCAGCCGGAGCAGCCCGCGCCGGAAGCGTGATTCATGCGCGGCCGGGGCGCCGTGCTGGTGCCCTGGTCGGTGTCCGAGGAGGGCAGGGTATGAAGCGGAGCGGATGGTTCGCGGCGGTGACGGTGGCTGTGGCCCTTGTGGGCTGTGGCCATGGTGGGAAGAAGGAAGAGAAGAAGGGCGACACGCGCTGCGAGGAGTCGCGGAACCTCTCGTGCATCACTGGCACGGAGTGTTCCATGGACCGAGACCGTGGCTGTGAGGTCTGTCGCTGTTCGCCCGCGGATGCGCTGACGCCCACGGACAAGCGCCGGCCCACGGCGATGGAGCCGCAGCAGCGCTGGTAGGGCGGGGACGGGCTACACGAGGTGAGCGACTTCGACGTCCAGTCGCTTCACCTTCAGCTCTGTCAGGAGCCCATGCAGCTTGGGTGACATGAGCAGGAGCGGGTGAGGGCGCAGGACTCCGCTCCGCATCCCCACCAGCTGCCGTGTCCAGGTCAGGTCGCTTCCGTCGTAGTCGCCGCGCCGAAGCGAAAGCTCGGAGAGCACATTCAGGCCGACGACGTGGCCCTTGGGGCAGCGCTGCGCGTTGTCCTCGTCGTGGTCGAAGGGGTCATTGCCCGTGAGTGTGGCGGGTAGGATGTCGACTGGGGGCGCTGTCACGATGAGTTGATGCCACTCCTTCACTGGCTCTGACCGCGCACCAGCTCGCCGGATGGGTCGGAAGTCCACGCCGGTGATTCGGTTCTCCCGCCAGAGGTCGGCGAGCCGAGCGGAGATGATCAGCTCGTGCGCCAGGGTTCGAGCGAGGTCGACGCGCTGGGGAATCCGGCGCACGTCCAGGCTCAAGTCGGAGACCTGCCGCGCGCCCGCTCCACACAGCGTGCACGCGGTGGATTCATCGTAGGCGGTGCCACACGCCTCTCCAGTCGGTTCGAAGACCGCCTCCAGGCCCAGCTTGAGCAACTCGGCGGACTTCAGCTCTCCCGCGGAGTAGTGGCGAAGGATGCGCCAGCCCGCGAAGAACATCTGGCCTTGCTGACGCAGGGCGCGGTCAATCTCCCTGACGCGCGACACGCGGCCATCGTCGGTAGGGAGCGTGACCTTGCGCACCGTGCCACTCGGAAGCACGACGCCCTCGTCTTCGCGAAAGAGTCGCCATGCTTCCGTTTCCTCGACACGGAGTTCGATGGTTTCGCGCATGGTCAGGGCTGGAGTCCGATGAGCTGCGGGATGGGATACTGGGAGTAGACCTGGACCAGGAGGAGTTGAAGTTTCTCTGGAGGAGGCCGCTCCTGGCCATAGGTCCAGCGCTCTCGAAACGCCTGGGTGATGGCCTTGTGGTAGGCGGTTGGCAGTCGATAGGTCGCGCCTGATTTAGCACCGCCCAGGTACATCGGTATCAGGTGATGTTCCTGGAAGCCCGTGCTGCTCGGATAGCGTGCCTGAGCTTCCTTGAGGCGCTGGGCATAGCGCTGCCGAGCCTGCTGGACGACTTGATGGTTCGCCAGTCGGTGTGCCTGGAGCTGGCTCTGCTGTGGTGTCGGCGTCGGGGTGAGCAAGGGCGCGCGTCGCCACTGGCGTGCTCCAGGCCCCCGACGAAGCGGTGGCCTCATCCCCGCGTTCTCGCAGGCGGTGTCGGTCCGCGAGGCGCAGTATGAATCTGGCCGTTCGCCCTCGGCTTGGCCCGTGTCCACCTGCATGTCGTCTGGCAGGAAGGCCCCGGTGGTATCGTCGTCCGCCGTGACATGGAGGCTGCCCCAGTCGCGCAGGTTGACGGTGGCGGCACCACAGCCCACTTGAAGCAGGACCAGGACACAACACCACAGGCTCAGATGCCAGGCAGGTGGAGCGCGCATCCATCCTCCATGTCGAGTTTGGGTCGGCCTCCCCATCTTCTCCCAAACTCGCGGGATGGGGCGAAGTCAGCTCCATGCGCCGGGCTCGAAGCGCAAGTGCTTCGGGGCCCGATTCGCCGGATGCGCTGACGCCCACGGACAAGCGCCGGCCCACGGCGATGGAGCCGCAGCAGCGCTGGTAGGGCGGGGACGGGCTACAGCTCCGCGAGGATGCGGCCGCGCCCGTTGATGGCGTAGACGGCCCCGGCGTCCATCAAGGGGGGTTCCAGTTCGATGCCGCAGCGGGCGAGCCTGGGAAGGAAGCTGACGAAGTAGAGGTCGTCGTTCTCCTTCAGGACCGAGGCATCGTAGGTATCTCGACGCATGAGGCATTGCGCGAGGGGCTCATCGCGAGCATCCGGCTTGCGGTCAGGTGGAAGGAACGCGTTCATGGCAACCTCGAGTGCTGCCATCGCCGGGCCATCCAGGTGGACTCCCTGCTCCATCGAGTCTGGAAACGTCACCTTCGAGGCTTCCTCGGGAGGTGCGCGCTCGGCCTTCCGGGGCTTGTGGTAGCCGAGGAGAGAGCAGCCGCTCAGGAGGGACATGCCGCAGAGGAGTGCGATGAGCGGGAACGTGTTCATGGCGGGCTCTCCGCATGATTTCACAGACGGGTGTCGGTGTGACGCCATCGAGGTTGCCACCCCCATGCCCTCGAACATCTTGATGTTCCCGTTGTCGTCGTAGACGTGGCCAATCTGGACCGGTTGACCGCCGCTGGCCATGGGAAGACGGTCCCTCCCTGCGATACCTGCAACCTGCTGCTCCCCATGATGCTCTGCTCGGAAGACAAGGAGACCCAGTGTCAGCACAAGACCTAGAGCCCGACATGGAGGGCCTGCTCCTGAGAGTCGTGCCGGGGCTCGCGGCGCAGTGGAGGGGCGTCACGTCGGACACGATTGCGTCGGTCGAGCGCCTGGCCGGACAGCCCTTGCCCTCGTTCTATCGCTGGTTCTTGAGTCGCATGGGACCTCTGGCCTACCCGACCCTGGACTTCTCCGCGCAGCGCGTGCTCGCGTGCTACGCCAGGAAACAGGTCCTGCCCGATTCCCGATTTCTGCTCATCGCGTTCGAGTCCGACGAGATGATGCCCTTGCATCTCTTCTATGACTTCAGCGCTCCATCGCGCGAGGACGCACTGGTCACATCGAGGGAAGCCCGGGGTGGGGAGTTGACGGACAGGTTCGAAACGCTGCGTGAAATGCTGGCGTGGGGAGCGGTCTCGCTGTTCCGCATCGACAGGGCGCCGCAGACCCTGAGTGGCAGCATCAAGGGGGACGCTCCCGATTTTCTCTCGCGGTTGGACCCGGTGATGGACAGCCTGGGTTTCACCGCGTCGATTTCCACGGGCCCGCTCTGCAGGGTGTATGAAAGGCCCGATGCCGCAATGGTGTGCCGGGGGACGCCAAGGGCGGGGCTTGGCAACATGCGAACCTTCAAGCTCGGGGGAAGCAACGTCGGGAGTCTTCGGAGAATCCTCGGGGAAATCGCGACGGAGCCTTCACTGGAACTCGCTGTCAAAGGCCCTGTAGCCGGATGACGTGCCTGCTTCAGTCAGGCCTTCACACCGGGCTCGAAGCGCAGTGGCAGGCGCGTGGGGCCGTGGACATGGAGCGCCTGACGCGGCTGCCAGGGCTCGTCGCTCGCGAGCCGGAAGTCGCGCAACCGCTCCAAAAGGTCCGTGAGTGCCACCCGCGCCTCCATGCGGGAGAGCGCCGCACCCAGGCAGAAGTGGATGCCGTGCCCGAAGGCGAGGTGCGGATTGGGGTCCCTGCCGATATCGAACCGCTCCGGCTCACGGAACTGCTTCGGGTCCCGATTCGCGGAGCCAATCATCGGCAGCACGAACTTCCCCTCCGGAATCACCCGCCCGTGTAGCTCCACCGCACGCTTCGTCGAGCGGAACATCGACTGCGCCGGAGACCGGAACCGCAGCACCTCCTCGATGGCCAGGGGCAACAACCCCGGCTCCGCCTTCAGTCGCGCCAGTTGGTCCGGGGACTCCATGAAGCACAGCAGCGCGTTGTTGATGAGGTTGGTCGTCGTCTCCGTCCCCGCCGCCAGGAGCAACTGGAAGAATCCCAGAAGCTCCTTCGCGTCCAGCCGCTCCCCATCCACCTCCGCCTCGACCAGCCGGGTCAGCAGGTCATCCCGCGGCGCCCTCCTGCGTTCATCCAGGATGCCCGCCAGATAGGTCCGCATCTCGTCCCGCGCCGCCGCGTTCTCCACCATCGCCCGCTTCGACTCGTCCCCACCCGCGATGGTGTAGCTGAGCTTCATGATGATGTCCCCCCACCGCAGGAACCGCGCCCGGTCCTCGACGGGAATCCCAATCATCTTCGCGATGACCATCGCCGGCAGCTGACTGGAGTAGTCCGCCACCAAATCCAGCTCCCCACGCTCCACCGTCACATCCAGCAACTCCCGGGACAGCTCCCGCACGTGCGGCTCCAGGTTGGCGATGGAGCGCGGCGTGAAGGCCCGCATGATGATGCCGCGCAGCTTCGTGTGCCGGGGCGGGTCCGAGAACAGCAGCCAGTCCGGCGTCGTCCCCGTCTCCGTCGTGACGACGGAGCTGAACGCGTCATGGTCCTGCAGCGCCCACTTCACGCTGTCGTAGTCGAAGAGAATCCACAGGTCCTCTCGTGGCTCGTGCAACAGCGGCGAGTCCGCGCGCAACCTCGCGTAGAGGGGAAAGGGATTGCGGCGCACGTCATCGGTGAAGAGCTCCAGCATTCCTTGGCGTCTCCGGGACGCCAGGGTAGGAACCCCAGGTTCCAGAGCGAAACCGTGCCGGACTGAACCGTCCAGCCGAGGACGCTAGGCCGCTCGCTCCGCGCGCCGTGCCGCCCACGCGGTGACGAAGTCCGCGAGGCCGCCCAGCTGCCGGTCATTGAGCGTGCACTGCCACCGGGCCTGTCGCAGCGCGCGGTACGCCGCCGGAGCCTCCCAGCCGCGCGCCACCATCACCGCCAACCCCATCAACGGGCCCCGCCCCACGCCGTGCTCGCAGTGCGCATAGAGGTGCCCACCCCGCTCCAGCCGGGGCAATGCCCACTCGACACCCTGCAGGAGCTGCTCCACCGACGGCGGATAGCGGTCCGTCACCGGCAGGTTCAACAGCTCGATGCCCAGCGCTTCCAGCGCCTTCGCGTCGTCGACACTCTCGGCGCGCAAATCAATCACCGCCGTGATTCCTCGCGCCTTCAGCTCCGCGTAGCGCGACGGCGGCACCGAGCCACCCACGTGCAACCAGTCGCTCACCTGAGACACGTTGAGGCCGCGCCCCGGCAGCTTCGTGGTCCACTCCACGCAGCGCGCCACCGAGCGCAGCACCTGCTTGCGCACCCAGCCTCGCACGCCGGGCACATGGTGCACGTCCCGCAACAACGAAACGCTCACGGGTCTCCCTCGAGCGACACTTCCATCAACCCCGTCACCGGCGCCTTCCCCGCGCGCTCCAACACCGCCCGGTGCAGGTACGTCACGGGAGCGCCCACCACGGGCTTGATGAGCCCACCCAAAACGCCCAGCTCTTCCACGGGCGCGCTGCGCTGCAACAGCGACGTGGAGCGCAGCACCATCACCTTCGCCCCGTCGCCGCCGAAGACATCCACCGTCCAGACGCTCCGCTCCTTCGTGCCCTCGCGGCTGAGCGTGAAGGATTCCAACTGGGTCGGCGTGCCACCCTCCGTCCACGAGTACACCGGGCCGAACTCACCGTCCTGCCCCTCGCGCCCCAGCAACACCATCCGCTCCCCGCCCTCGCGCAGGGCCCGGAAGCGCACCCAGCGCCTGGCCAGCTTCGCCGGAGCAATGGTGGAGCGCGTGTGGTCCGCGTAGCCGCCACCGGCCTGCTCCAGCTCCGCGCTCTTGGGCGGCTGCACCTTCGCCTTCAGCGGGCTGAAGGCGAGCATCATCTCGTGCCGGTAGCGCGCGTTGCCCACTTCCACTTCCGAGCCTTCCGGCGAGCGGGGTGCCATGGGCGCCGCGTACTCCAGCACCACCCGCCCACCGTCCAGCGGCGCCTCCACCCGCGTCACGCCCTCCGCCGAACGCGCCGAGCACGTGCCGACGCGCAGCGTGCCGGTGGCCGCGTCGTAGCCCCACTCGCGCGAGCCCACCTTCTTCTGCGCCGTCCACGCGCGCTGGCCCGGCCGCAGCACCGTCGCGCGGCAGATGCCCGTGCGCGAGCCCGGACCGATGTTCGTCACCTGCAACTGCACCAGCACGAAGGTGCTGTCCTCCAGGTCCCCGATGAAGGTGAAGCTCTCCCCGTACGTGTCGCTCGGGGAGGCCGAGGGCTCCAGCGTCGCTCCCGCCGCCACGGTGGGCAGCGCGAGCGACAAGAGGAGACCCAGGACCCGGAGCCGCGCCTCACGCCGCATGGGGGCGCTGCTCCAGCAGCGCGTCCGGCGACGTCGTGTCGTTGAAGACGTAGTCGCGCTGCAGCGGCAGGTTCCACGCGAAGTACACCACGCCGCGCACCAGCCACCAGCCCAGCGTGTAGGCCAGTTGCGGATGCAGCGTCAGCAGCGCCACGCCGCCCGCGTTGAGCAGCGCGCTCGTCCCGCTCACCACCGCGTAGCGCATCATCTGCCGGCCCACCGCCGCCGTGCTGCGGAAGGTGAACACGCGATTGATGGAGTAGTTCACCACCGCGCCCAGGAGCGCGCCCAGCACCGTGGCCCACGCGGGCAACAGCCCCGCCCACTCCACCAGCGCCAGCACCACCGCGAAGTCCGCCACCGTGGCCACCGCGCCCGCCGCCGCGTTGAGGCCGACAATCGCCTTCTCCGAACGCGCCTCCTGCCGCTTGGGCGCCAGCGCCTTCACCAGATTCCGGAAGCGGGAGATGGCCGTCAGGTTGCTCATGATGGCGACGAAGACGAGTCCCACCACCGCCATCCAGTGCATGGGGTGCTTCTCCTGGGGCCAGAACACGGCCTCCAGAATCGGCGACAGCGCCGTGCCCGCGCCCAGGAAGAGCACCCGCTCCAGCCGCTGCATCGCGCCGTCACGCACGTTGACGCCCAGGCCCTCGCCCTTGGCGCGAACATACGGCACCAGCGACGAACCCAGCAGCGCACCCAGCGCCGGCAGCAGCACCCAGGTGTCCCGGTAGTACCAGGCAAGACCCATCAACATCGCCGAGTCCACGTACCTGTCGAGCACCGAGTCCAGCGCCGCGCCCGCGGGGTTGGCCTCCTTGCGTGTACGGGCGATGCGCCCGTCCATGACGTCCAGGATGCCCGCGCCCAGGAACAGCCAGCCGCCCAGCGCGAAGCGGCCCGCCGCCACCGCGACGCCGGAGGAGATGCCGAGCAGGCCCGACAGCATGGACAGCGCGTTGGCCGGAAGGCCCGAGCGCAGAATCAGCGCCCACAACGGCTGGATGACCCAGAAGAAGTAGTGCCGGAGGAAGTAGCCGACGAACCCGGCGTTGCCCCGCTTGAGCGTCTCCTCGTCGCGAGGCACGCCCTTGAAGGCCACGCGGATACAGAAGATGAGCAGGCCTCCCAGGAAGTACACACAGGCGAGGATGGCCGGACCCAACGCGGTCCAGATGCGAGCCGAGGGGGACAGGTTTCCGGTCAACCAGGCGACCACGTTCTCAAGCACGGGTGTCCCCTCCAGGAGTCAGCGGCAGCGTGACGGGCATGGGTGCGCTCTTGCGCGAAAAGGCCAGCTCCACCGCCAGGAAGGCGGCGAGTGCGAACACGAGGCCCGCGAGCACATCCAGGATGTAGTGGTGCGTCAGATAGACAGCGGAGAAACCAACCAGCAAGGCGAACGCTCCCGTGCCCAGACGCCACTTCGGTCCATCCCGCCAGACGAAGAGCATCACCATGAAGGGATAGGAGGCGTGCAACGAGGGCATGGCCCCGAAGACGTTGGGATTCCGGGCGTAGAAGCCGGCGAAGTAGTTGATGCCCAACAGTGCGTCGAAGCGCGCCGTGCCCGCGGGACTGGGCAGTGCGGCGAGGTTCGCCGGGCCCGGCCCGTACTGGAGGATGTACCAGGGCGGAGCCGCCGGATAGAGCAGGTAGGTGACCATGCCCAGGGCGTTCACAAGCAGGAAGGCCCAGCACAGCTTCTCGAAGCGCGCGTCCTTCTTCACGAAGAAGAAGATGGCCATCAAGAAGACTTCGTAAAGGTAGGCCGCGTAGGCGAAGCCGCACAGCAGGTCCAACACGGCGTGCGAGCGGGTGCTCCACCACAGGGGCCAGTTGACACCCCCGGGGGCGGGGAACCACTGGCGCTCCCAGTCCCACAAGTCACCTGTGTGGATGCCGCCCCGCAGGAACAGCCAGAGTCCCTGGCTGTCCATCAGCATGCCGGTCAGCCATAGCGGGAACCCGCCGAAGAGGAAGCGCCGCGTGCGGGGGCCCGCCCAGGCCACCCCCACCAGCAGCACGTCCGCGACGACGTGGTCCCACCGGAGCCGACCGGTGGCCGTCACGAGCATCAAGTGGCCCACACCCAGCAGGGTGACGAGCCACGTGAAGGCCGGACTCTTAGCGAGCGAGCGGGAGGTCATCCCCGTAGTAGTCGAGTCCGAGGTGGGTGATGGGCTCTTCGCCCGCCACGACGCGCAGGGTGTTCTTCAGCTTGGTGAGCTGGATGAACAGGTCATGCTCGACGGGCAGGCCGGGCTGCGCCATGGGGCTCTTGAAGTAGAAGGACATCCACTCCTGGATGCCGCGCCACTCCAGCCGCTTGGCCAGGTCCAGGAACAGCGCGATGTCCAGCACCAGCGGCGCCGCCAGGATGGAGTCGCGGCAGAGGAAGTTGACCTTGATCTGCATCGGATAGCCGAGCCACCCGGTGATGTCGATGTTGTCCCAACCCTCCTTCGCGTCGCCGCGGGGCGGGTAGTAGTGGATGGACACCTTGTGCGAGTACTTGCTGTACAGCTCGGGGTACAGGTCCGGCTGCAGGATGGTGTCCAGCACGCTCGACTTGGTGACTTCCTTGGCCTTGAAGGCCGCGGGGTCGTCGAGCACCTCGCCATCGCGGTTGCCGAGGATGTTGGTGGAGAACCACCCCTCGAGGCCGAGCATGCGGGCCTTGAGCGCGGGGGCGATGACCGTCTTCATCATCGTCTGGCCGCTCTTGAGGTCACGGCCCGCGACGGGGATGCCCTCCAGCTTCGCCAGCTCCTGCAGCGCGGGCGTGTCCACGCTCGCGTTGGGCGTCGCGTTGGCGAACGGCACGCCTTCCTTGATGGCGGCGTACGTGTAGAGCGCGGTGGGGTTGATGTCCGTGCTGTTCTCGTCCAGCGCCTTCTCGAAGGCGGCCAGCGTCTTGAACGACTCCGGCAGGGGACGGAAGGTCTCCACGCTGCTGCACACCACCATGACAGCGCGCTTGGCGTTGAGCTCCTTCTTGAAGTCGCGGATGTCCTGGCGCAGCGCTTCAATGCTCTCGCGGTGCGTCTTGGTGGCCTTGGCGTGGTTGGCCTCGATGCGGCGGACGAACTCGGGGTCGTGCACGCCCTTCTTCGGCTTGATGCCCTGGAGGAAGGGCTTCACCTGCTCCAGGTGCTTGTCGTGCAGCACGCCGGAGCGCACCGCGACCTGGTACGCGTCCTCGCTGATGATGTCCCAGGCGCCGAAGACCACGTCGTTCAGTCCCGTCAGGGGCACCAGCTCACCCAGCTTCACGGTGCGCCCGTCCGTCCGCTTGCCCAGGCGCGCGGTCCCCATCTGCGTCAGGGACCCGATGGGTGCGCCCTTGCCCTGCCGCGCCAGCTCCACACCCGCCATCAGCGTCGTGGACACCGCGCCCAGGCCGGGGATGAGCACCGCCAGCTTGCCCTCGGGCTTCGAGACCGACTTCTTGTTCTCCATCGTGGATTCCTTCGAAAGGCGGTTTTGACGCCCTGTGGTGAGGCTTCTTCGGATTCACCGCTGCGCACCGACCTGATGCCGTGGGGTATGCGGAAAATCTCGAATGCGGATGGTTGATACTCTAAAGCGTTCGTGACTTCAACGTCATGTGGGGCGGCTGGTTAGCACGCCATGGGGCGGACTGATGGATCACCCCAGCCCCAGGTACAAGACGAGCCGAACGCGCCTGTCAGAGAAACACCAGGTCGTGGGAAAAGTGACACCTGCCCGACCGTACATGGGCATGACGGGTAGGTCGGAGTCGTTGCCGACCCGCTGGTTACGGTGTGTGGGGGTGTATTGCTGCGTGTGTGCCTTCGAGGGGTGTGGGACGGGCCAGTCATGGCGCCCAGGCGCTTCCGGCGCAACCCCAAGTCGAGGCAGGCGGGGCCCACCCGCCACTTCCCCCAAAGAGGGATGGAGGTGGGCCCGGGGAGGGACGTCAGTGGGGGCCCGTGCCGCCGCCGTTCAGCTCCAGGGCCTGGTGGTCGCCCGGGGCGTAGGGCTTCCCGGACAGGACGGCCTTGAGCAGGCCGGCCAGTTGCACCATGCGGCTGGAGGGGGCGTCCCAGTACTCGGCGCGCTCCACGCGCACGCACAGCAGCGCGAGCTCTGGATCATCCACGCCCTGGGGGAACCACGCCTTGAGCGCGGGGCTCCACAGCTCCCGGACCTTGCGGGCGTCCTTCACCAACTGACAGCGACCGCTGACGGACACGTAGCGTTCGCGGGTGGGGTCGGCGAAGGAGACGTTGACGTGGTGGTCCTGCGCCACCTCGTCGACCTTGTGGGAGTGCTCTCGGGTGAAGAACCAGAGCTCTCCGTCGAAGTCATGGTCCTGGGTCCACATCGGCCTGCTGTGCAGGCTCCCGTCGCTCTCCACCGTGGTCATCATCGCGACCTTGATGCCGTGGATGAGGTCTCCCAGATGTTCGACGGCGTCGCGGGTGCCTTGCTCCTTCTTCTTGGTGCTCATGCGCTCCTCCTGAGTTGGAAAGGTAGGCAGGGTGGAGGGGAGCGAGCATGGGACGGCCGGTCGGATGGCGCCTGGGCAGGCGGGCGGTGTGGTAGGTGGCGAGGGCCTCCCTGGTGGAGGGGAGACCTGGGGCTCCACGTGAGTGGGGAACCTGGGGATGGAAAGCGAGTGCGACGATGCTGAAGACCGCGTGGAACGAGTGGTGCCTGAAGGCGCTGCAGATTGAGACGGCCCTCCTGGCACTGGAGGAAATCGAGCTGCCCGAGGAGATGCACGGGCTGCAGGACGCGGCGGAGGAGAAGTTGCTGGAGCTGGGGCGCGCCTGGAAGGGGCGGCAGCCGCAGAAGGACGGGCGCCGGTGGGAGCGGCAGACCCTGGAGGGCGGCGCGCCGAGCGACGCGGAGCTCCAGGAGGTCGTCGACGAGTTCCGCGGGGACGGCAAGAAGTGGACGCTGCTCCGGGCCACCAGCGACAAGCAGGAGGTCGTGGAGGTGGTGGTGTCGGAGGGCCGCGCGTGCATGGTGGCCGGCGGCTCGTACTACCTGGGCCAGTGGGACGCGAAGGACGAGGTGCTCGAGGTGGGCCGCGATGACGACGCGGGAGAGCCCGGCACCGGCGTGGTGTTGTCCGCCACCGCCGAGGTCCAGTTCACGCCGGACCCGGAGCTGTAGCCCGCGTCACGCGGGCCTTCGAGCGCGCGAAGTTTCAGGAGTCCAGCACGCGCGCCATGCGCTCGCGTGTCTTCGCGTCGGGCAGGCGTCCGAAGCCAGCGCGGACGTTGTCGGCGACGTGCTCGGGGTTGCTCGTGGCGGGCAGCGGGCAGTGCACGGCGGGGTGGCCGAGGATGAACTTCAGGAAGAACTGCGCCCAGCTCGCGCAGTCGAAGTCCGCGGCCCACGCCGGCAGCGCGCGGCCCTTCACCTGTCGGAAGAGCTGCCCCGTGGCGAAGGGCTGCATGACGAGCACCGCCACGCCGTGCTCGGCGGCGGCGGGGAGCAGGCGCTTCTCCGCGTCGCGCTCGGCGAGTGAGTAGGGCAGTTGGATGAAGTCCAGTGTCTGCTCGCGCAAGAGGCGCTCCAGGTCATCGAAGGCGCTTCGGGCGTAGTGGGTGATGCCGACGTAGCGCACGCGGCCTTGCGCCTTCCACTCGCGCAGCAAGGGCAGGTGGGTGCGCCAGTCGACGAGGTTGTGGACCTGGAAGAGGTCCATGCGTCCTCGCCCCATGTCCTTCACGGAGGTCTCCAGTTGGGCGAGGCCCGCATCGCGGCCCGTCGTCCAGACCTTCGTGGCGAGGAAGGGTTTGGGCGCGTCCGCGAGCGAGGCGAGCACGTCCCCCACGACGCGCTCCGCCCGGCCGTACATGGGCGAGGAGTCGATGAGGCGCGCCCCTGAGTCGAGGAAGCGCTGGAGCACCTGCTTCAAGGGCGCGCGCTCGGCGGCGGAGGTCCCCACGTCGAAGGTCTGCCAGGTGCCGAGGCCGATGACGGGCAGGGCCTCGCCCGACTTGGGGATGGGACGGGTGAGCATGGGAGTCTTCACGGTGGGAGCGGGCTTCGCGGCCCGAGTCTGGCCCGGGAGCAGCGCGGCGCCGAGCCCCGCGGTGAGCACGTCCCGACGCGAGGGCGGGGACAAGGGCCTGGGGCGTCGGGGTGTCTGGGACATGGTGGTGACAGTATTTCGCGGGCCCGGTGTTCTGTTGCGCGAAGGGGGACGGCGACGTCTCCCGCGAAACAACCCTGGCTCTGGTACCCGCGCCGCGCGTGGGAGGAGCCCTCTCGGAAATCAGCTCAGGAAGGTCCAGCGATGAAGCGCAAGGTCTCGGTGTGTGCGGGCGTCATGGCGGCGATGGTGGCGATGTCCGCTGGCGCCGAGGAGGCGAAGGGGGGCGACTCGGCCCCCGTGGTCTCGGCGGGCGGTGATGGTGGCCCGGCGGTGGGAGCCGAGGTCGCGCCAGTGGTGGAAGGGCCGGGTGTGGAGCGGGCGATGGTGGCGCCTCCCCTGGTGGAGGCGACGACGGCGGGGGTGGTGAGCGCGGGGACGGCCGGAGACGCGCCCGTGGCGGTGGCGAAGACGGAGGCCGCGGAGCAGGACGTCCACGTGCCCTTCAACCTGTCGATTCTGCCGGGGCTGAGCACCTCGGGGTTCGCCCGGCAGAACCTGGTGCATGACGTGTCCATCGGGTTGATCGCCACGCATGCGAAGCGGGTGACGGCGCTGGGGTTGTCGCTGGGCGGCAACTGGGTGACGCATGGCGCGAGCGGCGTGCTCGCCACGGTGGGCGCCAACGTGTCGAGGGGCCCCGTGGATGGGGTGCTGCTCGCGGTGGGCGGCAACGTGGTGACGGCGGACGCGGAGGGCGTGCAGGCGTCGGTGGGAACCAACATCGTGCGCGGTTCCATGGGCGGTGGGCAGCTCACGGTGGGCGCCAACGTGGCGACGGGCGCGGTGGAGGGCACGCAGCTCAGCGTGGGAGCGAACATCGCGGGCGGCGACGTGAATGGCGGGCAGCTCACGGTGGGCGGCAACCTGGCGTCGGGCGCGCTGCGGGGACTCCAGATGTCGGTGGGCGGCAATCTGGCGGCGGGGACGCTGAACGGAGTCCAGATGGCGGTGGGCGCCAACGTGGCGCGAGGCACCGCGCGCGGGCTCCAGATGGCGGCGGGCGTCAACGTCGCCTCGGAGCTGACGGGCATGCAGGTGTCCTCAGGCGTCAGCTACGCGAGCAAGCTGTCCGGTGCGCAGCTCTCCCTCATCAACGTGGGCGGCGACGTCGACGGCGCGCAGGTGGGCCTGGTGAACGTGGCCGGCCGCGTGGACGGCGCGCAGGTGGGCCTGCTGAACGTGGCGGGCCAGACGGAGGGCGAGTCGGTGGGCCTCTTGAGCTTCGTCGGCAACGGTCAGGCCCACGTGCAGGTGTGGGCCAGTGACGTGTCGCTGACGAACATCGGCCTGAAGCTGGGCGGGCGGCACCTCTACACGCTGCTCACCGTGGGCCTCACGCCGCCGATGGATGGAGACCGGCGTCGCTACACGGTGGGCGCGGGCCTGGGTGGCCACATCCCCGTGGGCCGCTTCTACGTCGACGTGGACGTGATGGGCTCCAGCCTGCATGCCAACCGCCTCTTCGACTTCGACGAAGACACGAACCATGTGCTCGGGCAGTTCCGGGTGATGGCCGGCTGGCAGCTGTCGCGCCGCTTCGCCGTGTTCGGCGGAGTCAGCGCCAACACGCTCGTCACCTGGAACGGGAGCGACACGTGGAAGGAGCTGGGCATCGGCCCGGAGTGGAAGGAGGTCTCCGACAGCGGACGCACCACCGTGCGCACCTGGCCGGGCCTGCTCGCGGGCGTGCAGATTTGACGTGAGCGTGGGTGCTTCCCGGGGGGCCCTCAGCCCCCCATGTTTCCCTCGGACGGATGCGCCCGTCAGTCGGTGGGCGACGGAGGGAGCGACCCCATGGAAGGCACCATGCGTGTGATGGTTCTCCACGCGCCGGGGCAGCCACTGCGAGCGGAGACGTGGCCCATTCCGCGCCCGGCCCCGCAGGAGGTGTTGTTGCGAGTCCACGCCTGCGCGGTGTGCCGCACGGACCTGCACGTGGTGGACGGTGAGCTGCCCAGGCCGAAGCTGCCGCTGGTGCCGGGCCACGAAATCGTGGCCACCGTCGTGGAGGCGGGCGCGGAGGTGATGGGGCTGGAGCCGGGCACGCGCGTCGGGGTGCCCTGGCTCGGCTGGACGTGTGGCCAGTGTCGCTTCTGTGTCTCCGGTCGGGAGAACCTCTGCGACTTCGCGCGCTTCACCGGCTACCAGTTGGATGGCGGCTACGCGGAGTACACCCTGGCGCATCACCGCTTCTGCTTCCCGCTGCCCGCGAACTACCCGGATGTCCATGCCGCGCCGCTGATGTGCGCGGGGCTCATCGGCTTTCGCAGCCTGCGCCTGTCGGGAGAAGGTGAGCGACTGGGGTTGTATGGCTTTGGCGCCGCCGCGCATGTGCTCATCCAGGTGGCGCGTCACCGCAAGCGGCGCGTGTTCGCCTTCACGCGGCCCGGGGACGAGGAAGGGCAACGCTTCGCGCGCGAACTGGGCGCGGTCTGGGCGGGAGGCTCGGACGTGCTGCCGCCGGAGCCGCTGGACGCGGCCATCCTGTTCGCGCCCGTGGGAGCGCTGGTGCCCGCCGCGCTGCGCGCCGTGGACAAGGGCGGGGTGGTGGTGTGCGGCGGCATCCACATGAGTGATGTCCCGTCGTTCCCCTATTCGTTGCTCTGGGAGGAGCGGGTGGTGCGCTCGGTGGCGAACCTGACGCGCGCGGATGCGATGGACTTCCTCGTGCTCGCCCCCAGCGTGCCGGTGCGCACCGAGGTGCGGGTGTTCCCCCTGTCCTCGGCGAACGAGGCGCTCACCGCGCTGCGCGAGGGTCACGTGCGCGGTGCGGCCGTGCTCGACACGAGCAGGTAGGCGTGGGGCATTGCGCCCCGCAGGGAGTGCGTGCGGCCCCATTCCGCCGCAAATCCCGCGCAAGGGGCGCGCGCGGTGCCCCGGCATTCCAAGGGGTTGGCGTTGGCCAGGGTGATGCAATGGGGAGGGGTGCAACCCGAAGCCCCGCGCACACAGCGGGGCCTGACCCGAGGCCGACGATGAAGCGAGCGTTGCAGATTACCTACCGGGGCATGGCGACGAGCGAGGCCCTGAACGAGCACATCCGCGACCACGCAGCGAAGCTGGAGCAGTTCTTCGATGGCATCGTCGGATGCCACGTGGTGGTGGACGAGCCCCACCGGCACAAGCAGCACAGCCATCACTTCCGCGTGCGCGTGGACCTGCACGTGCCTGGAAGAGACATCATCGCGGGCAGGGACCCTGAGCACGACGCCGCGCATGAGGACCCCTACCAGGCCGTGTCGGACGCGTTCGAGGCCGCGCGCCGACAGCTCCAGCACTACGCAGAAGGGCTGCACGCGCATCATCGACACTGACGCCCGTCGAAGTCCCTGGGGCCGCGCACCGTTTCCTCGGGTGCGCGTTTCCCCGGGGGTGGAGCCAGGGGCCGAGCGTGGGCATGAAGCTCGGCCGTGGTCGCCGGAGCCCGAGCTGCCGTGCCGGGTGACATGAGTCGTGGGAGTGCGGTAGACGACGCGGCCTCCGGACCGTGGCCGGCGCCTCCTCGATTCACGACTTCATGACTCCTTCCGCCGATGACTCGAGCCCAGGACGCGCGCGGCGCTGGCCAGGCGTGCTGGCCCTGCCACTCGTGGTCCTCGTCTGGCTCGTGTTCGTCGTGGCGCCCATCTGGATTCAGGCCGCGCACGCCTGCTTCGCGCACTTCGACCTGGGCATCTACACCCAGGCCCTGGCGCGCATGTCGCTGACGGAGCCAAACCCGTGGCTCAGCGCGCGACAGGTCTACATCTTCAACGACCACTTCGACCCCATCCTGTGGGTGGTTCGCCCGCTGGTGGCGGTGCTGCCACCGATGTGGGCCTCGCTGGTGGGTGAAGCGCTCCTCGTGTTGCTCGCGGTGGCGCCGTTGCTCTGGCTCCAGGCGCGGGGGCTGCTGAGCCGCGCCGCCACGGGGTTGCTGGCGGCGTTCCTGCTGCTGGCCCCCAGCGCGGTGGAGGCGCTGAAGTTCCCCATCCATCCGACGACGTGGTCCGCGCTGCCGTGGGTGATGACCGGCGTGGCGTTCCATCTGCGCCGCAACGGCTGGCTGCTGGTGTCGCTGGTGCTGCTGTTCACGTGCAAGGAGGAGTTCGCCTTCGTGGGCATCATGCTGACCGTGGCGCTGTGGCTGCGCGGCGAGCGGCGCTTCGCGGTGGGCGTGGGGGTGCTGTCGCTGCTCTGGCTCGCGGGCGTCTACGGGCTGCGGCCGTGGCTGCTGGGGCCCTCGGAGGACTACGGCGTCCGGCTCAGGCAGGGCATGGAGGGAGGACTCCTTCACTACCTCGCGCTTCGTCTGGCACCGGTCCACCTGTCGCGCATGGGCACGCTGGTGTTGCTGCTGCTGCCGCTGGGAGTCTGGGCGTGGCGCGAGCGCTTGAAGCCGGACTGGGCGTGGCTGCTGGTGTTGTTGCCGATGCTCGGCATCCGTTTCCTCGGCATGGCCTGGCGCTTCCACTACGCCGTGCCGCTGCTGGCCGCGGCGCTGATGGGCTTCCTTCCCGTCCTGCGCGCGCGGAAGCCGCCCGCGTGGGTCCTGGTGTCCACGGGGCTGGTCCTCCTCTTCAGCAACGAGCTCAACCTGCGCCAGTTCACGCGCACGCTGGTGTCCTCACGGACGTATCCGCGCCAGTGCCCGGGGGACCCGGAGCGGCTGGCCAGCATCGCGCGTGGCGTGGACGTGCTCGCCCGGCATCGTGAGGGCCTCGCGCTGCTGGGCAGCAACTTCGTCTCCCTGCTGGCGGACCGGGATGACATCTACGCCGTGGGCGGCCCCCAGCCCGACGACGGCCGCGTGTACGAGTGGGTGCTGGTGGAGAAGCCGCCCCATGGAGAGGTCTGGCCCCTCTCGTATGACCGCATGCGGGAACTCATCGACGCCTGGCGCGCGGAGGGGGGCACGCAAATCGTCATCGACGACGCGAACGTCTTCCTGGCGCGAGGTCGCTTCACCGCGCACCGGTGAGCGCCGCGCGGCTCGTGGGTCGGCACCGAGCCGCGAGTGCCACGGCCCGGGTGGATCCACGCGCTCCAGGCCGTGGAGGCCTGAAGCGACAGGCGGCGGAGCGAGCGCCGGAGTCCCCGTCCGCGCGAGGCCCGCCCGCACATACGTGTAGGTGCCCGCCCTCTAGCGCTGGCGTACCGGCTTGCCCGCCATTGGCGAACAGTCCACCGCATCCCCTCACGCTCTGGCGGGGATGGCGCTATCCTCGCGCGGTCCCCGCCATGAATGCCCCGCGGCTCCAAGTGCTGCTGGTGGATGACGAGGCAGCTGTCCTCGCCACCACCGCGGCTGTGCTCTCCGAGGACTTCGAGGTCCAGACCGCGCATGACGCGCACACCGCGCGCCGGATGCTCGGGCTGCGTCCGTTCGATGTCCTGTGCACCGACCTCCACATGCCCGGCCCCAGCGGCATCCAACTGCTGCGCGAGGCCGTCATCCAATATCCCCACCTCGCGGGCGTGCTGGTGACGGGCTTTCGCGAGTACCTCGACTGGAGAGACCGCCTGGACGCGCAGGGCCTCTTCTACCTGGTGCTCAAGCCCTACCAGCCCCCGGACCTCATCGCGATGATCCGCCGCGCCGCCGAGTCCGCGCGCCTCAAGCGCGACATGAGCCGACTGTCCTCCGGCCTGGCCGAGCACAAGTGGGGGCCCCGATGAAGGTTCCCCCCCTGTCGCGGGGAGGGTGGCTGTTGATGGGACTGCTGTGGCTGGTCGCCATGGTGGTGGGCTTCGCGCTGCTCGCCCGACATGCCCTCACCCCGGGCACCGCCCACGAGTCTCCAGCCCGCTGGCCTTCATCCGTGAGTCCTCCCCGCGCGGAGGGCCGGCCCACCCTGGTGATGCTCGCCCACCCGCGCTGCCCCTGCACGCGCGCCAGCCTGGGCGAGCTGTCCGTCCTGATGGAGCACGCGCGGGGTCAGCTCGACGCGCGCGTCCTGTTCCTCCAGCCCGAGGGCACTTCCGGCGACTGGACACAAGGCCCCCTGTGGCGCGCCGCCGCCGCGATTCCGGGCGTCACGGTGCTCAAGGACGCGGGAGGCGAGCAAGCTCGCCGGTTTGGAGCAGTCACTTCCGGACATTCCTTGCTCTATGATGCCGCCGGTCGGCTCCGCTTCAGCGGTGGAATCACCGGGGCGCGGGGACACCGAGGTGACAACCCGGGGCGGGACGCCGTGGAGGCGCTGCTGCGGGA
>NZ_VIFM01001064.1 GCF_006636215.1 Myxococcus llanfairpwllgwyngyllgogerychwyrndrobwllllantysiliogogogochensis | reverse complement strand
TTAGTAGCTTACTTGCCCTAATCTCTTGTCTAACGCCCGCCTCACGGCGGATTGTCGAAACTCGAAACCAAGGCCCAGACCCCTGCTCTTCGCAGCAGGCCCGGAAAAAATCACTCTACGCTTGTAGTTAGCGCCAACCCTCTCTCACCTCGCCTTCGCCTCACGGCGTCGGTTTCAGTGGGGAGTTGCGCGCCTTCTGCGAGAACTTGTTACTCAGCAGAAATTGCAACTTACCCTTCGTATGCACTTGTCAAAGAACGCTTCCCTCAATGCGACAGGGAAAACTTGTGTGGAGCTGATCGGAATCGAACCGACGACATC
>NZ_VIFM01001063.1 GCF_006636215.1 Myxococcus llanfairpwllgwyngyllgogerychwyrndrobwllllantysiliogogogochensis | reverse complement strand
ACGCCGTGGAGCGGCTGGCGAAGGCCACCCAGGGGACGGCGGTGCTCCCATGCGGGGCAGGGAAGAGCGTCCTCGCCGTCGGCGCAATCTCTCGGCTCCGCACGCAGACGCTCATCCTCGTCCACACCCTGGACCTGGCCGAGCAGTGGCGAGAGCACGTCCGCGAGCGCCTGGGCCTGGAGGCGGGCCTTGTGGGCGCGGGCGAGGAAGAGGTGCGGCCCGTCACCGTGGCCGTCGTCCAGTCCCTGGCCCGGTGGGAGGAGGCGAAGCTCGACGCCTTCCTCGGCCGCTTCGGCCTGCTCGTCCTCGATGAGGCCCACCACATCGCCGCCAGCGCCTTCCATC
>NZ_VIFM01001062.1 GCF_006636215.1 Myxococcus llanfairpwllgwyngyllgogerychwyrndrobwllllantysiliogogogochensis | reverse complement strand
GTGAAAAGGGATAGGGAGAAATGGTGCCATGATAAAACAGCATGGGGATCACCAGCGGCAGCGCTTTATGGCCGCGATCAAGATGCTGTTGCATGGCCGCGAGGGCATAGCGCAGGAGTCTGAACGCCATATGGCTGTCCGGGGTGCTCTGATGCTCAATGACCACATAGATATAGCCCTCTCCCTTGCTGGTCTGCAGAGAGTAGAGAATATCGGAATAGCTGGCGCGCAGGTTGTCCTCAACAAAGCTCCCGGATTCCAGGTGCAGAGTGCTTAAGTCGCACAGTTGCCGCAGCGCGGGCGGCAGATGAATATCCAGAAAATCGCGTGCGGTTTCGTTGTCGCGCAAAAAGCGTTTAAACAGGCTGTCGTGCGGAGT
>NZ_VIFM01001061.1 GCF_006636215.1 Myxococcus llanfairpwllgwyngyllgogerychwyrndrobwllllantysiliogogogochensis | reverse complement strand
GTGTGTGCCGGTGGGCCGTTCTCGCGGGCGCATGCATACGCTGTTTTCAGCGCTTCGCGAGGAGTACTGCGAAGAGCACGATGCGCGAGAAATGATGCTCTATTCGCTGCTGGGGACGCTGTTGGTCTGGCTGAACCGACAGTGCCATCCCGCGTCCCCCGCGGAAGATAAAGCGGAGCGGAAGCGCAGCATGATGCGCCACTTCGCCCGCCTTATCGAGAGCCACTACCGACAGCATCTCCCGTTGGCGGAGTATGCGAAGCTGATTGGACTGTCGGTTACGCACTTAAATTATTTATGTCGTGAGTTTTATGGCTGTAGCGCTCTTGGAGTATTGCATCAGCGGTTGATGCTTGAAGCGCGACGCAATCTGCAGTAC
>NZ_VIFM01001060.1 GCF_006636215.1 Myxococcus llanfairpwllgwyngyllgogerychwyrndrobwllllantysiliogogogochensis | reverse complement strand
GCAGCGCTTCATTCATCAACAGCTGCCGCTTCAGTACCACGCTGACCCGACGCTTGCCGAGCTGCCGCTGTTCGAGCGGGCCCGCGGCGGCGAAGCGCTGGCCCAGCTGTGGCAGGCCCCGCAGGGATTCGTGGTTCCCGGCAGCTACCGAAAATTTAGCCAGCTCTCCGCCGTTAGCGAACGTTTTGCCGCGCGCGGCTGGCCGGTTTGGCTGCGCCGCTCCGGCGGCGGCCTCGTGCCGCAGGGGCCGGGGATTGTCAATCTCAGCCTTGCCTGGCCGGTCTATCAGCCTCTGGGCGAGGCCGCTGAACCTATCTATCTGATGCTCTGCGGTCTGCTGCAGCGCGCGCTGGCGACCTTTGGCGTCGATGCCCACTTC
>NZ_VIFM01001059.1 GCF_006636215.1 Myxococcus llanfairpwllgwyngyllgogerychwyrndrobwllllantysiliogogogochensis | reverse complement strand
GGAGCACACCGATGTTCTCTGCGCACTCCCGCTTGCGGCATGCGGTTGCAGACACCTTTGCGATGGTGGTTTACTGCACCGTCGTCAACATGATGATCGAAATTTTTCTCTCTGGTATGACGTTTGAGCAGTCGTTATCGTCGCGTCTGGTGGCGATCCCGGTCAACATTATTATTGCCGTACCCTATGGGATTTATCGCGATTTCGCCATGCGTCAGGCCCGGCGCATCAGCCCAGCCAGGTGGATGAAAAATATGGCCGACGTGCTGGCCTACGTCACCTTTCAGTCGCCGGTGTATGTCGCTATTCTGTGGAGCGTGGGTGCTGACTGGCACCAGATTGTCGCCGCGGTGAGCTCGCTGTCTCTTAGACACATCTG
>NZ_VIFM01001058.1 GCF_006636215.1 Myxococcus llanfairpwllgwyngyllgogerychwyrndrobwllllantysiliogogogochensis | reverse complement strand
GCAGAACGATCCGGACACGTCGGAGCTGCACTTCGCGCTCGGCAACCTGTTCCGCCGCCGCGGCGAATACAACCGCGCGGTGCGCGTGCACGAGCACCTGCTGTCGCGGGGCGACCTGAACCGCACCGACCGCGAGCGGGCTCAGCATGCGCTGGCGCTCGACTTCCTCAAGGCCGGCCTGCTGGACCGGGCGGAAGACGCGCTGCAGCGCCTGGAGGGCACGCCCTTCGAGGGCCAGGCGCGGCTGGCGCTGCTGGCCATCTACGAGCGCTCCCGCGACTGGCCGCAGGCCACCGCCATCGCGCGCAAGATGCACGATTCCCAGCAGGGGGACTTCAGCACCCGCCAGGCGCACTACCTCTGCGAGCAGGCACTGGCA
>NZ_VIFM01001057.1 GCF_006636215.1 Myxococcus llanfairpwllgwyngyllgogerychwyrndrobwllllantysiliogogogochensis | reverse complement strand
ATCCTGCACCGTGGCCGACACGAGGAAATACTCCTGGCGCAGGCGCAGCTCGCGGCCGGAGTAGGTCGAGTCGTCCGGATAGAGCACGCGGGAGACGTTTTCGGAGTGGTTTTTATCCTCTACCGCGGCGAAGTAGTCGCCCTGGTTGAATTTACCGAGGTTAATTTCGCTACTGGCCTGCGCGCTCCACAGACGCAGTGTGTTGGTGGCGTCGGTGTCAAAGCCGGGGATGATCTGGTCGTAGGCTTCCGCAATGATCTCCTCCGTCTCAATCCAGCGGGTTTTCTTTCCTTCCTGCTGAATGCGGCCGCCGAAGCGCACTTTATAGCGGGTGTTGTGGCGCTCAAACTCCCACGGGTTACCGTACTCCAGCCAGTAG
>NZ_VIFM01001056.1 GCF_006636215.1 Myxococcus llanfairpwllgwyngyllgogerychwyrndrobwllllantysiliogogogochensis | reverse complement strand
GAATCATATGGTTCTGGTAACTCGTCAGGCTCCGGATTTTACCGCAGCAGCAGTTTTAGGTAACGGCGAAATCGTTGAGAAATTCAACTTCAAACAGCACACCAACGGTAAAGCCACCGTACTGTTCTTCTGGCCGATGGACTTCACCTTCGTTTGCCCGTCTGAACTGATCGCCTTTGACAAACGTTATGAAGAATTCCAGAAGCGCGGCGTAGAAGTTGTTGGCGTTTCCGTCGACTCCGAATTCGTTCACAACGCATGGCGTAACACCCCGGTAGACCAGGGCGGTATTGGTCCGGTTAAATACGCGATGGTTGCTGACATCAAGCGTGAAATCCAGAAGGCCTACGGTATCGAACATCCGGACGAAGGCGTTGCGC
>NZ_VIFM01001055.1 GCF_006636215.1 Myxococcus llanfairpwllgwyngyllgogerychwyrndrobwllllantysiliogogogochensis | reverse complement strand
GAACATGATGGCTGGCGACCAGGCTCATCTCTTCATAATCTTCGGTCACAATCATTTTCATCTTGTCGTCCTTCACAAGCACAAAACAGGGGCTGAAGGCCCCCTAAAGGTTATTTAAACAGTTTTTGCACAAACTCGGCGTAGGCCGGGCGCCAGACGTCCATTTCATGGTTCAGGCCGGGATACTGGTGGTAATCAAATTTAATCTGCTGTTTTTCCAGCTCGCTTTTCAGACCAGCAATGTCTTTACCGGTCACAGAATCTTTTTCCCCGACGACCACGGTAAAGTTACGCAGCTGCTTATTGATCGCGTCAGGCTGCTTCAGCTGCGCTTCCACGCCGGCATTCGGCACCGTGGTAGTCGTAACGCCGCTAAAGGT
>NZ_VIFM01000105.1 GCF_006636215.1 Myxococcus llanfairpwllgwyngyllgogerychwyrndrobwllllantysiliogogogochensis | reverse complement strand
GGCGGGGAGGGGCGGCGCGCGAAGGGAGGTCGAATCCGTCAGGAGCGGTGCGGTAGAAACCGAGAATTCGCCGGGTGGCTTGGAATCCCAGCCAGATGTTTCACGCCGGGGAGAAGGCTCGTGGGGGGATGTCGCTCGCTCTGTCACGGCCTCGCGGAAGAGCAACGAGGGTGCCAGTGCGAAACAACGGATTCACCGCGCGGTTGTCTGGAGTTGAAGCCATCTGAAACGGTCCGCTGTCACGGTTGTCCGAGGGCTGGATCCAGTTTCTGGAATCCGGACAGCGGGCGTTGTGAGCCGGTGCGCGGGCTCGGAGAGCGGAAGTCTGGGATTGCTGATTCATGGCGCTGTCGGCACTGCATCGCGTCGTCACGCGGAGTGGATGCGTGCTCGGAGGCAGCGCTGGTGATGCACGCGTGTGGAGCAGGCGGGCGGGGTGAGAGAGACCCGTTTGCGGAGGTGTCGTCGACACATGAGCATCGGTGCCTTCATGGCCCGGTCTCATGTCTCGCAGCGCTCGTCATCGATGTTTCATGTCTCGCCGCGAGGGCTTCCTTTCATGAAGGGGCGTTTTGATGGGAGGTGGCTGTCGCGCCTGGCGCGTGTGCTGCTCGTGTTGGCGGTGTGGGGCTCCGACGTCCAGGCGCAGGTGCGCGAGGGCGGGGTGGACGACCTGCGGGAGGGATGGCTCTACCGCTGGGGAGACTCACCGCTGGGGCCGGAGGGTGTGCCCGTCTGGGCGCGTGAAGCCGATACGAGCGCGTGGCGACCCATGCAGGCGCTGGGGACGCCGCCGGGACGGGGGAGACACACGCTCCTGTGGGTGAGCATTCCCATCCCGGAGGGTGGGTGGGGTGAGCCCGCGCTGCTGCTGGGCTCCGTGTCCAACGCCTTCGAGGTCTACGTCGGGGGCCGGCGCGTCTACTCGAGCGGGACGGTGAACCCGTCGGGCACCGAGGTGAGGCAGGGCATTCTGGGGAAGCTGATTCCCCTGCCGTCCTCGGTCCAGGGCTCGCGGATGCTGCTCCGCATCCAGAGCAGCACTCCGGCCATCGGCGTGACTTTGCGGGCGCAAGTGGGCTCCCACCCGGCGCTGATGGCGCAGGTGCTGCGGCAGGGCCAGGCGTCCCTCTTGACGGGGGTGCTGCTGGTGGTCGTCGCGCTGGTCGCCCTGGGCATGGCGTTGATGGGCGGGCAGCGGCGCGTGCTGCTGTCGCTCGCCGTCTTCGCCGGAAGCTCGGGCGTGTTGCTGGCGGGCATGAGCGGTGTGCTGCCCCTGGCCTGGGACGTGGACCGGGTGATGGGGCAGGTCACCTTCACGGCGGCGTACTGTGTGCTGCCGGGACTGGGCTGGTTCATCCTGGATGGCATCCTGGAGGGCCGGCTGCGCTGGTTCCGGGGGCTGGTGTGGTGCCTGACCGTGCTCGCGGTCCTCAATACCGCGGTGGTGCTGGTGGACCTGGGCGTCGCGAGCTGGCTGTTCCAGGTGGTGATGCTCTACTCCATCCCCTGCCTGCTGGCGTATGTCATTGTCGCGGTCGTCGCCGCGTATCGCGGCAATGTCGATGCACGCATCTTCGGCGTCGGCCTGGGCGTGCTCGCCGCCATTCTCGTGCTCGGCATGCTGCCGCTGCTGGGCTGGGTGAAGCTGGAGGGCTCGTTCGTCCACTGGGGCTTCCTGGCGCTCACCGCGTCGCTGGTGGGAATCGTCGCGCGGCGCTCCCTGCGGGTGGTGCGCTCGCTGGAATCGCATACGCGCCAGTTGGAGGCCCGGCGCCTGGACGTACAGATGCTCGCCAGGGACATGGGGCGCGGCGCCGGAGAGCTGGCGTCGGTGGTGCAGCAGCTCCGCACGTCGAGCGAGGCGCAGACGGTGGGAATCGACCGGCAGGCCACGGCGCTCAAGGAGCTGGACCAGACGGTGCAGGAAATCCGTCAGGGCTCGCTCGTCACGTCGGAGAAGACGCGAGCGCTGACCCACTCCATTGTGGTCGCGGAGGAGGCAGGCCGCGAGGGCGGTGCGGCCATCGAGAAGACGCTGACGAACCTGGAAGCCATTCGTCTGGAGGTGTCGGGGATGGCCGCGCGCATGCTCGCGCTGGATTCGCGGACCCGGGAGATTTCCGGCATCGTCGACACCGTCAAGGGACTGGCGGACCAGTCCAACATGCTGGCGGTCAACGCGGCGATTGAAGCGGCGCGCAGCGGGGAGCATGGCAAGGGGTTCGCCGTGGTGTCGCGGGAGGTGCGCAGCCTGGCGGACCAGTCCGTTGTCGCCACCCAGCGCATTCGCGAGGTGCTCGAGGGCGTGAGCACCAGCATGCGCGAGGCCGCGAAGCTCAGCGAGCAGGGCGAGCAGCGGGTGAGGGTGGGCCTGGATGCGGTGCGCGTGTCGGGCACGCAGCTTCAGAAGCTCGCGGGCATCATCGGCGACACCAGCGGCAGCGTGCGGCAGATCTCCGCGGCGGTGTCGCAGCAGGAGGCGGGCACGTCCCAGATAGCCGTGGCCATCCAGGACCTCTCCCAGGAGATGCAGCAGACGCTTCGCGTCGTGGAGGAGACGCGCAACGTGGCGCGCTCGGTGCAAACGCTGGCGGAGCGGATGACGAACTCGGCGGCGAGCACCCTCCAGTCAGGCTCGCTGGCGGACTGAGGCCCGCACGGACGACGTTCCCCGGAGGCGGACAAAAACATCCAGGGTCGATTCCTCCCGAAGCTGTGGTCTCATCTTCAGGCCCCGATTCCGGGCGCGGCATTCGAGCGCAGCATCAGGAGACTGAAGATGACATCCGGCCGTTCGTCGAAGATCGCGGTGATTGGCAGCGGGCTCATGGGAAGTGCACTCGCGCGGGCCTTCGCGGCGGTGGGGCACGAGGTCGCGGTCTGGAACAGGACGCCGAGCAAGGCCCAGGCCGTGGGCGGTGGCACCCTCGCGTTCGAGGAGCTGCGCGAGGCCATCACGGGGCGCGACCTCGTGGTCGTCTCGCTGTCGAACTACGCCGCCTTCTCGGAGGTGTTCTCCTCGAAGGACGTGGTGGCGGCGCTCGCCGGGACGACGCTCGTCCAGCTCACCAGTGGCTCGCCCGCGGACGCAAGGAACGCGCTGGAGTGGGCGACGGCCCACGGCGTGGACTACCTGGATGCGGCCATCCTCGCCTATCCCGCCTTCGTGGCCACCGACTACGCCACGGTCTTCTACGCCGGGTCGCGCGCGGTCTTCGACCGGCACCTCGGGACGCTCCAGGCGGTGGCGAAGAACTCCGTCTACGTCGACGAGAAGATTGGCTCCGCGGCGACGCTCGACTGCGCGATTCTCGAGGCCTACTACGGAGGCTCCCTGGCGGTCCTCCACGCGGCGGCGATGTGCAAGGCCGAGGGACTCGACCCGAAGGCATTCTTCGCCCAGAAGAACTCCTTCCTGGGGTTGATCTCCGTCACCGCCGATGCCGCGCAGGACATGGTCGCGCGCGACGACTTCACGGGTGAGCAGTGCAGCCTCAACACCCATGTCGCGGCCATCGAGCACATCGTCCGGCTGAGCCAGGACGCACGCATCAGCACGCGCTTCCCCAGGGAGTTGCTCGAGAACTACCGGCGGGCCGTCGACGCGGGGCTGGGCGCCCAGGAGCTGCCCGCCGTGTTCCGTACCCTGGGAAAGGACTGAACGCGGCTTGAGCGCGGCGACACGCTAGAAGTCGCGAATCGAATCCAGCACCGAGACCAGCGCCTCTCGATTCAGGGGCTCGGCGGATGCCCCGCCCTGGGACCGGAGCTTCTCGTCCACCGCGTCGAAGATGCCCATCAGCGCGACGTAGATGTGCTCACGCTCCTCGGTGTAGATGAAGGTCTTGCGAGCATCCATCTTGTTGAAGCCCTCGGTATAGGTCGTGACGATGGGCGTGAGCGCGGAGACCAGGGCGGCGGCGCTGGGCTCCTCGGACGCGGCCTTGAGCGCGGCCGACCGGGCCTGTCGATACAGCGTCGCGGCCTTCTTGGCCTGGGTCGGGCTGATGGTGTCGGCCCCGTCCCAGATGCGGAACGGGTTGTCCAGGTTCTCCGCCAGCCATTCGGCCTTGCGCGGCTGACGCACGGACAGGTCCAGGCCCTCGCGAGCCGCGGTCTTGTATGTCTTCTTCACCTCGGCGGCGAGTTCGGCGGGAATGCTCGTCAGCCAGAGCATCCCCAGATGCGCGAATCGCTCCGGACCGGGGAACTCGTCGGGCGTGATTCCAAACATGTCGCACAACGTCAGCATGCGCAGTTCGGGGAGCGCCGCCAGCGCGGAGGTGTTCCTCAAGTAGCCAGGAGCCCCCCAGATGCGCAGCTCCGTCAGTTTCGGAAAGCGCCTCACGATGCCGGCGACATCTACCTCCTGTGCGGCATGCACATGCAGTCCGTCCAGTGCGTCAAGTCCGGACCAGGCCATGGCCGGGTTGTTCACGGACAGCGTCAGCCATCGGCCATCGGCTTCCGCGTGAATCTTCAACTCCGGGCTGGCCTGTCCCATCAGGGACAGGTGCTCCAGTCCTTCGTTGAGGTGGAGCTCGTGGACGCCCGTCACCTCCAGGGTGAGTCGCGTCAGATTGGCGCCACGCAGGTCGACGACGCGCTCCCCGTGGGCCCGCACGTCCGACTCATAGACGAACGGGCGGCGGCGGATGAAGTCGAACAGCCCGGGGATGGGGGCGTCGGCGTTGACGGACGTCAGGATGGGCAGCACCTCGAACACCGCGAGATTGGGGGCGGCGGCGAGCCTGTCCGTGTCGAGCCGCTGCGTCGAGCGGAGCACCTCGCGGTCGCCCAGCTTGAGCACCACGCTCTTGTCGCGGTTGGCGTCCATCTGCTTGAAGAGGTCGCGCTCGGCCTGGGGGATGGCTTCCCAGCGCCGCTGACTGTAGGTGGCGCTGCCGGAGGGCCAGCCGCTGTAGCTTTTGACGTCCTCGACGACGAGGGGCGGCCGGTGACCCACGAGCGTGTAGCCACGAGGAACCTCGGCGGACACCCAGACGTGGACGCGGTGGTCCTTCCAGAAGAAGAAGTTGAAGTTGGCGGGCGCCATGGTCGCCACGGCCGCGGCGTCGGGGAGGGCGGGGCCCACCCAGTCCAAGGCCAGCACGGCGGCCACCTCGCTCTTCCCCTCCGCCTTCAGGGCGGTCACCTGGACGGCGGTGTAGGCGTCCAGCCGAGGGTTGTAGACGGCGAGAATGTCTCCGGGCGTGGGCTTCATGTTCGGGCGAAGGTGCTCTACGCCCACTCGATGCGCAAGCGCTTGCTGCCCGCCGAGTCCAGAAGCGCGAGCGCCCCGCCTTCGGTCAGGGCCCGCTTCACGGCCTTCCAGGAGGCCTCGGTGAGCAGCCAGGCAAAGCCGTCCTCCACCAGCTGGCTCGCGTCCTTTTCCTGCTCCGGGACGACCACGAGGAAGTTTCCGCAGAGCCGCTCGGCGTTGTTCTGCCCGGGGGGAGTGATGGCTTGAGGTTCGCGCTGGCCCGGCGCCCAGACGAAGTACGCATCCGCGGTCGGGTCGAGTCCCGTGAGCAGCGCGAAGGGCATGTTCGCCGGAAGCTCCGCGAACAACTGCTGGAGGAGCGCCTCGGCGCCCGGAACGAGGCGCAGGACGATGTCGCTCCCCATCTGGAGGACCCGTGCTTCCCTGAGGCGGGCACTCGCGATGTTCGACAACATGCTCGCCTGGAGCATCTCCGCATGCGGCAGCTCGGGCCGCTCGGGGTCGAACCAGGTGGGGCAGGGGAAGTGTGAGCACATCCGGCCCAGCGAGGACATCACCCGCGTCGCCCCGAAGCGCTCGACCAGCGCCAGTTCCCCCTCCGTCACGGGAACGGCGGCGAGTGCGTTTGGCGGAACGGACACCTCCGGCAGGGGCTCCGCCGGGACGTAGAGCAGATGCCGGCCAGGGAACAGACTCCTCTGTCCGAACTGGGTGTGACCGCCCGTGTCCACGGTGCGCCCCTGCTCGGCGAACTGGTTGATCGTGGCGAAGAACGAGAACAGCTTGGATGAAAAGGCCTCATCCGCCATCCCCGCAGGCAGCGTGAACACCAGCTCCTTCTGCCCCTTGGCGGCGAGTCCGTCCGACACGTACGACACGCAGTCCACGGGCCCCTTCGACGTCGGGCGGGCGTGCCGGGTGACAGACACCGTGAGCCCGGGTGCCACCTCGACCCGCTGTGCCAGGGCCGGCGAACGACCGGCTCCCGACACGCGCCCCATCAACTCATTCCACCAAGCCATGCCCTGCCTCGTCGAACCCTCGTGACAGGCCGGAGCGTACACCTGGTCACGAAGCGGCGGCCAGGTAGTCCTGCAGCCTCGAGGTCTCGGTGTTCATCAAGGACTTCGCGAACAGATAGAAGCGATAGGCGTCGCGGAAGTTCGAGCCGAGGCCGAACGAGACGCGAACCGCTCCGCAGAGCCCCTTGTTGAGAATCTCATCGTCGAAGGTCCTGCAATCGAAGATCTTCTTCGTCTTGTCGAGCTCGCAGTGCTCCGCGCCAGCGGTGGTGTAGGTGGCATGCTGTACCGCGCCCAGATTGCAGAAACAGCCATTGCGAAGCGTGATGCCGAAGGACTCGGCGGCTCTCTTGACCTGCGAATGAGGGAAGACCGAGTTGTAGCAGTCGAACAGGTTCAACATGACCGTCGCGCCCTTGTCTTCCGACGCGGGGCCATAGACCCGGCAGAGCGGGCCCTTGGCTTTGATCTCGTGCTGTAACGGCTGTAGCTGCGTTTCGAGCCATCGAGCCAGCGCCTTCGCGCGACCGCCGATGTTGTGGACTCCGAGCCTGGAGATGAACTCGAAGCCATAGGCGATGGCGTGGAAGGATGCATAGTTGGGCGTGCCGATTTCGAACTGCCTCCCCTGGTCGTGGTGCAACAGCCGGTCCGTGGGAGACCACGGCCCGGAGTAGTAACACACCGCGCCCCCGGCGAAGGATGGCGGGGTCAGCTTGCGCAGGGAATCTCTCTTCGCGATGAGACAGCCGGACCCGGTTGGATAGCCAAATATCTTGTAGAGGGATACGGGGACGAAGTCCGGTTGATAGGTCTCGAAATCGAACGCCGACAGGGGGACGAACGCCGCCGCGTCGCACAGGACCATCGCTCCGCGCTCTTGCGCGAACTTGATCCATTTCAGGTCATGCTTCACACCTGTCGCGTTGGACTGCGCGGGGAACGCGAAAAGGTGGGCGTGGTTCCTGTCGAGCTTCTCGAGCGAGCGCCGCAGTGAGCTCTCGACGAGCAGCAGCTCCTTGTCCAGAGGGATGTACCTGACAGCGGCGCCCCGGGCCTTGGCGAACTCCCGGATGCCGTGGATGGAGGTGTGGTTGTCCTTGGCGAGCAGGAACTCCGAGCCGCTCTCGAAGGGGAACGACTCCGCGACCAGCCTGATGGCCCCGCTGGCGTTCGGGGTGAAGATGATCTCGTACTCTTCCGGTGAGCAGCGGAAGAATCGGTAGATCTCCGAGCGGGCCTTCTCGTACGCCGCTTCGGTGGCCTTCGAGCCGGTGTGCGGATTGCCGAGAATCGTATTCCTCAGGACCTGATGGTCACGATCAATGAGGCTCTCTGGGGCGATGGCACCGCCCACGTGATCCAGATAGGTCTCTGATTGTGCATCCAGGCGTGAGAACTCCTCGCGCCTCAGGGCCTCCACCTCGTCGTCGGGATACTCCGGATGCTCGGCCAGGAAGGCCGACTTCATGGTCTGGTATTCCCGCAGGGCGTGCGCGTCGGAGCGGGAGAGCAGCCGTTTCTCTCGACTCTCGACGAGCTCCGGCGCCATCGCACGAAACGAGTTCAGTCCATTGAAGTCAGGCAGGGCGCTGACGGCAACGGTCTGCTTGCTGGCCTCGTCGACCGCTCCGCGCAGGAGCCAGGCCTTGACCTCGTAGTTCTGGGTCGGGACACGCGTGCGAAGCTCCCTGAGAATCGTATCGAGATACGCCTCCCGGGTAGGGGTGTCGCACTGGTTGAACTCCTCCAGCAAGATGCAGGTGTTGAAGATGAACTCTCTTGTGTCCTCCTCGCCCAGGAAGAACGACAAGGGACATGACGTCGCGACCTCGGCGACGCCTCTGGCGAGCCCCTCCAGGGAGAACGCGCTCGTGATCGCTGTATGGTCGGTCAGGCTGAGCGCCCTGTCCAGGACGGCCGACGGAGTTCCAAAGAGCTTCTGCGACTGTTCCCGGGTCAGTCCAAACAGCTCATTGTAGTGGAAGACCGTGCCGTAGATCTTCCCTCCCGGACGAAGGACTCGCTTGAACTCTCGCGCGACCTTGGTCTTGTCGGGTGGGAACATCAGGCCAAAACCACAGACGATGATGTCGAAGCTGTCGTTGCTGAAGGGCAGGTCCGCCATGTCGACATCGGCATGGAAATCGACGTCCCGCTTGAGCTCGTCGCCCACCACCGTCTTGCACACGTCGATGGCAATCTTGGAGAGGTCCGTTGCAACCAGTTTCAGATTGAGCGGCCTGGCCAGATCTTCGTAGAGATGCGTGGTGATTCGGCCCGTCCCACAGGCGACCTCGAGGATGTTCGTGATGGGTGCTTCCGGTCGGATGTCCTTGCGGATTTCCCGTACGAGGAGTTCGCCATAGGGTTTGAAGAGCTTGGGCCCCAACACGCGCTCATAGAACTCCATGAACGTGCTCAGGGTCCACTTGCGCTCAGACACCGTCTTGCAAGACTGCTTCGCAGTGCTGTTCATGTGCGGGCTTTCTGTGAGCGGGGGGTCTGTGTCGGGGCCGTTTGTGACTCTTTGTGATGAATGCCTGGGCCGATGCGCGCCCCGATGCCAGGGTGACTCGTGCGCTTGCCTGGGATGGTTACACGCCAGGGTTGTTGATCATTTCAGAAATGGCAAGCGAATCCGCGAATGTCAGGCGGTGCGGGCCGGGTGCGGGCTGTTTGTGATGCCATTGCGGGCTGATTGCCTTTGCGCTGCGGGCTCGACGCCCATGAGGCGCGCTGACAGGCCGGTTGCTGCTCGAGGTCGGCCGCTCCCAGGGCGTGGCGGCGTATGGCCACCCCTGGCGGGCCCGTTCGACGGTTGCTATGGGGATGCTCTTCTGCTCACGAAGCGGCGGCCAGATGGTCTTCCAGCCGCGAGGTCTCGGTGTTCATCAAGGACTTCGCGAACAGATAGAAACGATAGGCGTCGCGGAAGTTCGAGCCGAGGCCGAACGAAACGCGAACGGCTCCGCAGAGCCCCTTGGTGAGGACCTCCTCATCAAAGGTCTTGCAGTCGAGGATCTTCCGCTTCTTGTCGAGTTCGCAGTGTTCCGAGCCCGCGGTCGAGTAGGTGGCGTGCTGTACCGCGCCCAGGTTGCAGAAGCAGCCATTGCGCAGGGTGATGCCAAAGGACTCGGCGGCTCTCTTGACCTGGGCGTGCGGGAAGACCGCGTTGTAGCAGTCGAACACGTTCATCATGACCGTCGCGCCCTTGTCTTCCGGCGCGGGGCCATAGACTCGACAGAGGGGGCCCTTGGCCTTGATTTCATGCCGCAGTGACTGCAACTGCGTTTCGAGCCATCGAGCCAGCGCGTTCGCTCGACCGCCGATGTGGCCGACTCCGAGTCTGGAGATGAATTCGAAGCCATAGGCGATGGCATGGAAGGATGCGTAGTTGGGCGTACCGATTTCGAACTGGCGCCCCTGGTCATGGTGCAACATCCTGTCCGTGGTAGACCACGGCCCGGAGTAGTAACACACCGCTCCACCGGCGAAGGACGGCGGGGTCAGCTTGCGCAGGGATGCTCTCTTCGCGATGAGACAGCCGGCCCCGGTCGGATAGCCAAATATCTTGTAGAGGGAGACCGGGACGAAGTCCGGTTGATAGGTCTCGAAATCGAACGCCGACAGGGGGACGAACGCCGCCGCGTCACACAGGACCATCGCTCCGCGCTCTTGAGCGCGCTTGATCCATTTCAGGTCATGCTTCGCGCCCGTGGCGTTGGACTGCGCGGGGAACGCGAAAAGGTGGGCGTGGTTCCTGTCGAGCTTCTCGAGCATGCGCTCCAGCGAACTCTCGAGGAGCAGCAGTTCCTTGTTCAGGGGGACGTACTTGACAGACGCGCCCTTGGACCTGGCGAATTCCCGGATGCCGTGGATGGAGGTGTGGTTGTCCTTGGCGAGCAGGAGCTCCGAGCCGCTCTCGAAGGGGAACGACTCCGCGACCAGCCTGATGGCGCCGCTGGCGTTCGGGGTGAAGATGATCTCGTACTCCTCCGGCGAGCAGCGGAAGAACCGGTAGATCTCCGAACGGGCCTTCTCGTGCGCCTCCTCGGTGGCCTTCGAGCCGGTGTGGGGATTGCCGAGGATCGTATTCTTCAGGACCTGGTAGTCATGCTCGATGAGGCTCTCTGGAGCGATGCCACCGCCCACATGATCCAGATAGGTCACCCGTTGTGCATCCAGGCGTGAGAACTCCTCGCGTCTCAGGGCTTCCACTTCGTCGTCGGGATACTCCGGATGCTCGGCCAGGAAGGCTGACTTCATTGCCTGGTATCGGCGCAGGGCAGGTGCATCGGAAAGCGGGAGCAACCGATCATCTCGACTCTCGACGAGTTCCGGCGCCATCGCACGGAACGCGCTGAGTTCACCGAAGTCGGGCAGGGCGCTGACAGCAACGGTCTGCTTGCTGGCCTCGTCAACCGCACCGCGCAGGAGCCAGGCATTGACCGCATAGTTCTGGCTGGGAACATGCGCACGAAGCTCTCCGAGAATCGTATCGAGATACGCCTCCCGGGTGAGGGTGTCGCACTGGTTGAACTCCTCCAGCAAGACGCAGGTATTGAAGAGGAATTCTCTCGTGTCCTGCTCGTCCAGATGGAAGGTCAGGGGACACGACGTCACGACCTCCGCGACGCCCCTGGCGAGCCCCTCCATGGAGAACGCGCTCGTGATAGCTGAATGATCGCTCAGGCTGAGCGCTCCATCCAGGATGGCCGAGGGAGCGCCGAAGAGCTTCTGCGTCTGCTCCAGCGTCAGGCCAAACAGCTCATTGTAATGGAAGACCGTGCCGTAGATCTTCCCTCCCGGACGAAGGACTCGCTTGAACTCCCGCGCGACCTTGCTCTTGTCGGGTGGAAACATCAGGCCAAAGCCACAGACGATGATGTCGAAGCTGTCGTTGCTGAAAGGCAGGTCCGCCATGTCGACGTCGGCATGGAACTCGACGTCCCGATTGAGGTCGTCGCCCACCACCGTCTTGCACACCTCGATGGCAATCTTGGAGAGGTCCGTTGCAACCAGTTTCAGGTTCAGCGGCCTGGCCAGCTCCTCGTAGAGATGCGTGGTGATTCGGCCCGTCCCACAGGCGACCTCGAGGATGCTCGTGACGGGAGCTTCCGGCCGGATGTCCTTGCGGATCTCACGGACGAGGAGCTCGCCGTAGGGCTTGAAGAGCTTGGGCCCCAAGACGCGTTCATAGAACTCCATGAACGTGCTCAGGGTCCATTTGCGGTCCGACACCGTCTTGCAGGACTGCTTCGCCGTGCTGTTCATTCGAGAGCCTTCAGTGGGCAGGGGTGTGCGCGCTGAGACTCTATCTCATGACTTTTTCGCGGTAACCGGCAGTCTCTCGGAGCCAGTATCCGGTCTGTGTCGGCCGTGGAGGAGTGAGGGTGATAACGGGGACTTGGAGACCGTCAGGGCAGAGGTGACGCAGCAAGACCAGTCAGATTGGCAGACTGCGTCAGCGGACTGCGTCAGCGGACCGGGCGCAAGACGCCGTGGCGACGATGCGCCTTACTCCGCTTCCATGAACACGTACTCATGCTGCGCATCGCGGAGCACCAGCGACTTCTTGCTGTCCTTGTTCGCGACGACGAACTCATAGCCGTCCTCACCCGGCGAGCTGCCTACGAGCGTGAGCGTGCCGTCATCACCGCGCCGCGAAGCGACCTCGCTCTTCCAGTCGCCAAAGTCGAACCAGGTGGCCGCGCCCCTGCGTACCACCTGGATGTCGCCCACCTCCACGCTGCGATAGCGCGCGGGTCAGGGGGCCTGGATGAAGCCGGCCGGTGGCCCCATGAACGCGTTGCCAACACGGATGTTGTCAATCAAGACGTAGCTGTTCGCGGTGATGGCATTGTTGGGGCGGTCACCGAAATAGGCCAGGATGCGGCTGTAGTCGAGTGGCTGCGCAACGACATTCAGGTTGCCGCAGTTCCAGCCCTCGGTGGTGACCCCACCATTGCAGAAGCCGATGCGGTGTTGGAGGCGCCCGTCCCGAGACCAGATGTAGAGCGTGTTGAGCCCTCCAATGACGACCTCGAACTCCACATAGAGCCATTGCTCCAGGAACTGCTCCATCTGGAAGGAGTGCCTGGTCGTCGGAGTGGAGGGGGCCCAATGTGAACTGAATTCGTCGGCGCAGATTCCGGCGGCGTTGTTGCACGCGCGAAAGCCGCGGTAGGCGTACTGGCCGGACGCCGTTTCGAGGGCCCCCTCGGTCACCATCGGGCGGATGTTCCTGCCGCCGTTGGAGACGTCGTCGTAGACCAGAACGTGCTTGTGGCCCGCGCCGCGCATCGTCGCCGGCCAATCGAGACCGTAATAAACCATGTAGCCGACGTTCGCGCGCAGGCCGTTCTGGTGGTTGAGCAGGATTCCGGTATCACCTTGGGCCACATAGCCTGGCCGCACGTCGAAGCGGGCACAGCCCCCGCTGTAGCAGTTCACGGTCGTGTGGGTGCGCCTGAGAATCTGCGCGCGGGGATTGAGACTCTCCTCGAAGATGAGGTCCGTGTAGTTGTCGACGTCGAACTTCTCGACGAAGCCAAACGGCATCTCGGTGTTCGGTGTGCGCTGGGGCGCCGCGGCCAGGTCCCAGTTCGTCAGGGGAGGCACCACGCCTTGCCTGGGCATGGCCGGTGTCAGCGAAGCCGCCATGACCACAGACAGGGCGGTCATCGCGAGGGCGGGCTTGATGACGAGTCGATGGAAAGGAGAGTCCATGGGTTGCTCCTGGTCCAACGGAGGTTCCCGGCCCTGTCTTAGGGTCGGGCTTATTCGTGCAAATCAAGATTAAGCTGCCTTGTCGCGAGGTGTCAAAGACGGGGCGCAGGCGTGGAAGGGGGACCTTGTGGGTCCATCGAACCGCTGTGTCAGGCCTGACGTCTGCCTGGACGCGCTCGTGGGGGACTGTAGGCGCCGGGTCGTGGATGACAGTGCGTCCCGGGTGCGGCCCCACCGAGGGTGGGAATTGACATCCATGTCTTGAGTCGAGAGCTTGTCTGGTTGAAAAATTGAAAGACTTTTATTGAGTGATAAGAGCATCGCCGCTGGAACTCGCGTCGCGAGCCTCCCGGTGAAGTGTCTGCCTGTCCGTCGCGGGCAGGGTCCCCTCTCTTCACATCTCCCTCTCTATGCACACTCAAGCATCCTTCCGGGTGCTGTCTCCACTCTGGAGACAGACCCTGGTCGTCGTGTCTGTCGTTCTCTCCCTGGTGGGCTGCCAGCGTGAAGACAGCCTTCCAGCTCCCTCCGCCGAGGATGGCTCGGCGCGCTTCGCCATCTCGGTGCAACAAGCCGTGACAGCGGATGACGTCCAGCGTGTCGAGGTCATCCTGGATGCCGCCGACATCCCCGCGACGACCGTCCAGTTGGTGGAGGACACCACGGTGTGGACGGGGCTGATGAGCGTCATTCGCGCCGGCTCCGAGCGGCGCTTCCGGGCCTCCGCCTATGACGCCCAGGACAAGCTCATCTTCCGGGGCGAGGCCACGGGGGTCACCATCACCGCCAACCAGACGGTGCAGGTGAACATCCTGCTCCAGCAGGTGGACCCGTCGCCCGAGTTCTCCAACGCGGGCCCCATCATCACCTCACTCGTCGTGTCGCGCTCCTCGGTGGAGGTGGGCGGCTTCGTCGACCTCCTGGCGACGGCGCGGGATCCCAACCCTGGTGACGTCCTCTCGTACGCGTGGACCGCCACTGCGGGCACCTTCGACAACGCGGCCAGCCGGCGGGCCCGGTGGACGGCGCCCGCGACGGAAGGGATTGTCACGCTGACGCTCACCGTCTCCGACCAGTTGGGTGCGTCCACCTCTGTCAGCTTCGTCATCCAGGTGGATGGGACGGGCGTGGGCACCGCGGAGGTCATCGTCCGATTCAACGCCTGGCCAGAGGTGGTCTCACTGACGGGCGCCCCCACGCAGGTCGTCCCCGGGCAGGCCATCGTCGTCAGCGCCCAGGGAACGGACAATGACGATTCCGCCACGTCGCTGGCGTATTCGTGGAGCGCGTCGTGCGAGGGCACCTGGACCGATGCCGGCTCACGCAATGCTCGCTTCACGCCCACGTCGGTGCCGGCGAATGCCACGTGCGACAACTGCCAATTGACGGTGCGGGTGGCGGATGGCAGGGGCGGCGAGGGCTTCGGTCGGCTCGGAGTCTGCGTCGGCCCGCCGGTGGCCCCCAATGTCGCGCCCCGGATTACCAGCGCCTTCCAGACCTCGCGCAACGCGTCGGCCGGCAGCGTGCTTCGCTTCAGCGTTCGTGCCGTGGACCCCGAGGGCTCCGCGCTGACCTTCGCCTGGGAGACGAACACGGGCGCGCTCGGTGCTCCGACCAGCGGCGGTGACGCCAGTGAGGTCCTCTGGACGGCGCCCGCCTGCGTGGACGCGCAGGTGGCGCCGGTGGTGACGGTGCGCGTCGCCGACGCGGAGGGGTTGGAGACGCTCCAGTCCTTCCCGCTGACGTGGCGCGGGCTCTCGTGCCCCACGGCCATGGTGTTCCGCACCCAGCCCACCGACGTCCTGGCGACCGCGCCCATCTCCCCCGACATCCAGGTCGAGCTGCTCGACAGCCTGGGGCGCAACGTGCCGGTGTCGTCCGGTGTGGTGACGCTGTCCATCGGTGACAACCCGGGCGGAGGCGTCCTTTCGGGCACCGCGTCGGCCACGCTGGTGGCGGGCGTCGCGACCTTCACGGGGCTCTCCATCGACGCGTCGGACGTGGGCTACACGCTGGTGGCCTCCTCGGCGGGACTTCCGTCGGTGAGCAGCGCGGCCTTCACGGTGCATCCCCTCGTCATCCAGGGCAGCCGGCTGGATGACCACCTCACCACGGGCAATGTCCTGGTGCAGCGGAGCCTCGACCTGAGCGCGACGACCATCTCCGCCCTCGTGGAACGGCAGGATGGTGGCTTCGCCACGTACCCGGGGACGGGCACGGCGGCGGGGACGTTCTCCATCTCCAGCGTGCCGCGCGGCGCGTACTACCTGCGCATCGGCTCGGACTACATCGTGACGTCGTCGCGCTCAGTGGACCTGGGCACGTCCGTCCAGGGGCGCCCGGACGCGGTGGTGCCAGCCAACACGACGTACCTCGCCGTCGACCTCCAGGGGCTCGCGACCTGGCAGGCCGAGGACTACCTGGAGGTCTTCTCCGCGAGCGTGGGGCTGTGGGGGCAGGGCGTGCAGTTGCTCCACCAGGCCGGCACCGCGCCCACCGCTGGTGCCGTCCGCTGGACGCAGACGCTGCGCTACCGAGGCATCCCGGGCTCGCGGCTGCTGGAGTCGGCGCGGGGTGACAGCCTGACGTTCCACCAGCTCTCCACCAAGACTCCGGGCGGCACCGAGGCGGGCGAGACGCTCACCTACAGCGCGGCCACCCGGGCCTTCACCACCACGGCCACCGTCGCGAACGCCACCACCACCTCCGTGGCGGGGACGATGGCGGCGCTGCCCCAGGACCAGGGCCTCCTCGTCGACTGGCGTGCCACCACCTTCGAGGGCTTGCGGACGGCGGTCCATCCCGCGGCCCAGGTGGACTCGCACGCGCTCTACGTGTCGGCCTTCCCGGATGGGACGCGTGGCACCTACGCGGCCGCGCCGGACCTGATGACGTTCTACCCGCCGGTGGGGGGAGGGGACCGGGCGCTGTCCTTCTCCTACGGCAATCCCTTCCCGGGCTTCGCGCAGGCGGGGCAGGTGAGCACGGAGTTCACCGTGGCCTTCGCACTGCCGCTGCCGGGCGGAGGCACGGCGGAGCCGATGTACTTCCGTCCCTCGGTGACGTACGCGGACGCGCTGCCGGCCTTCGGCGCCGCGCCGCTGACTCCGCGCCTGAGTCCCGTGCGGATGCCGACCCTCAACGGGCAGGATGCGTTCGGCACCCTGTCCGGCGTGGGGCTCACGCCCCGGCTCGCGTGGAGCGCGCCCTCGGTGGGCGACGCCACGCACTACCGGGTCCGCATCTTCGAAATCTACGTGGACAGCGAGGGCAGCACCGTCCAGGGCCCCCAGGCAGGCCGGCTCTACACGAGCGCGACGCAGCTCATGGTGCCACCGGGCGTCCTGGAGGCAGGGAAGCGGTACTTCGCCCTCGTCGAGGCGCGCTCGAGCGGCAACCTGGACTTCCAGAACCGTCCCTTCCGCTCCGCGTGGCCCGAGGCCAGCGCGATGCTCGTGACGGGTGTCTTCGCGCCCTGAGCCTGTCCCGCGTTCCCCCGCGAGGCCGGGTGTCGGCGCCTCGCGGGTGGACCGCATCCTCTCTTCCTCCTTTCTCTTGCGAGCCCCCATGCGTCCTCAGTCCTCAGGCAGCGTGTTGCTCAGAACCGCCGTGGTGTGTGTGTTCTCCTTCTTCCTGGCGCGGTGCGCCTCCGACCCGCCGGACGAGGCCTGCGATGCGGGCTGTCAGGCGGGCGAGGTCTGCCAGGATGGCAGTTGCATCGACGAAGCCTGTCAGGGCGTCTCCTGTCCCGAGGGCCAGGCCTGCGCGGATGGCGCGTGTGTCGACGTCGTGCCGACCGGAACGGTGGAGGCCCTCGCGGGGCCGAAGCGTGACAACGGCGAGATGTGCATCTCCGGCATGGATTGCCTCAGTGGCCTGTGTGCCGACGGCGTCTGCTGCAACAAGGCCTGTGGTGGCGCGTGTGATGCCTGCGACCTGCCGGGGTTGGAGGGTGTGTGCACCGTGCGCTCCGCTGGTGCGGCGTGTGATGACGGCAATGCCTGCACCCTCGCGGAGACGTGCAACGGACAGAGCGCCAGTGGCTGCGTGGGAACCGCGCTGACCTGCAACAGCCCGCCGAGCCCGTGCCATGTGTCCGCGGGCACCTGCTCGGGGGGAACGTGCTCCTACTCGCTCCGGCCGGTGGGCGCGGCGTGTCCGGAGGATGGCAACCCGTGTACGGCGGACGCGTGTGATGCCGTCGGCGCGTGTCTGCACCCTCCTGTGGCGGCGGGCACGTCCTGCGGCGCGGGGAGCGTGTGCGGCGGAGCGGCGCAGTGTGTGGCCGGCTGCTGGATTGATGGCGCGCTCCATGCGCCCGGTGCCACGAACCCCTCGGGAGCCTGCCAGGTGTGCGAGCCGGGCCTGTCCTCGACGGAGTGGAGCTTCAAGTCGGCGGGGACGCTGTGCCGGGGCGCGGCGGACGTCTGCGACGCGGCGGAGACCTGCACGGGCAGCAGCGCGCAGTGCCCGGGCGACGACGCGGTGGCCAACGGCACCACCTGTGGCACCGCGCAGAGCGGTGGCTGGAGCGCGTGCGGCGGCTTCTCCGGGGAGTGTGGCGAGTCCGGCTCGCGCTCGCGCGACGTGACGACCTACGCCTGCTCCAGCGGGCAGTGCCAGGCATCGACGGCGACCCAGAGCGAGGGCTGTGCACGGACCACGAGCGGGAACTCCTGTGGCCCTGGCAGCGGCACCGGGAGCTGGGGCGCTTGTGGGGGCTTCTCCGGTACCTGCGGGGAGAGTGGGAGCCAGTCCCGGAGCGTGACGAACTACGCGTGCTCGAGCGGGAGCTGCCAGGGCTCCTCGTCCACCGAGTCCCGGGGCTGCTCCCGTGACACGGATGGCCTCTCGTGCGGTTCGGGAGGCGCGGGCGGCTGGAGCAGTTGCTCCTTCAGCAGCACCTGCGCCCAATCAGGGACACAGCAGCGCACCGTCTCCAGCCAGGTCTGCTCGGGCGGGGCATGCGGCAGTGACTCCTACGTGGAGTCGCGGTCCTGCGGCCGTGTCACCGAGGGGAGCTGGTGTGGCCCCGAGTACAGCAGCTACGTCTGGAGCGACTGCGCGGGCTTCAGCGACGTGTGTGACAGCGGAGGGACGCAGTCGATGCAGTTCATGCGTGAGAAGTGCCAGTCCGAGCAGTGCTCGCCCACGTACTACTCCAACAGCCGGACCTGCAGCCGGAGCACCAATGGCACGTCCTGCGGAGGCTCGAGTGTCGGCGGTTGGAGCGAGTGCGCGGGGTTCGACAACGACTGCGATCCGACTGGCACGCAGTCGCGCTCCGTCGCGAGCGCCGTCTGCTCCAATGACTCCTGCCAGTCGGCGAACACCACCGAGACGCAGTCCTGCTGGCGGAACACTCCGGCGTTCCATCACCTCTGCAATGGGGTGTGCATCAACATCTACAACGACAACATGAACTGCGGTGGTTGTGGCGTGCAGTGCGACGTGCCCACCTACCAGTGCGCGGGGCTCTCCTGCGAGCGGGTGTGCGGCGACGTGTGGTGCCTCAGCTCCCAGCCGCTCCCCCCGAAGCCGATGTGAACGATGGGCGTGGGCACCCTTCGCATGGAGGGAGGGGTGCCCCGTTCCAAGGGCAGGTGGGGTGCGTTCACCATTGCCCTCCGCGCCGCGCTCTACGACGCTGGCCACCGAGCGGCCCGAGCGGGGCCCGCACGGAGGCCTCGATGACACGCGGTGGTTGGGTGGCGCTGATGTTGTGCTGCGGTGCGGTCTCGGTGGAGGCCGCCGAACCGGAGGTCGCCGACTGTGACTTCCGGTGGGAGTGCCAGGTCGGAGCGCACGTGTTCTCGGTGGCCTTCGACTCCGCCTCGGGCGAGTGCACCGAGGACGACATGACGGCCGTCGTGGAGACCTCGGGAGGGAAGACCGGGCTGCCGCTGGAGAAGGCCTGGTACGGCTCCATCGCGAACGTCGCGGATGGGAAGTCCGTCTGCCGGCTGGCTGGAGCGAAAGGGTCCGTCGGCGGTGGCGTCTCCGCCTTCGCGGTGGATGACCGCCGCGCGCTGGTGTTCTTCACCCGCGACGACCGCCCCGGGTACGAATGGGTGGGCGTGGCGCTCATCGACGCGGCGACGGGGAAGGTGCTCGACGTGAAGCAGCGACTCGGTCAGTCCAAGGAGCGCGTTGTCGCCATCCTGAAGACGCCGCGCGGCTTCAAGCTCCAGTTGATTCGAGAGCACCTGAAGGGCGTGCAGTGCGACTGCTCCGCCGCCTTCGCGGACGACTGGATGGCCGTCGACGTGGTCAACGGCCGGATCCACGCGCGCTGGATGCGATGAGGCACGGGCCCGCGGCGGGGTGAGGGCGTCCTCGCGGCCAGGTCGGTCGCAAGGGCTTCGGAGAACGTGCGCGGCGGACATGCGAGGCGGGTGCAGGCCCCAGTCTCCCCAGGCCGCGCTCAAAGTGATTCAGCCGGTTCGCAACGACCAGTCCTCGCGGCTTCCTCCGTAGTGAGAGTGGGTGACGCTCACTTGATTCGTCCGTCCTTGCTGCGTCCCTCCTGAGGAAGTGGTCCCATGTCTCGAAACAGAAGTCTCGGCGGCAGCGTGCTGCTGGCCGCCGCATTGTTCTCCACCCCGGGCCTCGCTGATGATGAGGTGACGAACGTGCTCGCCTTGGACCGGTATCCGGTCCCCGCGGTCCGGGAGAGCAAATACCGCAATCGCATCGCCACGGAGCTGGGAGGTGGCGGCTGGCAGACCTTCGTGGGGGACCTGCACAATCACCCCCGCGGCCATGACGCCATGGACGGTGGGTCGCTCAGCTTCACGCCCCAGATCATCCGAAGCGAGGTGCTGCTGTCCGCCTTCCGCCACGGCTATGACTTCTTCGGCACCAGCAACCACACCACGTCGTGGAAGTCCTACGATGACGATGACCCCATCTCCCAGCTGAGCCCCGTGCTGGATGCGAACGGGCAATCCGAGCTGCTCGTCCTCAGGGGCAGGGAGTCTCATGTGGGCCCGGATGATGGGACGGGCTCAAGCCATGACCACCACTTCAACAGCTTCAACCGCAATCTGCATGTCAACTCCTCCAACATCGGGAACATGCACGACGAGATCGTCGACAACTACTCGGCGGACCCGCTGCTGAGCACCCACATCCAGCTGAACCATCCGAACGACGACGTGTATTTCACGCTCCCCACGGCGCCGGACCGACGCCAAAAGGTGAGAGATGCCGTCGAACTCGCCGAGTACAACGGGCTCCCCAAGTACTTCGAGCTGCTGCGGCGCGGCTTCCGAGTCGCCCCCGTCTCCAACACCGACGCGCACTCCACCACCCGCGAGCAGTTGGGGGGCGCTTTCATGGAACAGCACCCGAACGGCACCTGGGTGCGCCGCTACATCGACGAGCCCGGGGTGCCCCGCGAGAAGACCCATGGCCACGACACGGCCCAGGGCCGCGCCGGTGTCGTCCTGCCTCCCGGCACGCCGTTCAACTACGACAACTTCCTCATCGCGCTGCGCAACCGCTCGGTGTTCCGCACGGCCCTGCCGCCTGCCTCCGGCTTCTTCATGGTCAACGGCCGTCCCATGGGCTCCGAGTTCGCGCTCAGCCCCACCGAGCGGCGGCTCGACTTCACCGTGTGGGGGACGACCAAGGATGGCACCGGTGGCGGCAATAACTGGACGACGCTCCAGGTCTGGAGCCCCTTCCAGCCCAACGCACCCATCAAGGAAATCCCGTACACCGACATCGGACTCATCGACCTGAAGGAGGTCTTCTCGCTGACGCCCTACGAGTCCATCTACGTCGTCACGCTCAGGCAGCAATGGGAGAACGCCGAAGTCGTGATGGCGCCCATCTGGGTCACCAACCCCGTCAGCAAGCCCGTCCTCTCCTTGCCGGATTCAGTGGTCACCCGGTCATCCCAGTACCCGTACTTCACCGTCAGCGGAGGCGGTGACACGCTGCTCCTCCAGCGCTCGACGCCCCAGGCTCCCCAGACCTGGCAGACGGTCGGGACCATCACCAGCAATCACATCTATTATCCCATCGACCACCACATCCAGCCGCGCGTCTCCCACTGGCGCGTGGTGGACGCCTACCAGCAGACCGTGGTCTCCAATACGACGACGCTGACCGTCACGGATTTGATTGATGTGACCGCCTCCTCGGGGACCTCCCCGACCCTGGATGGCGATGACATCCACGTCCACTGGTCCCACCCGGCGCCGCAGCTCGTCGACTACTACCTGTCGCAGGACAGCGGCCTGACGTGGACCAAGGTTGGAGAGGAGAGCGCTGCCTTCACGGATCGGCACTGGACCTTCGACACGGCGGGACTGGGCGGCTCGACGCTGATGCTGAAGGTCGTGAACCGGCTCGACGTGAGCTACCAGGGCTTCTCCGGCCCCGTCACCGTCTCCCATCAGATTCGAGTGGGCGCTGGCAACGCCACCGTCAATCCCATGGCGGCCTACACCGTCGCGGACAGGAACAAGAGTTCGTGCTGGTGGAGCAGCAATGGGAACTCGCAGTCGGTGTACGTCTACATGGAGCGCGAGTACCTCATCAAGCGGATGGAGATCGACTTCGGGCAGTGGAACCCCACGGGCTGGGCGATGGCTGTCGGCCTGAACGGGAGCACCTGGAGCACGAGTGACAGTGGGTCCATGTCCTATGGCCCCAATCAGACTGTCGTCGCGGACTACAGCCAGCGTCCCGGCGGAGGGCTGATTGCGAAACACGTGCGGCTCTACGTGTCCGGCACGTTCCCTGGAGTGAGCAGCTACTCCCAGGTGTGTGAGATCCGCCTCTACCACTAGCAGGCGGGCAGGGGAGGGCGCGCGACGGAAGCGCGCCCTCCTGTGCCGCCGAGGCTCGCGGGGCCGGGCAATTCCCACCCGCGACAGTCCGGGCGCGGTAGGATGGGGCCCGCCGTGGTCGGGCGTAAGGAGCGATACCGTGCCCAAGGGTCAAGAGAAGGCGAAGAAGGACAACAAGCCGAAGCTGTCGACGAAGGAGAAGCAGAAGAAGAAGAAGGAGAAGGCCGACAAGAAGAAGTAACCCGGACGGCTTTCCAGAATCGCGCGCGCGCCTGGCTGCACCCGCTGCAAGCGGACGGGTGGCGCGCGATTCTGGAGCACCGGCGGCTTCGACTCCGCCGGAGGTGAGCGATGACCTGCCCTGGTGCGCTTGTGCGACAGTGCGCGGCATGTCTCGACTCCGTGGGCTGACCCGCCCCCGCACCAGCGCCGTGCTCCTGTTGCTGGTCGCGATGAGCTGCATCCAGGTGGGGGCCTCGCTCGCCAAGCGGTTGATTCCCGTCGTCGGCGCACAAGGGACGACGGCGCTCCGGCTCGTGTTCGCCAGCCTGATTCTGCTGGCCATCTGGCGTCCCTGGCGCAAGCGCCTCACCCGCGCGGAGCTGCGCTCCGTCCTCGTGTATGGCGCCTCGCTGGGGGTGATGAACCTGACCTTCTACCTGGCGCTGGAGCGGATCCCCCTGGGCATCGCCGTCGCCATCGAGTTCACCGGGCCCCTCGCGGTGGCGCTCCTGTCGACTCGGAAGGCCGTCGATTTCATCTGGGCGCTGTTGGCCGTGGCGGGCGTGGTGATGATCCTGCCACTGGCGGGGACCGGGAAGGCGCTCGACTGGGTGGGGGTCGGCTGGGCGCTGGTGGCGGGCACGTGCTGGGCGCTCTACATCGTGTTCGGCCAGAAGGCGGGCGCCTCCGTGCACGGCGGGACGGCCGCGTCACTGGGCATGCTCACCGCGGCCCTGCTCGTCGTTCCCTTTGGCGTGGCGCAGGCGGGCACCTCGTTGCTGGACGTGTCGCTGCTGCCCGCGGTGCTGGGCATCGCCGTGCTGTCGAGCGCGCTGCCCTATTCACTGGAGATGATGGCTCTCAAGGAGCTGCCCACGCGGACCTTCGGCATCCTGATGAGTCTGGAGCCCGCGCTCGGGGCGCTCGCGGGGCTGCTGTTCCTGGACGAGCGACTCTCGTGGGTGCAGGCCCTGGCCGTCGGCTTCATCGTCCTGGCGTCGGTGGGCAGTGCCCTCTCGTCGAAGCAGACCTCGTCGGCGCCGGAAGCGGTGGCCTGAAGGTCAGTGCCTGGGGCGGGGTGGATGGGCAGACACCGCGCCCGTGCACGAGAGGGCGTTGGATGCTGCTAGCGTGACGCCGACGGGAGGCCTCATGAAAAGCGCGTCCGTGGTGGCAATCGCCCTGGGTGTCGTCGTGCTGGGATTCGCCGTGACGCGGTTCTCCCTCGGCACCCCTGAGACCCTGATGGCCGCGCCCACGGTTCGCGAGGCTTCCGCCCAGCAGTCGCTGAGTGGGGCGCCCGACGCCGGGCGGACCGAGGCCCAGGCGCGGGAGGTGCCTGCCGAGGGCACGACGCCGGACTCCCAGCGCGCGCCAGCCGTCCTCATGGAGGGACTGGTCACCGACGTGGACGGGCATCCCCTGGCGGAGGCCACCGTGGCGGCCATGACGCCGCCTCGGCTGAGCAAGGACAAGGCGCGTCCTTCCGGTGAGGTGCAATCCAAGGGGGAGGTCCAAAGGTTTGGAGACTACGAGTCCACGAGGTTCGAAACGCGGACCGACGCGGCGGGGCGCTTCGTGCTCGAGCTGCCCGAAGCGGGCCCCTATATCCTCGTCGCCTACGGGGAGGACTTCGTCGTCACGCGCCTGGAGCGTGTGGAGGCTCCGGTCCAGGACCTTCGACTGGTGCTGCACGCCGGTGGGCACGTGGAGGGCACCGTGGTGAGCGCCCGGGGTGAGCCGCTCCCGGAGGTGGCGCTCACCCTGTTCGCCGAGGGAAAGAAGGACCGAACCACCGAGTGCATGAGCGACGAAGAAGGACGCTTCGTCATGCGCATCGTGGAGCCGGGTCGCTACACGCTCCGGGCGGTCTTCAACACGGGGGCGCCTCATCGCGCCTCGCGCGTCGTCGAGCTGCGCCCCAAGGAACAGTCGACGGTGGTCTTCCGGATGGACACCGGAAAGTCGGTATCCGGTGTCGTCGTGGACGAGGCGGGCATGCCCCTGGGTGGCGCTCAGGTGAAGGCCCACTCGCAGCGGGAGAACTACGCCCAGTTGAATGAGCAGGAGCACGGCATCCAACTGGAGGACGCATCCTCGCTCACGGACGAGGCGGGCCGGTTCACCGTCCATCACCTGCTGCGAGGCGACAGCAACCTGACCGTCGAGAAGCCGGGCTACGTGTTGCGCGTGGCGACGCGCGGGGAGGATGACGCCTTCGACCCGCTCCCCGAGCACCAGGTCGCCGCGGGCTCGACGAACGTGAGGCTGGTGCTGCGCTATCTGGGGAGCATCCGCGGAAAGCTCCGGCGCTCGGACGGCACGCCCATTGACCGCTTCACCGTCAATGAAGAGTCCTTTCAGGGCGACGACGGTGCCTTCCGGCTCCCCATCCAGCAACCCGGTGTGACGTGGCTGACGCTCGAGGCTCCGGGGCACACTCGCATCATCCGCGAGGTCCGGGTGGAGCGCGGACAGGACGTGGACCTGGGCACGCTGGTCCTCGAAGCGGGGCGGTGGGTGCGCGGGCGCGTCGTGGACGCGACGACCTCCGCCCCCGTCGAAAACGCCCAGGTGGTCGTCCGGCGCTCACCGTCCTCCCAGGTCGATGAGTCCTCGTCGGCGCAGGCTCCCGAGCTGGCGAGCGCGAAAACGGACCCCTCGGGCGCCTTCGAGTTCGGGCCGATGGAGGCGGGCCCCCTGGCCATGGAAATCTCCCACTCCGGCTACCTGCCGTTTCAACAGTCGGTGGGTTCGGGCGAGGAAACGCTGGAGGTGGTGCTCTCGCCGGGCGCGCGGTTGGAGGGCACCGTGAAGGACCGCGAGGGACAGCCCGCGAAGGTGATGCTGCGGTTGAGCGCCCTGGGGGGCCAGAAGCTCCATCGCTCCGGCATCGTGCACGTCAGCGAAGGGTCCTTCTCCATGGGAGGACTGGAGCCCGGGGAGTACGTCATCTCCCTCAGTTCCAGGTACGACTTCATGGGGAACCCCTGGTCGGAGACCCAGTCGGGCCGGTACATCCCGCGCCGGGTGACGCTGGCCCCCAACGAGCGGAGAGTGCTCCAACTTCAGGAGCGCGAAGGCCACTCCACGCTGCGGCTGCGTGTGCCCCGTGTCACGGGCACTCCTCCCGACGATGTCGCCCTCCACCAGGCGGTGCTCGTCCCGGGGACGTTGTCGCCGATCCGCAGCTACGGTCGCGTGGAACGAATCAAGCTCGAGCTGGGGGTGCTCGGCCCGGCGGGAGTGACCTCCCCGGAGGTCGTGTACGACGCGCTCCCCTCGGGCCGCTACACGTTCCTGCTGGTGGGGCGCAACGTCAAGGGTGGCCCCTACCTGCTGCACGCCGAGGAGCTGGTGGTCCCCGAGGTGGGTGTCCTGACGAAGGACCTCCAGCCCGTCTGGAAGCCCATCGAACACATCATCCTGTGAGCACCGCGACCCGGCCATCGCCACGGGCAGGCCGGGTCGCGGGCACGTTGGACGTGCGACGTCAGAACGTCTTGTCGAGCAGGGCCGCGCAGTCGGACGGCTGGGCGCCATCCTTGATGTGGAGCGCCACGGGCCCCGAGGCCGGTCCGGGTTCCCAGGCCAGCCTCACGAAGCAGCGCTCACCCACGTTCACGACGTGGACCCGTGTCGCCACCGCGCCTTCCGGGAGCGCGTCGAACACCACCGTGCCCCCCTCGTCGGGAGCGGGCGAGGTCAGCGTGGCGGGCCGGTCCGCGCGTCCGTAGAGCCGGCCCGGCACCGCGCCCTGGGGAACGGAGTCCAGCGAGGTGCGCTCCGTGCGAGGAACCGAGAGCTGGGTGGACGCGACGAAGCGCTTGAGCGTGTCGAGCAGCGCGGAGGGAGTCGCTCCCGGGAGCACCTCGTGCTGGACCGAGGCTGCGTCCAGGTCGACATGTCCATGGTCGCCCCGGAGGAGGACGAAGGCCCCCGCGACGTCGGGTGAGCGACGCAGGAAGAACAGCTGCCGGTGTCCATCCAGCGCGCCCAGGTGGGCGCGCCCCGCCGACGCGTCCATGCCCGCCGCTGGAACCGCCACGACCACGCGAGTCGCGGAGCCCGGGAGCCGCTCCGCGTTCCGATACAGCTCCGCGTCCACCTCCAGCTCCAGCTTCTGGAAGTAGCGAGGCCTCTTGCTGCCCTGGACCTTGCGGTGCGTGTCCACCTGTCGGGTGACGCGGCCCGTGACGATGAGGTCGGACTGGGCCACGTAGCCTTCGGGCCCCAGCGTGTACCGCGCGTAATCGTCGTGGACATGTCCCCGGCCCGCCGGGCCCAGCGCGGGGGTTGGTATCAGCGCCCTCCCCACACCCACGGCTCCCAGGCCCACGACCGCACCGACGACAACCATCATTCCCTGCTTGAAGAAGGACTTCATGACAATGTGTCTCCAGGAGTCTGGTGTTGCGGGGTCTCGCGAAGGTCCAGGCTCAAGGAGCCGCCGTCACCAGCTTCGCGCTGGAGATGCTGCCGCCAACGAACGTCTTGCGCTCGATGGGGAAGTTGGAGTCCGTGCACGTGCCGCTGGCGCAGTCCCGGATGTACATGTACGCGTCGCGGGTGTTGTTGGTGGAGGCGTGGATGATTTCCAGGCGGTTGCCATTCACGATCTGCACGTCCGAGGCGACGTTGAGCGTCCAGCCCGCCGTGACGTGCGTCCCCAGGTACATGAAGGTGCCGGCCGCGGTGATGTAGCCCTCGGCGATGCGCAGCTGGTGCTCGCCGTTCGAGGCAGGGAAGGTGAGGAAGCAGCGGTTGGCACCGGCAGGCGCCCAGTAGCCGCAATCAATCCCGACCGACGTGTCGGTCCATTCGCCGTTGATCTGGGTGGGGTTGGTCCAGGTGCCGGCGCTGGTCGACGTGGAGACCCGGAGCTTTCCCGTCCCCATCTCGATGAAGGCCATCACCAGCCGACCTGACGCCGCGTCATACGCGAGGCTCGGGCGCCGATGGGACGTCATCGTCGTGAGCTGGGGGCTTCCTCCCCAGAAACATCCGGCCAGGCTGCCGTAGACGCCCCGGTAGACGTAGATGGCTCCGGTGTCATTGGACGAGCGGAACGCCGCCGCGAAGCCCCCGCCTGGATTCTCGGAGACGGCCACGCCGTCGAAGGCATAGTCCGTCGAAGTGCAGGTCGGTCCCACGGTGCCACTGGGGTCGATACCGACGTACGAGATGCGGCTGGTGTAGTCCTGGTTCGAGTCGTTCTCGAACGTCACGAGCGACCACCCGTCCGTCTGCGTCGCCACGCCCACGCTTCCGGAGGTCGTTCCCACCTGCGTCCAGCCGCCGCCCGTCCGGGCGCGGACCCTGACGGGATAGTCCGCGATGTATTGGGCGTGCTGTCCGCCCAGCTTGTCGTCCTCGCGAGGGAAGCGCTTCGGATAGGCCCCGAAGGCGTAGTTCCCCTGGTGCATGACGGCTTCGGGCGAACTCGTGGAGGGATGGGTCAACCCGAGGCAGTGCCCGAACTCATGCGTGAAGATGGACTGGAGGTCGAAGGTCTGGGTCCCGTTGTCCGAGTACGCGCTCGCGACGCCGGTGTTCATGTAGATGTCGATGGAGCAGTTGTCGGAGAGGAAGATGTAGGACGACCGTCCGAGACAGCTGTTCCCCGAGCAATCGCCGTCGCAGCACGTCTTGGCTTCAATCTCGAGGTCCGAGGCGTTGGGCGTCGTGTCGTGGAATTCGATGTTCGTGTTGAACCGGACCCCTGAGTTCTGCCAGGACTGAAGGGCAGAACGCGCGATGGTCATGATGCTGGCATTGTTCAGTCCGAAGTGGGTCTGGAATGGGCCGGTGATGACATCGATGACGTAGGGGTTGTCTCCCCATCTGACCGCGGTGTTGAGCGAATACGCCCCCACCGTGGCGGCAGGCAGGAAGCCCATCAAGAAGGTCGCGAGCAAGCCAGGTCGTTTCATCGTTCCTCGATGCAAGTGCACTGCAAGAGGAATACGTCGCGGCGACACGGGGCTGGTCGTCCAGCGCATGCTCCGAGCCGTCACCGCGAGGCGTGGCCTGGGCATTCCCCGAATGCCGCCCGTGAAAAACGTCCCGGGTTCCAGACCAGGAAAAAGGGTCCACTCCGTATCGGAAATGGGCCGGATGCACGGCCTCGTCGAGGCGCGCTCGCTCCAGGCGGGGCCTTGTGTTTGTCGTTCCCGTCGTGGCGGTTCGTTCCACGTTTCATGAAGGGGCCTGCACGGCTCAGGGACGGGTGCGCCTGTTCGGGCAGTCAGGGCCGTAGGGACCGAGTGGGTGCGTATGTTGGCGCGGAGCAGGTCGAAGGCCAGTCTTGAGAGGAGATGCGCCGCACCGGGTCGGCGTCTCGTCTGGAGCGTCGCCGCGGGGCTGGGGCTGGTGTTCCTGGCGCCAGCAAGGGCCGCCGCCGAGGAGCGTGTCTCCAGGGAGGACGCGAGCGCTCGCGCCGCGCTGGGGCAGCGGCTCTTCTCCGATACGTCCTTGAGCGCCGATGGAAGGGTGTCCTGCGAGACGTGTCATCAGCCAGGTGCCGCCTTCACGGACGGACTGCCTGTCTCGCGTGGCGTCCTGGGCCGTGTCGGGACCCGCAACGCCCCGAGCCTGCTGGGCCTGGCTCAGATGCGCGAGCTGTTCTGGGACGGGCGGCGGGATTCACTGGAGGCGCTGGTCTTCGACCCGCTCACCGCCCCCGAGGAGCACGGCCTCGAAGACGTGCAGGCGGTCCTCTCCGCGGTGCGGGCCCGTCACGCCTCGGACTTCGAGCGGGTCTTCCCCGGCAGGGGCGTCACCCAGCAGACCGTGGCGCAGGCGCTCGCGGACTTCGTGCGCCAGCTGCCCGTGGCCTCGTCTGCCTTTGATCGCGCCCAGGCGGGTGACCGCGCCGCGCTGGTGCCGGCGCAGCGCCGGGGCTGGGCTCTCTTCACCGGACGCGCGGGGTGCGCGCGCTGCCACCACCTTGAAGGAGGCGCGCTGACGGATGGCGCGTACCACGCGGGAGAGGTGCGCTCCGAACTCATTCCCCATCAGGCGGAGGCGGCACGCGAGGCCGTGGGGATGTCGCGGGAGGCCCGGCGGGCCAGTGTGCCGGCCCGGGCGGAGATGGCGGCCCTGGGGCGCTTCGCCGTGACGCTCAGCCCCACGGACCTGGGACGCTTTCGCACCCCGTCCCTGCGAAACGTGGCCGTGACGGCGCCGTACATGCACGACGGCAGCATCCCCACGCTGCTCCAGGCCGTCGAGCGTGAGCTGTATTACCGCTCCACTCCGGGGCGACAGGTGGGGGACCTGACTCCCTCTGAGCGCTCCGACCTCGTCGAGTTTCTCAAGGCACTGACGAGCGCAGTGTCGCCGTCCCATCCACCGGACGCGACGCCGCGCGTCCACTGACCCTTCGTAGCGCAAGGAGTTTCCCTTGAAGCGTTCCTCCTGGGGGCCTGGCCTTGGCCTGGGCTCCCTCTGGTGTGCCCTGCTGTTGACCGCATGCGGAGGCGAGAGTCTTTCGCCTCCACCCACGCTGTCGGACCCGACGACCCAGGTCGCGAGCCTGGGAGACGCGGGTCCGCCCATCAACTACGCCTATGACGAGTCCCGCCGGCTGGTGGCTGTCTATGACGGGACGGGCGCCAGCGCCCAGTATGTCTATGACGAAGGTGGCAACCTCCTTGAAATCAAGCGGCTCTCCGCCGCGCAGTTGGGGCTCTTCGACTTCGCGCCCAACGAGGGACCGCCGGGCGGCGAGGTGACGCTGACGGGCTCGGGCTTCAGCACGACTCCCGCCAACAATACGGTGCGGTTCAACGGGGTCGCCGCGGTGGTGACCGCCGCGAGCGAGCAGCGGCTCGTGGTGACGGTGCCCGCGGGCGCGACGACGGGGACGGTGAGCGTGGAGGTCGGGAGCGTGACGGCCACCAGCCACGAGGACTTCGTGGTGCTGGCTCCGGTCCCCGCGCCCATCATCTCTGGCTTCTCGCCCTCGGGTGGGCCGGTCGGGACGACGGTGACCATCACCGGCTCGAACTTCAGTCTCCAGAACATCTACAACCGGATCTTCATCGGGGACATCCAGGCGGACATCCTCTCCTCCACGGCGACGCAGCTGCAGGCCAAGGTCTCCTCGCGTGGCGCCACGGGGAAGGTGAGGGTCTCCACGCCGTCGGGGCGCGCGACGAGCACGCAGGACTTCATGGTCGTTCCGCTCGACCAGGTCCCTGGCGGAACGGACACCCTCTCTCAAGCGGAGGTGGGCGGGGCGCCGGTCAATGTCTCCCTGGCCAGCTCGACGAACAAGGCCGCGGTGAGCTTCTCGGTGCAGCAGGGCGAGCAGGTGACCGTCGTCGTGAGCTCGGTGGTGCTCGGTGGTGCCTCGTCGGGAACGCTGCGCATCTACGACGGCCTGGGCGAGAGCCTCAGCACCGCCTCCATCTTGGCCACGGGTGGCGCCTTCGATTTGCCGGTCGCTCCGAAGGCAGGCACCTACACCGCGGTGTTGAAGGCCAATGGGACGACGACAGGCTTGAGCGCCACCTTCACGCTGGTGCGAGGCATCACCGGGAACCTGGAGAAGGACGGTGCCATGGCCGTCTTCTCGGGGCAGGTGGGACAGAACGGGCGGTTCAACTTCTTCGGCGCGGCGGGGGAGCGGCTGGGGCTGGGCATCGCGAGCCTCACCACCGTGCCCGCCGCGCAGTCGGTCGCCATCGACGTGCGCAGGCCGGACGGCACCCAGCTCGTCAACTGCAGCAGCTACACCACGCCGGGGAACTGCGACCTGCCGGACCTGCCGATGACGGGGGCCTATGTCGTCACCGTGAATCAGACGGGAGTGGCGACCGCCTCGCTGGGCCTGCTGCTGTCGAGCACGGTGGAGGGCAGCCTCGTCGTGGACGGGACGGCCGTCACGTTCAGCACCACGCGCGTGGGCCAGGATGCTCGCTACACCTTCACGGCCACGGCGAACACCAACGTGACGCTCGTCGCCACCGGTGGCACCTTCCCCAACTACGCCTCCGTGCAGGTCTTCCGTCCGGATGGCAGTTCGATTACCAGCAGGACCGCCTACCCCAATGACAACGTCACGTGGGACTTCCTCACCACGACGTCGGGCACCCACGTCATCACCGTGGACCCACAGGCCGCCAACACCGGCGAACTCACCCTGCGTCTGGTGCAGGAAGCCAGTGGCAGTGCCGGGAGCATCGACGGAACGCCGACGACGGTGAGCCTGGGCGTGGGCCAGAACGGGCGCTACACCTTCAGCGGCGACGCGGGAGACCGGCTGGGCCTGGGCGTGGTGAGCATCACCACGGTGCCCGCTTCGCAGCCCGTCACCCTCGAAGTGCGCAAGCCGGACGGCACCCAGCTCATCAACTGCAGCAGCTACACCGCCCCGGGGAGCTGCAACCTGCCGGTGCTTCCAGTGACGGGCACCTATGCCATCACCGTGAATCAGACGGGAATGGCGACGGCCTCTGTAGGACTGCTGCTGTCTCGCACGGTGGAGGACACCCTCGTCATCGACGGGACGGCAGTGACGTTCATCACGGCGCGCGTGGGCCAGGACGGTCGCTTCAGCTTCACGGCCGCGGCGAACACCAACGTAACGCTCGTCGCCACCGGTGGCACGTTCTCCAACTACGCCTCCGTGCAGATCCTCCGCCCGGATGGCAATGCGATTACCAGCAGGACCGCGTACCCCAATGACAACGTCACGTGGGACTTCACCACCACGACGTCGGGCACCCACGTCATCACCGTGGACCCGCTGGCCGCCAACACGGGTCAGCTCACGTTGCGGCTGGTGCAGGAAACCAGTGGCAGTGCCGGGAGCATCGACGGGACGCCGACGACGGTGAGCCTGGGGGTGGGCCAGAACGGGCGCTACACCTTCAGCGGCGACGCGGGAGACAGGCTGGGCCTGGGCGTGGTGAGCATCACCACGGTGCCCGCTTCGCAGTCCGTCACCTTCGAAGTGCGCAAGCCGGACGGGACCCAGCTCGTCAATTGCAGCAGCTACACCGCCCCGGGGAGCTGCAACCTGCCGGTGCTGCCGGTGACAGGGACCTATGCCATCACCGTGAATCCGTCGGGAATGGCGACGGCCTCGGTGGGGCTGCTGCTGTCTCGCACGGTGGAGGACACCCTCGTCGTTGACGGGACGGCCGCGACGTTCAGCACGGCGCGCGTGGGCCAGGACGGTCGCTTCAGCTTCACGGCTGCGGCGAACACCAACGTGACGCTCGTCGCTACCGGTGGCACCTTCTCCAACTACGCCTCCGTGCAGGTCCTCCGCCCGGATGGCAATGCGATTATCAGCCGGACCGCGTACCCCAATGACAACGTCACGTGGGACTTCACCACCACCACGTCAGGCACCCACGTCATCACCGTGGACCCGCTGGCCGCCAACACGGGTCAGCTCACGTTGCGGCTGGTGCAGGAAACCAGTGGCAGTGCCGGGAGCATCGACGGGACGCCGACGACGGTGAGCCTGGGGGTGGGCCAGAACGGGCGCTACACCTTCAGCGGCGACGCGGGAGACAGGCTGGGCCTGGGCGTGGTGAGCATCACCACGGTGCCCGCTTCGCAGTCCGTCACCTTCGAAGTGCGCAAGCCGGACGGGACCCAGCTCGTCAATTGCAGCAGCTACACCGCCCCGGGGAGCTGCAACCTGCCGGTGCTGCCGGTGACAGGGACCTATGCCATCACCGTGAATCCGTCGGGAATGGCGACGGCCTCGGTGGGGCTGCTGCTGTCTCGCACGGTGGAGGACACCCTCGTCGTTGACGGGACGGCCGCGACGTTCAGCACGGCGCGCGTGGGCCAGGACGGCCGCTACACCTTCACGGCCGCGGCGAGTGCCAGCCTGTCGCTCGTCGTCAGTGGCGGCACCTTCGCCACCTACGCCTCTTTGCAGGTCCTCCGTCCCGATGGAGTGGCGGTCGCCTCCCGGACCGCCTATCCCAATCAAAGCTACACGACCAACTTCACCACCACGACGGCGGGCACCTACAGCATCACCGTGGACCCGTTGGCCGCCAACACCGGGCAGGTCACCGTGCGAGTGAAGACCCAGGGTGCGCCTCTCGCGCCGGCCTCGGTGGAGGTGAAGCGATGACACCCGTGCCTCTCCTGCGTCCCAACGGAAAAACAATGTCAGACACAAGACGTGTCCTTGCTCTCGCCTGCCTCATGCTGCTCGGTGTCCTGCCGGCATGCACCGAGGAGGCGCCCTTCGCCACGGTCCCTGTTGACGTGGTGCAACGCCTGACCTCGGACAGGCCCACAGCGCCAGGAGGACGCAGCACGACGCGACTGGCGGACGGCCGCTGGCTGCTGCTGGGCGATTCGACTCCCTCCTCGGCCGCCGTGTTCCTGACGGAGCCCGATGGCGCAAAGCCGCTGGCCCAGGGCATGGCACATGCGCGGTCCGGTCACTCGGCGACGATGCTGCCGGATGGCCGGGTGCTCGTCCTCGGCGGTCGAGGCGCTTCCGGACGGCTCGTCCGTGAGTCCGAGTGGTTCTCGGGCGACAGCGCCGCGTTCTCCAAGGCGTCCGAGGTGCACCTGACGGCGCGAGCCCGGCACTCGGCCACCGTGCTGACCGATGGCAGGGTCCTCTTCGCCGGCGGCGAGACGGGGGACGCGCGCGCCAGTGACACGGCGGAGGTGTTCGACCCCCGAACGCTCCAGGTGAAGCGGTTGTCGGCGCGCCTGCAGGTGGCGCGCGTGGGGCACACCGCCGTGCTGCTGGCGGATGGTCGGGTGCTGCTGTCGGGTGGCGATGAGCCCGGCGAGGCGCCCACCGCGGAGCTCTTCGACCCGGAGCGGGGGGAGTTCCTCCGGCTGGACGCCACCGAGAAGGAGCGACTGCCCGTCGCGGAGGCTCCGCTGGAAGTGGCGGGCTCCAGCCCCGCGAACAAGGCCTCGTCGGTGTCCGTGCAGGCCCTGCTCGGGGTGCGCTTGAGCCATCCCGTCACGCAGGTCGACGAGACCGCCCTCACGCTGGCGGGCCCCGTGGGCGAGGTGGAAGGTCGCCTCGGCTTCGCGGAGGACGGGCGACTGCTCTTCTTCCGCCCCACCCAGGCGCTGCTGCCGGCCACGAACTACACGCTCTATGTCCAGGGCGCGAAGGACGCCGACGGTCGGGTGCTGCCGCTTGCCACGGTGAGCTTCACCACCCAGTCGCTGGCCGCTGGACAGGGCAGCCCCGATGTCCGGCTTCCCCGCCCGCGACTCGGACGCCCCCAGGCCCAGGCCCAGGCCGTGGCCCTGCTGCGGCACACGGAGAAGCGGGGCGCGGATGGTCGCTATGACTGGCAGGCGCCGGAGAGGCCCCTCTTCGACGACGGTGAGACCTGGCTGCCCGGTCCGGAGAACCTCACGGGCGACTGGCGCTCACGTGAGCCTCGCGTGACGCCGGCCGAGCCGCTCCAGGCGCCCCCGGGCGTCACCGCGCTCTCCGGTCGCGTGCTGCGCCTCAATGGCAAGCCGCTGGCGAACGTGAACGTGGTGGTGCGTGGCATCGCGACGCGGACGGACGCTCAGGGCCGCTTCCTCGTGCAGGGCCTCAAGCCCGGTGGTCAGACCTTGGAGGTCAATGGCCAGACCGCGAACCATGGAGCCACCCGCTACGGGTTGTTCTTCATGCACATCGAAATCCAGGAGGGCATCACCAATCCCCTGGGCCACACGGTGTGGATGCCTCGGCTGGACCCCCAGGGTACGGTCGCCATCCCCAGCCCCACCACGGAAGAAGTCGTGGTGACGACGCCCGCGATTCCCGGCCTGGAGCTGCGACTGCCTCCGGGCACGGTGGTGCGGGACCGCGCGGGCAACCTGCTCACGGAAATCAACATCACCCCGCTGCCCATCAACCAGGCTCCCTTCCCGCTGCCGAACCTGGAGATGCCGCTGTACTTCACCCTCCAGCCCGGCGACGCGCGCTTCGAAGGGCTCACCCCGGGGTTCAGTGGCGCGAAGCTGTACTACGCCAACTACCGGGGCGAGCTGCCTGGCGCCCAGGCCAACTTCTGGAACTACGACGCCAACGGCAGTGGCTGGTATGCCTATGGACTGGGCAGCGTCAGCGCGGACGGCCGCCAGGTGATTCCCGATGAAGGCGTGGCCCTGTATGGCTTCGTCGGCGCGGGCTTCAGCAATCCGGATGCTCCGCCCGCTCCCGTGGGCGGCCCCTGCAATGCCGCGTGCTGTGGAGGTGGTGGC
>NZ_VIFM01001054.1 GCF_006636215.1 Myxococcus llanfairpwllgwyngyllgogerychwyrndrobwllllantysiliogogogochensis | reverse complement strand
GCTAAAGTACCCCTCGAGCAATGCCTGGAACAGCTGCGGCAGACGCTGGGTGTAACCATTAGCATTAACCATAAGGCCGTTGTTAGCGTTGGTGGAAAAACTTATGCCACCAACCGACGCCTGGTTGCTTAACTGATCAAGCGCCAGCCCTGCGAGATAATCATTGAGCGCAAACATCACCTGATTGCGGGCGCTGTCCATGGCTTTCGGATTACGCAAAATCAGGCTGACATCAGCTTTGGGCTCGCTGGCAAAATAACGGCTTGGCGCATACACCACGCGCAGATTCGACTCATCAACAATCAGCTCTGGATGGTCGTATTTCTTCTCTGACTTAATCAGCGAGAAATCATCAGGAATATAAGGGTTAAGCTCTGGCA
>NZ_VIFM01001053.1 GCF_006636215.1 Myxococcus llanfairpwllgwyngyllgogerychwyrndrobwllllantysiliogogogochensis | reverse complement strand
AGCTTGAGCCTGCCCTTGGCGGCCGTGACCAGCACCAGCACGCCCTTGGCGCCCGACAGGTCGATGCCTTCCAGCAGCGGGCAGGCCACGGCCTGCTCGGCGGCGATGCGGGCACGGTCGGGGCCGCTCGCGACGGCGGTGCCCATCATGGCCTTGCCGGGCTCGCCCATCACGGTGCGCACGTCTTCGAAGTCGACGTTCACGTGGCCGTACTCGTTGATGATCTCGGCGATGCCGCCCACGGCGTTCTTCAGCACGTCGTTGGCGTGCGCGAAGGCCTCGTCCTGGGTGATGTCGTCGCCCAGCACTTCCAGCAGCTTCTCGTTGAGCACCACGATCAGGGAGTCGACGTTGGCTTCCAGTTCGGAGAGGCCATTGTC
>NZ_VIFM01001052.1 GCF_006636215.1 Myxococcus llanfairpwllgwyngyllgogerychwyrndrobwllllantysiliogogogochensis | reverse complement strand
AGGATCCCGCGGCTCCACGGATCTTCGCGCTCGATAAGGGCGGTGATCTGCTGCCAGCTGGCGCTGGAGAGCGGCGGCAGCTTCCACCAGTCCGGCTTGATCCCCAGCTGATAGAAGTGTTCCAGCATAGTGTGGTAATGGCGCTCGTCTTTGTCCGGGCCATTTTCCGGCAGGATCACCTCCAGCAGCAGTTCATGGCCTGACTTGTTACAGGCCTGCCAGACCTCGAGCAGCAGGGCGTCCTGCTCTGCACGCAGCGCCGCCGGGTCGTCCGGGTGATAGAAGACCAGGCATTTGACGACATGCTCCAGCGGCCAGTCGATCAGCTGTGAGCCGATGTTGCCATGCTCCAGACGCAGCGGTCGCGAGCTGGGCAGTTC
>NZ_VIFM01001051.1 GCF_006636215.1 Myxococcus llanfairpwllgwyngyllgogerychwyrndrobwllllantysiliogogogochensis | reverse complement strand
GATGAAGACGCTCCTCCCGCTAGCGGGAGGAGCAGGAAGATTAGTAGGAAAAGGGTTTCGGATCGGGCCCGAAGCGATTATTGCCTTCGGTGCCGCGCTGGCAGTTAAAGATCAGGATCACCAGCCAGCCGATGACCGGGATCAACAGCAGCAATAGCCACCAGGCCGAACGATCGGTGTCATGCAGACGGCGAAATTGCACCGCCCACCACGGTAAAAAGACCAGTACGCCATAGATAGTGGTCAGAATGCCTTCGCCGCCAGCCCGCTGCCAGCCCAGCATTTTATCGATGATGCTCAATACGCCGGTCAGGATGAGGTTGACCAGAATAAACATCCAGTACTCTTTGCGCCGCGCACGGCCGCCAAATCCTATATAG
>NZ_VIFM01001050.1 GCF_006636215.1 Myxococcus llanfairpwllgwyngyllgogerychwyrndrobwllllantysiliogogogochensis | reverse complement strand
GCGTCCTGGAACTGCAGGCTGCACAGCGACCGGATCTCGTCGCGGATCTCCGCCACATAGGGTGCGAGCTGCACGCCCGGATTGCGGCAGCGGAACCGGTATTCCACCTGCGCCCCGGGAAACTGGTGCAGCACGACCTGCATCATGGTGAACTTGTACAGGTCGGTATCGAGCAGGCTGGTGATGATCATGTCGGAGGCATCGGCGCGCGGCATGGCGACGGACCATGGCGCGGAACGGAAAGCGGCAGGTGGCGCGAAGCATTGTGGCACCAAGCGCGACCTCGCGCGCGGCAGCGGTCACGCACGGCCGCGCTGCGCTGCCGCGGGCGATGCGCGCGATTCCACGATGCGGGCCGAATGCCCCTGTCCGCGCTACCC
>NZ_VIFM01001049.1 GCF_006636215.1 Myxococcus llanfairpwllgwyngyllgogerychwyrndrobwllllantysiliogogogochensis | reverse complement strand
TCCTCAAGGCCGGCGCCTCCTACGTCCCCCTCGACAAGGCCTGGCCCTCCGACCGCCTCGCCTTCGTCCTCCGCGAGTCCTCAGCCGGCGTCGTCCTCTCTCACTCCGACGTCGTCGATGACCTGCCCGCTTTCGGTGCTGTCCTCCTCGTCATCGATGAGGAGGCTTCTCGCATCGCTCGCCAGCCCATTTCGGCGCCCCTTCTGGACGTGACGGGCAATGACCTCGCCTACGTCATGTTCACCTCCGGCTCCACCGGTGAGCCCAAGGGTGTCTGCGTCCCTCACCGAGGCGTCACCCGCCTCGTCTCTTCTTCCTTCATCTCCTTCGCCGCTTCCGACGTCTGGCTCCACGCAGCCCCCGTCGCCTTCGACGCCTCCA
>NZ_VIFM01001048.1 GCF_006636215.1 Myxococcus llanfairpwllgwyngyllgogerychwyrndrobwllllantysiliogogogochensis | reverse complement strand
CATGGGATGACGCAGAGTATGTCGCGTAAAGGAAACTGCCTGGATAATGCAGTGATGGAAAACTTCTTCGGGACCCTGAAATCGGAGTGTTTTTATCTGAGGGAGTTCAGGAGTGTCAGTGCGCTAAGAAAAGCCGTAGAGGACTATATCCATTACTACAACAACGAGCGGATAAGCCTGAAATTAAAAGGCCTGAGTCCGGTAGAGTACCGAACCCAGGCTCTGAGAGCCGCTTAATATGAACCATCCAACTTTATGGGGTCAGTCCAGTAGCGCCGCCGGGCGATACACATCAGACACCGTACCCGCGGTTGTGCCGGATGGCGGCATAAATGCCTTATCCGGCCTACGAGTCCTCTGCTGGTTCTGTCTCTTATACAC
>NZ_VIFM01001047.1 GCF_006636215.1 Myxococcus llanfairpwllgwyngyllgogerychwyrndrobwllllantysiliogogogochensis | reverse complement strand
GTACCTGTCTGAGAACGAGAGTTAACTGGGGAAGTGTGCCATAATCTGGCCGCCAGGCATACTCATCACCTGGTTCCAGCACCGCGATATCGAAAGGATGAATCATGACGCACCCCCTTGCTGATATGCCAGACCGTCCTCCAGGGCGAGGCCCATCAGGCACTGCCGCCACCGGCGAACCTTCGCTTTCCATGCAGCAACGCACCGTTCTGGAGCGACTGATCACGCGCCTGGTGGCGCTGACCTCGCAGCAGAACGCGGAAGTGTGGGCCTGCGTCAAACATGACCTCGGACTGAAAGGCGACTCGCCCCTGCTGGCCTGCCATTTCAACGCCGCGGAGGCCAGTCTCAACCAGCGCTTAGCCGCCGCTCAGGATAATC
>NZ_VIFM01001046.1 GCF_006636215.1 Myxococcus llanfairpwllgwyngyllgogerychwyrndrobwllllantysiliogogogochensis | reverse complement strand
GACTCGCTCATAGTAGCGGCGAAGCAGGCGAACAACCCGAAAGGAGCGGAGTCAGTGGAGCGAAGGAGCGGGGCCAAGGGGAACGCGGAACAGCCACACATGCGCCGGACACAGAGCCGGGAAAGCATGTCACAGAGGCTGTCACGCGTGCGGGAAGCTGCGAAGCAGCGGAAGAAAGAACGGTTTACAGCATTGTTCCACCTGCTGACAGTCGAAGCACTGGAAGCCGCATTCCTCTCCCTGAGCAGGAAAGCGGCCGCCGGAGTGGATGGCATCAGGTGGATGGACTACGCCGGAAACATGAAGAACAACATAACAGATCTGCACCGGAGGCTACATCAGGGCAGCTACAGGGCGCAGCCCGGCAGGCGTCACTACATC
>NZ_VIFM01001045.1 GCF_006636215.1 Myxococcus llanfairpwllgwyngyllgogerychwyrndrobwllllantysiliogogogochensis | reverse complement strand
GCCCATGACCGAGGCACCGCTGTCCGCGCCGTCCGCCACGCGGTCGGCGCCCTGGCTGAGCGCGCGTTCCAGACGTGCGCCGTCGTAGCCGCTCAGCACGCCGGACAGCACCATCAGCGCCAGTGCGTCGCGGTCGGTTTCCTCGAGGTTCTCCAGGCGCTGCAGGCCCGGCGCGCGGAACGCCAGGGCGACGAAGGACTGCTCGGCGGGCGCCTTGAAGTCGATGCGGCGCAGGCCGCGCTGCGCGGGTTCGGTGCGCGGCTTGCGCGCCGGCACGGCGCGCGCGGGGATGCGGCCGTAGGTCGCCTCGGCGAGCTTGCGCACGGCCTCCGGATCCACGTCGCCGGCCACCACGATGGCCGCGTTCGCGGGCACGTACCA
>NZ_VIFM01000104.1 GCF_006636215.1 Myxococcus llanfairpwllgwyngyllgogerychwyrndrobwllllantysiliogogogochensis | reverse complement strand
CCCCCGCTTCGTCCCGGGCCGCGTCCTCGTGAAGTTCCGGCCAGCCCCCCAGGGCAAGGCCTCTTCCGTCAGCGCGCCCATGACGCTCCATGGCCTGACGTTCCAGCAGGCGGACGTCCTTTCCGGGGGCACGGAGCTCTGGACGCTCGCGTCCAACGAAGCGCTGACGAACAAGTCCGTGGCCGAGCAGGAGTCCCTCACCACTGCCGCCGTGGAGGATCTCCGCCTGCGCGCCGACGTGGAATACGCGCACGTGGACCCTTACATGGACTACCTGTCCGAGCCCGTTGACCCGTACTACGGCCTGCAATGGCACTACCCCGCCATTCACCTGCCAGAGGCCTGGCAGACCGTCACCGGCAACGTGAAGATCGCCGTCCTGGACTCCGGGCGGCTCGCGCACCCGGACCTCGATGATCGCTGGGGGCAAGGCCACGACTTCGGCTACGAGCAGCCGAATGTCTCCGACCCGGACCCGACCTCCGACGGCCGATGGCACCACGGCCTGGCGGTGGCCGGAATCCTGGGCGCGAAGTGGGACAACTACGGCGTCGCGGGAGTCTGCAGGGATTGCCCTCTCATGCCCGTGAAGATCTCCTCGACCGCCGACCGCCCCATCATGAGCAACGTGACCAAGGCCATCAACTGGGCCGTCCTGAACGGGGCCAAGGTCATCAACATGAGCTTCGGAACCCTGGAGCCCACTGAAGAGCGCTGCGTCGACTTTCCGTTGTTGCAGCAAGCCGTCACCGACGCCATCCAGGCCGGCGTGGTGGTGGTCGCCGCGGCGGGCAATGACAATCGCGACCCCAGCGTGGTGATACCCGCGTCCTGTCAGGGGGTCATCACCGTGGCCGCGACCATGCCGAACGGGCACCTGGCCCCCTACAGCAACAGGGGTCCCCGAGTGACCATCACCGCGCCCGGCGGAGGCCCGGATGTCTACGGCAATGGGCTGCTCTGCGACGACCCCACTCCGATGGGGCCCTATAATGGGCTGGGTGGAAGCGTGACGGCCTGGGCCGTGTCCAAGCCCGGCCCCACGGTGTTCGGGGCGGACTTCTGCCACCGCTACATCTCCGGCACGTCCTTCGCCGCGCCCCACGTCGCGGGGGTCGCCGCGCTCATCATGACCCAGCGCCCCCACTGGACCGTCGCCCAGGTGACCCAGCGGCTCCTCCAGTCCGTGAATGCCGTCCCCGGATGCCCGGCGAACACGTGCGGCGCCGGCATGCTGGATGCCTCCAAGGCGGTCATCACGCCCCTCCTGATTCCCTCCCCCACGTGTGAGTCGATTCCCGGCACCGCGACGAACACGAGCACCTTCTCCTGCACCGTCCCCTGGCCCTTTGGAGGAGTCACGCCCTACACCCAGTCCTGGTCCAGCATCGCCAACCTCACCATCGAGAACTCCACCTCCATCTCGGTGGCGGGCACGTGCACGCCGGGCACTGACGCGACGGTGAGATTCACCGTCAGCGACAGTGAGGCAACCACCCTCTCACGAGATGTCAGCTTCCGCTGCGCCACGCCCGCCCTGGACGCGAGGCTCGTGTTCCAGCGGGTCGACTCCACCATGCAGGCTGACCGCATCTACAACATCACCGTGATGATGCAGAACACGGGGACCGAGCCCTGGACCGCCGCGACAGGATTCAGGCTCCAGGCCATCGAGCCCGTCAACAACACGTCGTTCTGGGGACTGGACCGCGTCCAGTTGGAGCCCGGTGAGGTCATCAGGCGCTTCGAGACCAAGACCTTCCTGTTCGCCATCAGGACGCCGTACGAGTTGGGCACCTATCCCTTCCAGTGGCGGATGATGAAGGAGGGACATGGCCTGTTCGGTGCGCCCTCGTTCTTGACTCAAATCAACGTCACGGTGCCGTTCCGGGACTCGGCCTTCGTCCGTCAGTCCGTGCCCACCACAGTGGTGGCGGGGAGCACCTTCCACGCCACCTTCACGATGAAGAACACGGGCAGCGACACCTGGACCATGGCCACGTTCTATCGGCTGGGCTCCCAGCCGGCGACGAGCAGCGTGTGGGGACACCAGCGCATCTACCTCAACCCGACGGACTCGGCGGCTCGCGGTCAGGAGCTGACCTTCTCCACGATGCTCACCGCGCCCACCACGCCCGGTCCCTACACGATGTACTGGCGGATGGTTCAGGATGGGTTCGACACCCCGGTCTACTTCGGCGCATTCACCGAACCCATCACCATCAACGTCACGCTGCCGCCGCGGGACGCGGTCGTCGTCAGCCAGTCCGGCCCCACCACCGTGATGGCGGGCACTTCCTTCGTCTACGACGTCACGTTGCGCAACACGGGCACCCTGCCCTGGCGCGCCGACACCGGCTTCTCCCTCCGCAACCTGTTCCCTGAATGGAGCAACTCCAACGGAGCCCTGGCCCCCGGCGAAGAGGTGGCGCCCGGCGCGGAGAAGACCTTCCACGTCACCGTCAACGCGCCCACGCAGGTCCGCTCCTACGCGCTGCGGTGGCAGATGTGGCAGACCCAGGCCGGAGGCTTCGGGCAGTCCTCGCCGCTGACCTTCATCCAGGTCATTCCTCGCACCGACGCGACTTTCGTCGGGCAGACGGTCCCCGCTCGCGTGGAGCCTGGGCAGAGCTTCCCCGTCACCGTCACGATGAAGAACTCGGGCGACACGACCTGGGGTGACAGCGCCATCGTCCACCTGGCCCCGCTCCCCAATCTCCAGGGCAACAACTGGGGGCACGTGTCCGTCACCCTGGAGCCGGGGGACCGCGTCAAACCCGGCGACGAGCGGACCTTCAGCTTCACGGCCACCGCGCCCACCACGACCCAGGGCCCTCACGCCTTCCAGTGGCGGATGCGCATGCAGACCGCACCGGGGACCTTCAGTCACATGGGTGAGTCCTCGGCCCTGGTGAACATCCTCGTGGCGGACCGCTGCTACTGCCCGCCCGGTGATGTCTGCCAGGACATCAACTGCACGCCGCCGGTGGAGATGTAGCCCCGAGCGTTCAAGCGAAGCCCGAAGAACCCCGCCGCGCGCGCCCTTTCATACAGGGACGCGCGCGGCGCGGCGCGAGAGACACTCCGCTCACGGGAGTTCTCCCGAGCCACGCGGTCGGAGCTGGGCGTCGTGAGGTGGACAGGACCACGCCCTCGGGGCGCGATGGGCGCCGTGCCTCGCACGCACCAGTCTCCTGGGCCTGTCCACGAATGGAGCAGGCCCATGCAGCGCAGGAACTTCCTTCGACTCACCGCGATGAGCAGCGGACTGCTCGTCCTCGGGCCCGGCTTCTGGCGTGCGGCCTATGCGGCCCCCTCGCGGCCCGGCCCTGGCCCCTATGGCGCCCTCTCCGGGACACCGGATGCACAGGGCCTGCGACTTCCCGCGGGCTTCACCTCTCGCATCGTCGCTCGCACGAACGAGGTCGTCCCTGGCACGGACTACACCTGGCATGGCAGCCCCGATGGTGGCACCTGCTTTCCCACCGGTGACTGGGGCTGGGTCTACACCTCCAACAGCGAATTGCCCCTGCTCGGCGGTGCCTCCGCGCTCCGCTTCGACGGCGGCGGTGGCGTGGTGGGCGCGTACCGCATCCTCGGTGGGACGATCGCCAACTGCGCGGGAGGGCCAACGCCCTGGAGCACGTGGCTGTCCTGTGAGGAATGGGATGGCGGACACGTGTGGGAATGCGACCCGCTGAATCCCTCGCAGGGCCAGCGTCGCGCCGCGCTGGGCACCTTCGCGCATGAGGCCGTGGCGGTGGACCCCGTGGGACGCCGGCTGTACCTGACGGAGGACCGCCCTCATGGGCGCTTCTACCGCTTCACGCCGTCCCAGTGGCCGTCGCTCGCGGCGGGCACGCTCGAGGCCGCGCGGTTGTCCGGCAACGCGCTGGAAGGCACCGCGTCCTTCAGCTGGACGAAGGTCTCCGCGTCGAGCCCCGCGTGGCTCCAGACCGCGCGGTTCTGGACCACCGCGTTCGATGGCGGCGAGGGCTGCTGGTACGACAGCGGCACCGTCTACTTCACCACCAAGGGCGACAACCGCGTCTGGGCCCACACGCCCTCCACCGGACAGGTGGAGATCCTCTACGACGACAACCTCTTCCCGGACTCACCCCTGCACGGCGTGGACAACATCACCGTGTCTCGCTCGGGGGACCTCTACGTGGCCGAGGACGGGGATGACCTCCAGCTCTGCCTCATCACCCCTCAGCCGGAGCGCGTGGTCTCGCCCTTTCTCCAGCTCGAAGGCCATGGAGGCTCGGAGCTCACCGGTCCCGCGTTCAGTCCGGATGGGCACCGGCTGTACTTCAGCTCGCAGCGCGGCACGAACGGCCAGGGCGTCACCTTCGAGGTGCGTGGGCCCTTCCGCTGAAGACACACCCGCGCGGCGCGGTCATTCCTCGCCGCGCGGGGCCGTCACGACGGGGTTCGTCAGGGCGAGTAGTAGAACGCCGAGCCCCAGAAGAAGCCCGACTTCCCACTGGGAGGCGTGCCGAGGTAGCAGTTGGCGCCGTCGAACCAGCCCGCCTCACACACGTTGTTCGGGCCGCGCGTCATGTAATAGTTGTTGGCGTGCATGAAGGGCGAGCCGTCACCCGCCGGCATCGAAGCCACGTAGCAGTTGGCGCCATCGAAGGTCGCGTCGACAGTGGTCCCGTTCCAGACAACGTCGCCCGGGCACGCGTCCCCGGCCACGAACACCACGAAGCTGGACGAGCAGACCGTCTGGCCCGCGGTGTTGGCGACATTCATGGTGACGGTCGACCAGCGGCCCGGGAGCGCCCCGGGGGCCATGATGAAGCTCATATACATCGTCGTCGAGGAGCCGATGAAGCCCTTCGTGCCATTGCTCCAGCTCACGCCAGGCACCGCGCTGAACGCCATGTTGATGAGTCCCGCGCTCCCCGAGAAGGACGCGGTGATGATGTACGTCCCGTAGGCCAGCCCCGAGACATTGATGGTGTCGGAGTACGCCGCGCCAGGGGTGACGGTGGTGTTGGTCGGCCAGCTCGTACACTGGGCGTCCGCGCGACCGGGGGTAACTACGACGAGCGCCATGGCCACGGCGGCCCCGAACAGCCAACCGCGAGACACACCACTGCGCGAGAGCAACGCTGAGGATGCAACGGACATACGGCCTCCTGGTGAAGTGAGACCCGCACTCTGCTGTGATTGAGCCGCCAAAGACAAGCCTGAATACAAATCATTCACGATGAGCCATCCAGGCCCTGTGACATGCCATGCTACAAGTCTGGCGTCGGCGTCGGGAATGAACAACAAAGACACTGTCTCTGTAGCACCCGACGCTACAACCAAGACATGTCCGTCAGGCGGCGTGCGTCCCAGGCTCGCGAGAAGGTGTCGACGACACGGAGCTGACACACGCAAGCCCCGACCGCCGCGAGAGACCGTCCTGCTGACTTCCCGGGAGGAGGTAGGGCCGGGCCTTCACGCACGGGCGGCCCCCGCGACGCTCGGACGCCCGCTCGGCGGGTGCCCACCATTCCCGAGCCGACGGCGGCCTGGATCGTCTACTCTGCCCCTTCCTCGGAAAGGTCGGTGCTTGTCGCATGGGTGGTGGTCGTGAGCTCTCGCCAGTTCTCCTCGTGGGCGCCGGAACCGGCGAAGCCACGTGCGGCATCCTCTACCTGGCAAGCTACCTGCGACGCGGCGGCATCGAGGCCTTCGTGCGGCTGTACGACGGCGATGAGACGGACGCGGAGGTGGTGGCCTCGTTCGAGCGCCTCGTCGCCCGGGTCCGCCCACGACTGGTGGGCATCAGCCTCAAGTGGTTCCACCACGTGGACCGCGCGCTGCTCATCGCCCGGACGCTCCGGAAGATAGACCCCGGGATTCGCATCGTCGTGGGCGGCAACTCCGCGTCGTACTGGTGGAGGGAGCTGCACGCGTTCGACTTCATCGACCATGTCGTCCTGGGCGATGGCGAGGTGCCGCTGCTGGCCATCTGCCAGGGCGAGCCCTCCCCGCCCAACTGCGTGACGCGCTCCCCCTCGGGAACGTCTCGCAGACTGCCCCTGTCGTACATCCAGGGGGCCACCAACACCGAGGACATCTACTACTCGCACTTCAACGAGCTCTTCCTGAGCCAGCTGGACCGCAACTCGTTCTCCGGTTGGGTCGCGCCGGGCAAGGGCTGCGGAGAGAACTGCCTCTACTGCGGCGGGGCCCGAGGCAACCAGAAGGCGGCCTTCGGGCGCGCGAAGCCGTTCCTGCGCTCCGAGCAGAGCGTGCGTCGGGACCACCAGGAGATCGCCCCCCAGACGTGGCAGATGCGCTACGACTTCGCGGGCAGCACCGCGGAGTTCCTGGGGAGCACCTGGGCGGGCGTGGACCTCTCCAAGCACTGCTGCACGTACTTCCTGTGGGGCGTGCCACGCCTGGAGCTCGTCGCCGAGCTGGCCCGGACCTTCAAGCGCGTCTACATGGTCATCGACATCGGCTGCTTCTCCGAACAACAGCGCCTGGAGCAGATGGGCAAGGGCCTGCTCAAGCCGTGCGCGAAGGACCGGGAGCTGCTCGACGTCATCGACGCCTGTCACCGCCATCCGAACCTGGACATGGAGATCTCCGGCATCGGAGGCCTGCCCTTCACCAGCAAGGCCGCGCTGGCGGAGGAGCTGCGACTGGTGGAGCGCGTCATCAGCCTCGACTGCGTGGTGGGCTATCAACGGCTCGAGGCGCAGCCCGGCGCCCTGGTCACCGAACATCCCGCGCGCTTCGACATGGTGACCGAAGCGAAGACGTTCACGGAGTTCCTCGACTACTTCGAGCAGCGCGAGCCCGGCGACGTGTCGGTGCCGATGATTCGCTTCCGGGACGCGGAGCTGGAGGCCGCCGTGCAGCGCAACTCCGACCAGGTGGACGCGCTCGCCTGGAAGCACCGCGACACGCGGCGCAGCGTCGCCGTCAATGGACGGACGCGGCTGCTGAACACCTCGCCTTCGACTCAGCGATTCACGCTGGGGGACTGGCTGGGACACCACCGTGCTCCCGCCAAGGTGGCCCAGGAGCCCGTGACGGTCCTCCGCTCGGTCGACGGCATCACCCTGACGTGCGCGCCGACGGTGAGCCCTCGCAAGTTCTCCGACCCGACACTCGTCCAGGGACAGGACGGGGCCATCCTGCTCGCCGCCCTGGCCGCCTTCGAGCAGCCCGCGACGGTCTCCAGCGCCGTGACACAACTGGGGACGAAGGCGCGGCTGGACCCGCACTCCGCGCGCGAAGTGATTGACCACCTGGTGGACGGCCGCTTCCTCCAGCCGGCGTAGCCGCGACGGGTCAACATCCGAGCCGCCCACGCCCCAGAAAGGGCGCGTCGACGCCAGGAATCTGGCGTATGGAGCCACCCATGGCGCGGAACATCGATGGAACCGAGATCAGCCGGGTGATGCGGGCCGAGATGGCCCAGCAAGTCGCGGAGCTCCAGGCCGCGGGAGTCACCCCTGGCCTCTCGGTGGTGCTGGTGGGCAACAACCCCGCGAGCCAGGCCTATGTCGCGAGCAAGACGCGCGCCTGTGAGACGCTCGGGATGAAGGGCCAGACGCTGAACCTGCCCGAGGACGTGTCCAAGGAAGAGCTGTTCGCGGTCATCGACCGGCTGAACTCGGACGCGACGGTCCACGGCATCCTCGTCCAGCTCCCCCTCCCCGCGCACCTCCCCTACAAGGCCGTCCTGGAGCACATCCACCCGGACAAGGACGTGGACGGTTTCCATCCCCAGAACGCCGGACTGGCCTTCGTGGGCGACCCGCGCGCCTTCATCCCCTGCACCCCCGCTGGCATCCTGGAGATGCTGCGTCGCGAGAACATCCCGACCCGGGGCAAGCACGTGGTCATCGTGGGACGCAGCCTCATCGTCAGCAAGCCGCTGGCCTCGCTCCTGATGGCCCCCGGCCCGGACGCCACCGTCACCATCACCCACCGGCACACCCCCGACCTCGCCGCGTTCACCCGGCAGGCCGACATCCTCATCGTCGCGGTGGGCAAGCAGAACCTCATCACCGCGGACATGGTGAAGCCCGGCGTGGTGGTCATCGACGTGGGGCAGAACCGCGTCCCCGATGCCAGCTCGGCGCGAGGCTTCAAGATGGTCGGCGACGTGGACTTCGACGCCGTCAGCCAGGTCGCCGAGGCCATCACCCCCGTGCCGGGGGGCGTCGGCCCGATGACCATCACCATGCTGCTCGCGAACACCCTCCAGGCCGCGCGGGCCCGCGTGACGCGAAGCCAGCCGTCGTAGGGCGGGAGTCCGCGACCGGGAGCCAGCAGGAGACACGGGGGCGCGCCACGTCCTCGGAGGCCACGGAAGAAACCCGGTCTCCGGGTGAATATCCGCCCGCGCATTTCGTCGGGAAGCGCACAAAAGCTCGCTCCCTGGCACGCCGGGCCGGCCTGTGCCTCCTCGTGAAACTCCCCCATGAAGAACCCTGTCCTCGCCGCTGTCGGGCTGTGCCTCTGGCTTGTCACTCCTGGCACCGTCCTCGCCGCACCCCGCGCCTTCGACTTCTCCTCCCGTGGACGTTCCACCCGAGTGACGGAGTCACGGCCCTTCTTCGGGCAGCGCCTCATGGCGGAGGGCAACCGCCTGCGCGCCCTCTCCGTCGATGGACACACGTCGAGCAGCGATGTGATTCCCACGCACGTCTGGCTGGTGCCCTTGATTCTCACCGGCGCGGGGCTCGCCGCTGGCATCGCGGTCTGCGCCGCGCACGACGCGGGCGGAGAGGGCTGTGGGACCAGCTTGCTGACGGGCATCATGTTGGGGCTGTCACTCGGAGCGGGCTATCTCAGACTCGTCACCGGGTCCGACTGGGACTGGGAGGACGACGAAGCCGCCGCCACCCGCACCCGGCTCAGCCTCCCCATGAAGCTCACGCCTTCGCTGGGCGTCGTCAATGACCGGGCGGTGCTCGGACTCGGGGGACACTTCTGACGCACTCGCGCGGCGCCTTCTCCCGAGCGTCCAATCAAAGACACTCATTCCAGGCGCACGGGACTTCTCCCGACATGTGAACGCAAACAGTCCGCCAGCGGATGAACTGCCCCTGGGGAATCCGTCTCCAGGGCACCTCTCCCGTCGCAATGCCACCATTCCCACGCCACATGCGCCCGGGACGGGCAGAGGAGACAATCCCATGCAATCGCACACGTTCGGCCGGAATCCCCGTCGTTTCATCCGCTCAGGTCTGCTGGGCCTGGGCTCCTTCCTGGTGCTTGGACTCGCGGCGGCGACGGTGCTGCTGACCCCCTCCGAGGCCTCGGCCGAGGACACCGCCGCGTGTCCCTGGTCGGGTGTCCTCTGCCTGTTCGACGGGCCTGACTTCACCGGCGCCGTCTGGAATGTCATGGCCTGGCCGCCGGGAGGTGCGGGGACATGCGTGGGCCTGCCCGAGCACGGTTGGGAGGACCGGGCCGTCTCCGCCATCAACACGAACAACGAGGCCGCGGCGCTGTTCCCCCACGAGAACTGCGAGGGTTATCCCCAGATGATTGAACCGGGCGCGCAGGTCAGCCCGCTCGACTTCGCGCCCAAGAGCGTCTGGGTCTACTGAGTCACCCGGCGCGCCGCGAGCCACGCCCTCGGCTCGCGGCGCACCCGCCCTGCGTGGGCTCCAGCTTTCCAGTGCCAGTCCTCCCGCGCCAGGTCTCGAAATCGAGCCGGCCGGCCCCACCACACGCCAGGATGCGAGGGGCGCGCACGGAGACTTCCGTCACGTCGCGCCCCCGTCCGAACCTCCGAATAGACAGACACCCCGCGAGGCGCCGTCCTTCGCCGCGAGTCACCGCGGAGGTGCATTGGCCCCAGCCCGGCTCTAGGCTCGGTCCCACGTGACTCCTCTTCGCCCCCCAAGGACAGCCTCCCGGATGACGCAACACGTCGAAAGGCATGCAGGACTTCGCGGGCCTCTTGTTGTTGACACTCCGCCAACAAGTTCCCATCATCACCGTCACAGGAGCAATGAGGCCCCAGCCATGAGCTACCAACACATCCGGTTCTCGGTCGCGGATCGGATCGCCACCCTCGAGCTGAACCGACCCGAAGCGCGCAATGGCTTCACGGTGACCATGGCGGACGAGCTGGCGGACGCGCTGTCCCAGGCGGACGCCAATGAAGCCGTGCGCGTCGTCGTCCTCACGGGGGCCGGCAAGGACTTCTGTGTGGGGGCGGACCTGAGCGGGCTGTCGTTCGAGGTCGCCAACAGCGCCCCTCCAGAGAACGGCTGGGTGGAGCCGGCGACGCGCGTGACGCGCCAGCTGTTCGCGCTGCGAAAGCCGGTCATCGCCGCCGTGCGGGGCGCCGCGGTGGGCGTGGGCTCCACCATGTTGCTGCCGGCGGACTTCCGCCTCGCCTCCAAGGACAGCCGCTTCGGCTTCGTGTTCAGCCGACGGGGCATCTATCCGGAGGCGGGCTCCAGCTGGTTCCTGCCTCGGCTGGTGGGCATGGGCCGCGCGCTCGACTGGATGGTGAGCGGCCGGCTCATCCCCGCCGAGGAGGCGCTGAGCGCGGGGCTGGTGCGCTCGCTCCATGAGCCCGACGCGGTGCTGGACGCCGCGTACACGCTGGCGCGCGAGCTGGTGGAAACCACCGCGCCCGTGTCCGTGGCCGTCATCCGTCAATCCCTCTACCGGATGAGCGCCCTGCCCTCCCCCGAGCAGGCCTTCGCGCTGGACAGCCAGCTCATCGCGACGCTGGGCCAGAGCCCGGATGCCATGGAGGGCGTCATGGCCTTCCTCCAGAAGCGGCCGCCGTCCTTCGCCCGCACCGTGGAGGAGGACCTGCCCACGTTCCTTCCGTGGCGGGAGCGTGAGTCATGAGCCCCGCGCCCGCGCCTCGCTGGAAGCGACTGGAACCGGACGCGCGCAGGGAGCAGATCCTCGAGTGCGCGATGCGCCTGTTCGGCGAGCGGCCCTACGCGGAGGTCTCCACCACGGACATCGCCAAGGAAGCCGGCGTCGCCCGGGGGCTGCTCAACCACTACTTCGGGCAGAAGCGGGACCTCTACCTGAAGGTCGTGAAGAGGATGCTGCTCATGCCCGGCCTCGAAGAGAAAGTCAGCCCGACGGGAACCCTGCGCCAACGCGTGGAGCGCAGCGTCGAGTGGTACCTGGACACGGTGGCGACGCACGGAAAGACGTACGTCGCCGTCACCGGCGCCGGCAGCATCGCGGACCCGGAGGTCGAACGCATCATCTCCGCGGCGGACGACGTGGCCGCGGCGAAGACGCTCGAGTTCCTCGGCATGAAGGTGGAGGTCGGCAGCGACGTCCGGCATCGCGCGATGATGCGCTCCTACGCAGGCATGGTGAAGGCCACCATCCGCGAATGGATTCGCGGTGGCACCCTCTCTCGCGAGGAGGCACACCTGCTCCTGAGCGAGTCGCTCATCACCATCGTCCGCGACGTCCTCCCCGAACTCACCTCACCCCAAGGTCGCGCCGAGCGGGGTGACGCTCCCGCCGTCAAGCCGGGAGCCCCGCGCGAAAAGGACGAAGGATGACCCAGAAACCACTCGCGGGACGCACGCTGCTGATGTCCGGAGGAAGCCGTGGAATCGGGCTGGCCATCGGCATCGCCGCGGGCCGGCTGGGCGCCAATGTCGTGCTCCTGGCGAAGACCGACACGCCGGACCCCCGGCTGCCGGGCACCGTGCACACGGCCGCGGACGAAATCCGCGCCGCGGGTGGCCATGCGCTCGCCGTGGTGGGCGACGTGCGTGAAGAGGCCGACGTGCAGCGCGCCGTCGACGAAGCCGTGGCGCGCTTCGGTGGCATCGACTTCTGCGTGAACAACGCGAGCGCGCTCGCTCCGCTGAAGACAGACGAACTGCCGCTCAAGCGCTTCGACCTGATGCAACAGATTCAGGTCCGGGGCACGTTCCTCCTGACGCGCACCGCGCTGCCGCACCTGCGCCGCTCCCCTCACCCGCACATCCTCTCGCTGTCGCCCCCCGTCAACCTGGCGCCGCACTGGCTGGGCAAGCACCCGGCGTACACCATGGCCAAGTACGGCATGACGCTGCTCACGCTCGGGTGGGCGGCGGAGTTCGCCGAGGCCGGCATCGCCGCCAACGCGCTCTGGCCCCGGACGCTCATCGCCACCGCCGCCGTGAAGAACCTGCTCGGGGGCGACTCGTCCATGCAGCGGGCCCGCGCGCCGGAAATCATGGCGGACGCGGCCGTGGCCATCCTCCAGCGCCGGCCCCGTGACTGCACCGGGCACACGTTCATCGACGAGGACGTCCTGCGCGCCGAAGGCATCACCGACTTCAGCCGCTACGGCGGCGGCCCCGACGTGATGTTGGACCTGTACGTCGACCCTTGAAGTGGAAGCCCGCTGAGAGTCGTTGGCCATCGCAGTGCTGGAGGTGCCCATGGGTACGTCGCTCGCAGACCTGGAGGCGCAGTGCCAATCCCTGGCGAACAAGCTCACCCTGCCGCTGTTGCTCAAGCGCAACGCGGAGGAGTTCGCGGACGCCCCCGCCCTCAGCGCCGGTGACTCCACGCACACGTGGGTCCAGTTGCGCGCGCGCACCGCCGCGCTGTCTCGCGGGCTGGGCGCGCTCGGCCTCCAGCGCGGCGAGCGGATGATGATCATGATGTCGAGCCGGCCCGAGCACTGGCTCATCGACTATGCCGCCGTCCACCTGGGCGCCATCCCCTGTACCGCGTACCAGACGCTGAGCAGCGAGCAGGTAGGCTACGTCGCCCAACACAGCGCGGCCACCGTCGTGGTGCTGGAGGGCGCGGAGGAGGTCGCCCGCTGGCGGCCCATCCTCAAGTCGCTCTTCGCGCTCAAGCGCGTCATCGTCATCGACGCGGCGGCGGTGCCCGCGGGCGACGCCCGCTACGTCTCCTTCGCGCAGTTGGAGGCCGACGGAGGACGGCTGCATCAGGAGGACCCCAGGGTCTTCGAGGAGAGCTGGCAGAGCATCCGCCCCGAGGACCCCATCGCGATGATGTACACCTCCGGCACCACCGGAGACCCCAAGGGCGTGGTGCTCAGCCACCGCAACGCCTTCTATGAAGCCGTCGCCGTGGACGTCGTGGTGCCCACGCCGATGCAGGTGCCGTCCATCGCCTACCTGCCGCTGGCGCACATCGCCGAGCGCGAGCTGGGCCTGTACCGCCTGCTCTACAAGGCGATGCACGTACACATCTGCGCGGACCCCGCGGGCGTGGTGCCGCTGATGGCCAAGGTGCGGCCCCCCGCGTTCTTCGGCGTGCCACGCGTCTGGGAGAAGCTCGCCGGCGGCCTCAAGGCGAAGCTGTCCACGCTGGAGGCGCCCCGACGCGACGCCATCCTCGCCGCGCACGCGACGGCGCTGGAGGCCTTCCGGCTGGAGGGCTCCGGCAAGAGCGTGCCGCCGGAGCTGGCGCAGAAGGTCGCGCTGATGGAAGAGAAGGTCCTCAAGCCCCTGCGCGCGACGCTGGGCCTGGACGCGCTGACGTGGGCGAGCAGCGGCTCGGCGCCCATCCCCGTGGAGGTGCTGGAATACCTGGGCGGCTTCGGCATCAAGGTGCTGGAGGTCTGGGGCATGAGCGAGACGACGGGCTGCGCCACCATCAACACGCCCTCGGAGTTCCGCGTGGGCGCGGTGGGCCGCCCGATCCCCGGGCTTCAAGTCCGGCTGGCGGCGGACGGGGAAATCTTCGTGCGAGGGCCCGTGCTGTTCCTGGGCTACCTGAGCGCGGACGGGCGGATTGAGAGCCCGGCGGACGCGGACGGCTGGCTCGCCACGGGCGACATCGGCACCGTCGATGACGAGGGCTACCTCACCATCACCGACCGCAAGAAGGAGCTCATCATCACCTCCAGCGGGAAGAACATCGCCCCGTCCCGCATCGAGGGAATGCTGCGCGCCCACCCGCTCGTCGGTCAGGCCATCGCCATTGGCGACGGCTGGCCTTTTGTGACGGCGCTCATCTGCCTGGACGCGGACGTCGCGCCCACGTGGGCCAAGGCGCGGGGCCTGCCGCCCCAGTCGCTCCTGGAGCTCACCCGCGAGCCGGCGGTCCGCTCCGAACTGGAAGCGCTCGTGGCCTCCATCAATGGCCGGCTCTCCCGCGCCGAACAGATCAAGCGCTTCGAGGTCGTCACGGAGGCCTGGGGTCCCGCGACGGGCGAACTCACCCCGACGCTGAAGCTCAAGCGCCGCGTGATTCTCAAGCAGTACGCGGAGCGCATCGCCACGTTCTACGAGAACGCCTGACACACCACCCGCCGCCTCCCTCACGAGTCCCCATGCATGCGAGAACTCCGGAGCAAGCGTCCTTCGCTGCTTCCATCGACGCGTTTTGTCGCGCCAGGACGGGCACCCGCGCGCAGCGCGACGCGCTGACCCAGCACGGCGTCGAGGCCCACAATGCCCGGCTGTATGCCGAGATGGCCGAACTGGGCTGGCTCGGCGTGGGCATCTCCCCGAAGTACGGCGGCTCCGACGGCGGCATGGCCGAGATGTGCCTGTTCGCCGAGCGCACCTCGTACGGACTCGCCCCCGTCGGCGGCTACATCACCACGGCCGTTGCCGCGAGCCCCTACGCGAAGTTCGGCAGCGAGGCGCAGAAGGAGAAGGTACTCACCGGCATCACCCGGGGCCGCGTGGAGGCCATCTCAATCTCCGAGCCCGACGCGGGCTCGGACGCCGCCGCCATCACCTGCCGCGCGACGCGCACGAGCGGAGGCTTCCTCATCAACGGTCAGAAGACGTGGTGCTCCAACGCGCACTTCGCCGACCACCTGCTGCTCGTCGCGCGCACGCAGTCCTCGGGCTCGCGGCACGAGGGGCTCACCATGTTCTGCGTCCCCACGGGCACGCCGGGCGTGGAGATTCGCGGCATCCCCACGCTCAACGGCAAGGAGGTCAACGACGTCTTCTTCACCGACTGCTTCCTGCCGGAGGACTCCGTCGTGGGCAGGCTGGACCAGGCCTGGCCCCAGCTCATGTCGGGCCTCAACAGCGAGCGGCTCCTGCTCGCCGCGTCCATGCTGGGCCGGGGCCGGCGCGCGTTCGACGACGCCGTCACGTACGTCAAGGAGCGCAAGCAGTTCGGCAAGCCCATCGGCTCGTTTCAAGCGCTCAAGCACCGCATCGCCGACCTGGCCACGGAGCTGGAGTGCTGCGAGCTGCTCATCTACCGCGTGGCGCAGATGGCGGACGAAGCGCCCGACCGGATGCTTCCCCGCGAGGCGTCCATGGCCAAGCTGAAGACGACGGAGACGGCCAAGCGCGTGGCCATCGAGGGTGTTCAGATGATGGGCGGCTACGGCTACGCGACCGAGTACGACATGGAGTCGCACCTGCGCGCCACGGTCATCTCCACCGTCTTCGGCGGCACCAGCGAAATCCAGCGCGACATCATCGGCAAGACGTTCGGACTGTAAGAGCGACTCACGACGGAGCGAGACAGACAATGACGGCACGTCCTCGATGGAGCTCTGACGAGCTCGAGCAGGTGCGTGGCCTGGCGGCCACCTATTTCACCAAGGAAGTCCTCCCCAACGTCCCCAAGCACGTGGCCCAGGGCCACCCGGACAAGGCGCTCTACCGCCGGGCGGGCGAGCTGGGCCTCTTGTGCATGTCCATCCCCGAGGCGTACGGCGGCGGTGGTGGCACGTTCGCCCACGAGGCGGTGCTCACCGAGGAGCAGGTGCGCGCCGGAGACCCGACCATGGGCTTCGCCGTGCACTGCTCCATCGTCGCGCACTACGTGCTCGCCTACGCGTCCGAAGCCCAGAAGCAGAAGTGGCTGCCCAGGCTCGCCAGCGGCGAGTGGGTGGGCGCCATCGCGATGACGGAGCCCGGCGCCGGCTCCGACTTGCAGGCCATCTCCACCCGCGCCGTGCGTGAGGGAGACTTCTACCGCGTGAGCGGCTCCAAGACGTTCATCTCCAACGGCCGCGTGTGTGACTTCCTCATCATCGCGGTGCGCACCAGCGACGTGAAGGGCCATGCGGGCATCTCCCTGGTGTGCGCCGAGGTCTCCGACACCACGCCCGGCTTCGGGCGGGGCCGCATCCTCGAGAAGCTCGGCGGCCATGGCCAGGACACCACGGAGCTGTTCTTCGACGACCTGCGCGTACCCGCCGTCAACCTGCTCGGAGACGAGGAGGGCAAGGGCTTCGCGCAGCTCATGTCGCAGCTTCCCCAGGAGCGGCTGAGCACCGCCATCCTCGCGCAGGCGAGCATCGACCGGGCCGTGGACCTCACCGTCGAGTACACCAAGCAGCGCCAGGTGTTCGGTAAGCCGCTTTTCGCTCTGCAGAACACGCGCTTCGAACTGGCGGAATGCGCGACGTTGCGGAGGGTTAGCCGGGCATTCCTCGACGAGTGCATCGAGCGGCACCTGGCGGGCGAACTGGACGTGGCGTCCGCGGCCATGGCCAAGTACTGGCTCACGGACCAGGCGTGTATCGTCGCTGACCGTTGCCTTCAGCTTTTCGGAGGGTATGGGTACATGAAGGAATACCCCATCGCCCACCTGTTCGCGGATACTCGCGTCATGCGCATCTTCGCCGGCGCCAACGAGGTCATGAAAGAGCTCGTCGCCCGTTCGCTGTAGCCCACTCCCACACCAAATCCCAAGGAGGCTCCCGGTGAGCCAGGAAGCATTCATCTTCGACGCGGTCCGTACTCCTCGCGGCAAGGGCAAGAAAGGCGCGCTGCACGGCACCAAGCCGCTGTCGCTGCTCGTCGGGCTGGTGGACGCGCTCAAGAAGCGCCACCCGAACCTGGACCCCAAGCGCATCGACGACGTGGTGCTCGGCATCGTCTCGCCCGTGGGAGACCAGGGCGCGGACATCGCCCGCACGCTGGTGCTCGCGGCGGGCCTGCCGGAGACGGTGGGCGGCGTGCAGCTCAACCGCTTCTGTGCCTCCGGCCTGACGGCGGTGAACATGGCCGCGCAGCAGGTGCGCTCAGGCTGGGAGCAGCTCGTCATCGCGGGCGGCGTGGAGAGCATGTCGCGCGTGCCCATGGGCTCCGACGGCGGCGCCTGGGCCATGGACCCGGCCACCAACTACGACACGTACTTCGTGCCGCAGGGCATCTCCGCGGACCTCATCGCGACGATTGAAGGCTTCACCCGCGAGGACGTGGACCGCTACGCCGCGCAGTCGCAGGAGCGCGCCGCCAAGGCCTGGGCCGGCGGCTACTTCAAGAACTCCGTCATCCCCGTCACGGACCAGAACGGCCTCACCATCCTGGACCGCGACGAGCACATGCGGCCGGAGTCCACGGTGGCCTCGCTCGGCCAGCTCAACGCGTCCTTCGTCGGCATCGGTGAGATGGGCGGCTTCGACGCGGTGGCGCTGCAGAAGTACCACGAGGTGGAGCGCATCGAGCACGTGCACACCCCGGGCAACTCCTCCGGAATCGTCGACGGCGCGGCCCTGGTGCTCATCGGCTCGGAGAAGGTGGGCAAGGAGCTGGGCCTGACGCCGCGCGCGCGCATCGCCTCCGTGGCGACGTCCGGCGCGGACCCGACCATCATGCTCACCGGCCCCCTGCCGGCCACGCGCAAGCTGCTCGACCTGGCGGGCCTGTCCGTGAAGGACATCGACCTGTTCGAGCTCAACGAGGCGTTCGCCTCCGTCGTGCTCAAGTACCAGAAGGATTTGGGCATCCCGAGCGACAAGCTCAACGTCAACGGTGGCTCCATCGCCATGGGCCACCCGCTGGGCGCCACGGGCGCGATGATCCTCGGCACCATGGTGGACGAGCTGGAGCGCCGCAAGGCGCGCCGCGCGGTCATCACCCTGTGCGTCGGCGGTGGCATGGGCGTGGCCACCCTCATCGAGCGCGTCTGAACCCCTTTGACTCACCTTTCGACAAGATTCGAGCGAACCCCATGAGCGAGCAGAACACCATCCGCTGGGACAAGGATGCCGACGGCATCGTCATCTTGACGCTGGATGACCCCAACCAGTCCGCCAACACCATGAACGCCGCGTACATGAAGTCCATGCGCGCGACGGTGGACCGGCTGGCCAGGGAGAAGGCCGACATCACCGGCGTCATCCTCACCTCCGCCAAGAAGACCTTCTTCGCCGGCGGCGACCTGAACGACCTGCAGCGCATCCGCAAGGAGGACGCGAAGCAGGCGTTCGAGTTCGGCCAGGAAATCAAGGCGCACCTGCGCACGCTGGAGACCCTGGGCAAGCCCGTGGTCGCCGCCATCAACGGCGCGGCGCTGGGCGGAGGGCTGGAGATTGCCCTGGCCTGTCACCGCCGCATCGTCGCGGACGTGAAGGGCGCGCAGGTGGGCCTGCCGGAAGTCACGCTGGGACTGTTGCCCGGTGGCGGCGGCGTGGTGCGCACGGTGCGCATGCTGGGCATCGTGGACGCGCTGATGAAGGTGCTGCTCCAGGGCCAGCGCTACCGCCCGCAGGAGGCCAAGGAGGTGGGCCTGGTGCACGAGGTGGTGGACTCCGTGGAGGCGCTCCTGCCCGCGGCCAAGGCGTGGATCAAGGCGAACCCGACGGCGCAGCAGCCGTGGGACGCGAAGGGCTACAAGATTCCGGGCGGCACCCCGTCCAACCCCGGCCTCGCGGCGAACCTGCCCGCCTTCCCCGCCAACCTGCGCAAGCAGATCAAGGGCGCGAACATGCCCGCGCCGCGCGCCATCATGGCCGTGGCCGTGGAAGGCACGCAGGTGGACATCGACACCGCGTTCACCATCGAGTCGCGCTACTTCACCGAGCTGGCCACCGGCCAGGTCGCGAAGAACATGATTCAGGCGTTTTTCTTCGACATGCAGCACATCAACTCCGGTGGCGGCCGGCCCAAGGGCTACCCGCAGCACACGGCGAAGAAGGTCGGCATCCTGGGCGCCGGGATGATGGGCGCGGGCATCGCCTACGTCTGCGCCAAGGCGGGCATCGACGTGGTGCTCAAGGACGTGAGCCAGGAGTCCGCGGAGAAGGGCAAGCAGTACTCCGTGAAGCTCGTGGAGAAGGCCGTCCAGAAGGGCAAGTCCACCAAGGAGAAGGGCGACGCGCTCCTGGCGCGAATCACCCCGACGGCGGACCCCGCCGCGCTCAAGGGCTGCGACCTGGTCATCGAGGCCGTGTTCGAGGGCGTGGAGCTGAAGCACAAGGTGTTCCAGGAGGTGCAGGACGTCGTGGCCCCGGACGCGGTGCTGGCATCCAACACCTCCACGCTCCCCATCACCCTGCTGGCAGAGGGCGTGAAGCGCACGGAGGACTTCGTGGGCATGCACTTCTTCTCCCCCGTGGACAAGATGCCGCTGTTGGAGCTCATCGCCGGCAAGAAGACGAGCGACGCGACGCTGGCGAAGGCCATCGACATCGCGGTGCAGATTGGCAAGACGCCCATCGTCGTCAACGACAGCCGGGGCTTCTTCACCAGCCGCGTCATCGGCACGTTCCTCAACGAGGCCATCGCCATGGTGGGCGAGGGCATCTCCCCGGCGTCGATTGAACAGGCGGGCCTGCAGGCGGGCTACCCCGCGGCGCCCCTGGCGCTGATGGACGAGCTCACGCTGACCCTGCCGCGCAAGATCCGCCTGGAGACGAAGGCGGCCGCGGAGGCCGCGGGCCAGACGTGGGTGGAGCACGGCAGCTACGCCGTGGTGGACGCGCTCATCGACAAGCACGGGCGCAAGGGCCGCTCCACCGGGTCGGGCTTCTACGACTACGTGGACGGCAAGCGCGCGAACCTGTGGCCGGGGCTCGCCCAGCACTACACGAAGGCGGGCCACACCATCCCCTTCGAGGACATGAAGGAGCGCATGCTGTTCGCGGAGGCCATCGACACGGTGCGCTGCTTCGATGAAGGCGTGCTGCGCTCGGCGGCGGACGCCAACATCGGCTCCATCCTGGGCATCGGCTTCCCGGCCTGGACGGGCGGCGTGGCCCAGTTCATCAACGGCTACGAGGGCCCCGCTGGCACGGGTCCGCGTGGCTTCGTCACCCGCGCTCGCGAGCTCGCGCAGCGCTACGGGAAGCACTTCCTGCCGCCCGCGTCGCTCGTCGAAAAGGCCGAGCGGGGCGAGTTCCTGAAGTAGCCGCGCGAATCTCACGCAAGGAGAAGTCCCATGGCCCAGGGTTCCACCCGCCTCGCCGCTGTCCCGTCTTCGTTCGATGCGAAGGCGCTCGTCGAAAAGCAGCGTGCCTACTTTGAATCCCGCGTCACGCTCCCGCTCGCGTGGCGGCGGGCGCAGTTGGAGACCCTGGGCCAGACGGTGCGCAAGTACGAGGCGGAGATTCTCTCCGCCCTCAAGTCGGACCTGAACAAGAGCGCGGAGGAGGCGTATCTCACCGAGGTCGGCAGCATCTACGGGGAGATCAAGAGCGCGCTCAAGCACGTGAAGTCGTGGATGAAGCCCCGCCGGGGCTCGGCACCCATCGTCATCCAGCCGGCGCGGGCCTATCAGTACTCGGACCCGCTCGGCGTGACGCTGGTCATCGCGCCCTGGAACTACCCCTATCAGCTGTCGATAGCGCCGCTCATCGGGGCGCTCGCCGCGGGCTGCACCGCCGTGCTCAAGCCCAGCGAGCTGGCCCCTGCCACGTCGAGCGTGCTCTCCCGGCTGCTGTCGGAGGCGTTTCCGGAAGAAGTCGTCGCCGTCGTGGAGGGGGACGCGGAGATCAGCCGCGCCCTGCTCGCGGAGCGGTGGGACCTCATCTTCTTCACCGGCGGCACCCAGGTGGGCCGCGTGGTGGCCGAAGCCGCGGCCAAACACCTGACGCCCACCGTCCTGGAGCTGGGCGGCAAGAGCCCCTGCATCGTGGACCGGAGCGCGGACCTGGAGGTCACCGCGCGCCGCATCGCCTGGGGCAAGTACCTCAACGCGGGCCAGACGTGCATCGCTCCGGACTACGTGCTCATCCCGCCCGAGATCAAGGAGCGCTTCACCGCGCTGGTCCAGAAGGCCGTCACCGGCTTCTACGGCGCCGACGCGCGCACCAGCAATGACTACGGCCGCATCATCAACCCCCGGCACTTCGAGCGGGTCTCCGCGCTCGCGGGGCACGGGAAGGTGGCCTTCGGCGGCGAGCGCGAGGCGTCCTCCCGCTTCTTCGCGCCCACCGTCATCACCGACGTCCCCCTGTCCAGCCCGCTGATGCAGGACGAGATTTTTGGTCCCCTCCTCCCGCTGGTGGACTGCCCGAGCATCGACGAGGCCATCCGCTTCGTGCGCTCGCGGCCCAAGCCGCTCGCCCTCTACAGCTTCGCCAAGGACTCGGCCGTCAACGAGCGGGTCCTCACGGAGACGTCGAGCGGCGGCGCCGTGGTCAACGACGTCTGCGTCCACTTCGCGGCGGAGGGCCTGCCCTTCGGCGGCGTGGGAGAGTCCGGCGTGGGCGGCTACCACGGCCAGTCGAGCTTCGATGCCTTCAGCCACAAGAAGAGCGTCGTGAAGCGGCCCTTCCTGCTGGACCTGGCCATGCGCTACCCGCCGTACGTGGGCAAGCTCGGCCTCTTCAAGCGCCTGATGTAGCCACGGCCCCCCGGGGGTGTCCTCCCGGAGGGCCGCCGTGCTTCACCGCCCACCCGTGACAGGCTGAAAGGCCCGTCACGGGTGAGTCGTTTTCAGAGCGTCTTCATGTACTCGATGAGGGCCCAGCGCTCGCTGTCGGTGAGCGACTGGGTGAAGTCGTGGCCCTCGTTGCCGAGCCCGTACAGGTGTGAGTTGAAGATCATGCGGGAGCGAATCTGCTTCTGGGTGATGGGCGGCGGCGACTGGTACGCCAGCGAGTTGTAGTTGGCGACGACGTTCGCGATGTTGGCGAACAGCACGTCCAGCGTGGCCATCTCATGGCTGCACGGGATGAAGGGGTCATTGGCCGGGCGATCTCCACAGGCCAGCGCCGTCACCTTCCAGCCGAGCTTGTTGAAGTCGTAGGAGGCGTGGCTCGGGTCGAAGCCCGCGTTGGTGCCCAGGTTGTTGGTGGAGGTCTGCTGGCGCTTCCACACCTTGGGACGGTCCGACGGCTTCAGCACGTCCCAGAGCGTGGGCACGCTGGAGTTGTGGAAGTACGGGGCGGAGGCCCACGCGCCGTAGAGCGGCGTGGCCACGTAGCCGAACGGTTTGATCCACGCGTTGGGCCCCTCGGGCGAGTACACGGGCCCCATGCCGTTGTCATACGCGGCGCGCGGCACCCGGCGCAGGGCGCTGCTGATGGGGTCGTCGTAGAACGGGCCGTGGTTGGGGTGCTCGTCGTTGTAGGCGAGGAAGGACGTGTTCCACGCCTTGCGCTTGCGCTCGTCCGCCATCAAATCCTTGCGGGCCGGGTCCGTGCGGATGGTTTCAATGGGGGTGATGACGCCGGAGATGCCCTTGAGGCGCGGGTCGGGCAGGTACGCGGGGTTGACCGCGTAGCGCGGCGAGTAGACGCCGTGGCAGCTCGCACAAGAGCCGTTGCCCGGAGTCTTCGGAATGGTGGCGTTGGCGCCATTGGCCCACAAGTCACGCTCGTGGAAGAGGACCGCGCCCTGCTCGGCCAGCGCGGTGTTGATGGCCTTCGGGTAGGCGGGGGGCGACATCGAGACGAAGAAGTTGTCGTTGTCCTCGAACTCGGCGGTCAGCGCGCGGCGCTCGGCCGCGTTGCGCCCCAGGTTGGCGACGGCGAACGCCATCTCCGAGCGGACGTTGTCGGACGTCAGCGCGCCATCCCAGAACTGGCGCGTCTTGAACGCGCGGTACCACCAGTTGGGAGCGCGGGACATGCCACCGGCATGGGTGGGGAAGTACTCGAGCAGGCTGGGCACCATCGCCAGCGAGTCCATGTCGAAGAGCGCGGGCAGCAGGTCGACGATGCCAATGGCGTCGCTCATGCCTCGGCCCACGCTCCAGGGCACGGGGGCAATCTGGAAGATGTTGCCCACCACGGTGGAGCGGAACATGTCGGACTGGATGAGGCCCGCGTCCAGGGCGTCGTTGGAGCGGCCCCACACGAAGCCGGCTTCCGACTCGGTGCCCAGCCGCGAGTCATGGCAGCCCGAGCAGGTGGAGGCGATGGCGCCCGTCCAGCGGCCGTTGGAGTCGCGCTCCTGCACCAGGCCGAGCGGAAGCTGCCCGCTGCCGCCGTTGGTGAGGTTGGGGTTCTCCCAGGGCATCGGATAGGGATTGCGGAAGGGGGCCTTCGACATCCCGTAGCGCTTGATGACCTGCTCGTCGAAGTCCGAGGGGCGGAACAGATATCCCCACAGCGTGTACATGCCGTAGTACGCGGTCGCCGTCGAGAAGGGCTGGAAGTACGCCCGCGTCTCGATGTTCTTCTTTCCGCGGGCGACGCTCGCGCGGAACTCTCCACAGTTCGTCGGGTTTGGCGCCAGCGTCGTCACGAACGGCGGCGGCGGGTTGTGCAGGTCCACCCAGTACGCGTTGAACTGCACCGCGGCCCCCGGCTTGTTGATGCCCGGGACAACGAGGGTTCGGGGGTCCACCGGCAACGGCGTGGAATCCGGCTGACCCTGGCACGCCGACCCGAACGGAGAGCGGTTGGCCGTCACATCCAACAACGGCGGGTCCGCGGCCTCCGCCCGGGTGACGACCAGGGCCAGGAGCAAGGAACTCGAAAAAGCCCACTGACGACTTCGGTGCAGTCGCATGCGCGCAGCCCTCCACTACTTATTGGCACTCTGACAACAGCGCGATACTTAGGCCCCGGAGTGAAGGCGCACAATACGCAGCGCGTCAGCGAATCCGGGATTGGGGGGTTTTCGACGACCTGTCGCCTCAAGGCAGGGCCGCCCCACTTCAGCCTCAATCACAAACTCATCATCCGCCAGCGAGATATTCCGTGTTGCGGAATATCCGAAGTCCGTCGTATCAAGGAGGTCACACCGCCCCCTCACCGGGGAAGACCTCCGTGCACCTCGACGCTCGCTCCTCGCCCCCTGTCCTCCCCTCGCTGGAAACCGGGTCCTCCCGGAGCGCCGACACCGCGAGGCCTCCTTCCACCGGGAGCATCCCGTCGTGGCGGCGCTGGGTCTGGCTGCTCATCCTGCTGGGCCTGACGCCGGGAGCGGAGGCGAGCTCACGCTTCGAACTGGACGCGCCGTTCAACGTCGGGCTGGACCGCTCCTACGTCTTCTTCTCGCCCAATCGGATTCGCCGGGTGGGAGACCCGGAGCCCTCGCACCTGGTGTTCGAGGCCCAGGTCGCACCCAATCTCTTCCTGCCTCAGCTCCACATCGGCCACGCCACCCCCACGCTGGGTGAGTACATCCTGAGCGCGGTGGTGACGCCGAACATCCGGCTGCGCATGCTGGCGCAGGAGTCCAGCCCCGTCATTCCGCCGTCCTTCATGCCCAAGCTGACGCTCCAGGCGGCGCACTTGTGGAAGCCCTGGCTGGATGACCAGGGCAAACCCAGGCGAATGGCCTTGTCGTTCATCAACGTCTCGGTGGGGCATTACTCCAATGGCCAGGCGGGGTGCTTCTACGCCAACCAGAGCGAGGCCGAGGGAGGCTGCGCGTCCGTCGAGGGCGAGCTGCCACTCAATGAGACCAGCGGCGACTTCTCCACCAACTTCATCCGGCTGGAAGCCCAGTTCCGGCTCATCGAGAACATCGACATGGCCCGTCGCTCCGCGTGGAGCTTCGGCGTGGGGGCCTTCGTCGAACGCAATTCCTCACTCGCCTTCGGCGGCATCACCCCGGAGATGCGCGAAGTGTATGGCGATGGCCATGTCGGCTTTGGCCTCCTGGTGGAGCGGCTGTGGTTCGAGCACCGCTTCCGCGTGGAGGGCAACGTCAACGGCCCCTTTGGAGAGACACCTGGCCAGCGGTGGACCTTCAACGTGGAAGCCGCCGCCCTCCCCCGCTGGGGCGCGGGCTTCGGCGCGTTCGTCCGGTACGTGCACGGACAGGACTACCTCAACATCCTCTTCCTGGAGCCGGTGAGCCTGGTCCAGTTCGGCCTCATCTTCGAGCTGGGCCCTGGCCTGCGCGCCAGGAGCGGCCCGTCCGGAGACCCGCTGGGTCCGACATGAGCACGCGGGGCGTCAATTCCTCCCACCTTGCCAGACCTACCCCCACGCTTGCCTTTGGCATTTATGTGTCCTGACAGCTCCTCAATCCCTGCATTCCGCGCCATGATGCCAACATCGCTGTCGGGGAGGCTCGCGATGTTCAACGTCATGCAGGTCGCAAGGCAGCTCAAGAGCGCGGTGCTGGCGGACCCTGAGCGCTTCTATACGAACGAGACGGGCGCCTGGGTGACGGGGCTTCCAACGCCACAAGAGATTCGCGTCAGCACCGGACGGGAGCCATTCTGGATCAACCTGGGCTACTGGCGTGACGTGGAGCGGGTGGACGAGACGAACTGCGAGCGCGTGGGAGAGCTGTTCATGGCGGCCCAGGCGCAGATGGCGCACCTGCTCGCCCGCACGGCGCGGCTGGGCGAGCGCGACTCGGTGCTGGACTGCGGCTTCGGCTATGCGGACCAGGACATCCTCTGGGCGGAGACGTATCGCCCCGCGCGCATCGTCGGCGTCAACGTCACGCCCAAGCAGGTCGACATCGGACGAGAGCGCCTCAGGCTCACCGGGCTGGACGGCGTCGTGAAGCTGGAATTGGGCTCGGCGACGCAGCTGCCCTTCGGCGCGGGCGAGTTCGACGTCGTCTTCGCCCTGGAGTCCGCGATGCACTTCCGGACGCGCGGCGACTTCCTGCGCGAGGCATTCCGGGTGCTGCGCCCGGGAGGCCGGTTGGTCATGGCGGACATGTGTCAGAAGACGGACCGCGAGTCGGGCGCGGGGCTGCGTCGCCGCCTGCGTCACCGCTACTGGCGGGGCCGGATTGCCTTTCCCGAGGCCAACGTCTGGACGACGCAGCGCTATGTCTCCGAGCTGCGACACGCGGGCTTCCAGCTGGCCCGGTTGGACTCCATCGCGTCGGATGTCTACCCGGCGGTCAACACCGCGCTGGCCGCGCTGCGAGGGATGACGGCCGCCGAGCGACAGCCCGGCAGTGTCACCGTCGCCAAGGTCCGCGAGGACGTGCGACGCGCGCGGCAGATGGAGTTCGAGCAACTCCAATGGCTCACGCTGTTCAACTGCGACGAGTACGCGGTGGTCTACGCGGAGAAGCCCTGAGCCAAGCATGTCGGCCGCCGCCGTCCGGAATCGAGTGACTCCGGACGGTGTGGCCGCGCTCCCGCCCGACGTCCGTCAGACGAACGAGGCGACGTAGAAGTGCGTCGGCAGGTGGACGACGAGCGCGGTGTGAATCTCGCCGCAAACCGCCAGGCCCTCTCGCGGGAAGATTCCCGGGGGCGCCTCCGCGAAGCGGATGGAGGAGCGACCGCTGTCGAAGATGGTGGCCGCCGCGGTGAAGTCCCCGACGATGACCTGCCCGGGGTCCACCATGCGCGCCCGAGCGATGCGCACGCCCATGCTCGTCAGGTCCGCCAGCAGTCCGCCGCGTCCCACGAAGTACCGGTAGTAGTCCGCGGGGTTGACGAGGATGCCGTCGGCGCTGCCACCCATCTGCTCCACCCTGTCACACGCGGCCAGCAGCGAGGAGACAGGGTCCGAGCGTGCGGGGAGGCGGGCAATCCCCGGCGTCTCCAGGAGTCCGCGCACGCGGTCTCCTCCGCGTCCGCGCGCGAGGGCCTGGTTCTCCGCCGTGCACAGCCGCACCAGCAGCCGGAAGTCGATGAAGGTCGCCAGCGTCTCCGGGTCGTCGAGCAGCGCCGGGGGCACTTGAATCCAGGCCGTCGTCGGCTTGAGCGTCGCCAGGTCCGTGTGGAACTCGAAGGCGGCCTCGGGGCGCAGGCCCACGTCCTCCACCGCGACCGTCGGCGCCGTCTGGGGAGGCGTCTCGTGCCAGTACTTCACCTTGGCGCCGTCCGCCTTCGCGACCTTGAACAGGGCACGCACCGCGATGCGCGGCCGTCGCTTGAAGCCCGGGAAGGCCTCAGTGATGGTGTGAGAGAAATCCACCGAGGCCTTCGCACCCTGCGTGGCGACCGCCTGGGCGAAGAGCTTTCCGGGGGAGAGAACGGGCTGCTCCACTGTCTCGTTCGCGCTCATGTCGACCTCGGGCCTACTCGCCCCAGTCCTCCTCTACCTCGGGTGCCTCTTCGAGCCGCAGTGGGTTGAGGCCCACCACCTCAAGCTCGCCGTCACACCCCGAGCACGTGAGAACTTCGCCCTGCACACGGCCCTCACCATCGATGGGCTGAGAACACGTGGGACACAGAGCCTGCCCGGTCGCTTCCGACTGCTTCGTCAGTGCATGCATGCCCTTGCTCCTTCTTCAACCGCCGTCGCTGTCGCTGACGGCAACGGGTTCATGGGGCGCGATGTTTCACACCCTCCCTGAGTCCCAGGCGCGTGCAGTCTGGGAGCCTTCTCCGCCCTCGTCAAGACAAGCCAGGAAAGGCGCGCGCGTGCAGCAAGGCGGCATTTCTCAGCTGTCTCGGCACGAAGGATTTCTGTGCTCCACTGCCGCCACGTCCCATGTCCATTCGGCGACTTTCGAGTCATCCGTCGTTTCGAGCCTTCAGCCACCCGGCCTACGTGAAGGTCTGGTGGGGTGGGCTCATCTCCACGTTGGGGACGTGGATGGAGCTGGTCGCGCTGGGCATCTACGTGACGGAGACGACGGGGCGCGCGGAGTGGATGGGCCGCATCACCGCGCTGGCGTTCCTGCCCTCCATCGTCCTCGTCCCGCTCGCGGGAACGCTGGCGGACCGGTTTGACCGGCGCGCGTATCTGGCGGTGTGCACGCTGGGTCAAGCGCTGATAGCCGGGGCGCTCGCGGCGCTGGCCGCCATGGGGCAGCTCACGCTCACGCCCCTGGCCATCCTCTGCGTCCTGCACGGCTGCATGAGCGCGCTGACCCTGCCGGTCTTCTCGGCGATGACGGCCGTGATTCTCCCGCCCGAGCAGCTTCACAGCGGCCTCAGTCTGGACCTGGCGCAGGCCAACCTGGGGCGCATCTTCGGCCCGGCGCTCGCGGCCATCGTCCTCACGCGAGGCGGCGTGGCGTGGGCATTTCTCATCAACACGATTTCCTTCGTGGCCGTGCTGGTGGCGCTGGCGTGGATGGGGCCGGTGAGTCGAGGGAGTGCGCGGCCCGGAGAGGGCCTGTGGAGTGGCGTGAAGCGCGGGCTGCTCGCGGCGCGTGAGGACGTGGGCATCGCCGCGGCGCTGGGTGGAACGCTGGGGGTGGCCGCGCTCATCTCTCCCTTCATCGCGCTGGTGCCGGTGCTCGCGCTGCGGGTGCTCCATGGAGACGCTGCCACGGCGTCGCTGCTCACCACCGTGCAGGGCGTGGGAGCGGTCACCGCCGCCGTACTCGCGGGGACACTGGCCGAGCGTTGGGGACGCGGTCCTCTGCTGGAAAGGACGCTGCTCCTGCTGGGGCCCGTGGCCGCCGCGTACTGGCTGTCGCCGACCGTGGCCTTCGCGGGTGTCTCGCTCTTCATCCTCGGCGCGTTGTATCTGCTTGCCGTGGGGGGATTGAGGACGTTGTGCCAGGGGCGCGCCAGCGCGGAGCTCCAAGTGCGCGTGAGCGGCCTGTTCAATCTGGTCCTGAACCTCGGGTACTCGGGCGGGGTGTGGTTGCAGGGAGCGCTGGGAGACCGACTGGGACTGCGCGCCGTCACCGCATGCGCGGCGCTGCTCTTCTTCGCGCTGGCCCTGGGCGTTCGCGTCCTGCTGCCGGGCCGGCTCGCGTCACTGGAGGCGCGATTGCCTCCTCCTTCTGCCTGAGCGTGGATCATGCGGACACGCTCCGAGGCTGGGTCTTCGCTTGGGCTCGCGCGAGCGCGTCGCCCAGAATCGCGGCGAGCTGCTGCACTCCCGGAAGCCGCAGCAGTGCGTAGTGGTCTCCGGGCAGTGTGTGGACCTCCACGCCACCCCTGGCCAGCAGCTCCCATTCGTGAGCACGGGGCGACTCGCCCGACTCGATGGAGAGCAACGTGCCGGTGTACGGCCGGGGCACATACCGCCAGGCAGCCCGGAGATTCGACTCGAACACCTCGCGCAGCGCACTGAGGCCCGACTCGGGCAGGGCCGCCGCCTTGCGACCGGCCTCTTCCAGGAGACGCAATGCTTCCTCCGGAGCGAGCTGTGAAAGCGCGGCCTCGGAGCACGGAAGGTCCGCGCCCGCCGCGCGCAGCAGGTCCCTGAAGAAGAGCGCGCCCAACCTCGTGGGCTCCAGCCACTCCCGGTCCACCGCACCTCCGGGATGGGCTCGCGCATAGGTGTCGATGAGCACCAGCAGGTCCACCTGCTCGCCCTGCTCCTGGAGTTGCTGCGCCAGCTCGAAGGCGAGCGTGCCGCCCAAGGACCATCCACCGAGCAGGTAAGGCCCACGAGGCTGGACGGTGCGAATGGCGCGCAGGTAGTGCGCCGCCAGGGATTCCACGCTGTCGAGGGTCGGCGCCTCACCGTCGAGCCCCGGCGCCTGTAAACCATAGAAGGGCTGGTCGGGCCCCAACAGGTGCGCGAGCTCCGCGTACGCGAGCACCGTTCCACCCACGGGGTGGATGCAGAAGAAGGGCCGCTTCGTCGTTCCGCTCCGCAGCTCGACCAGCGACGACGTCGGCCCCTGGTCCTGGTGCAACAGGCCCGCGATGCGCTCCACCGTCGCCCCCTGGAACAAGGTCGCCACCGGAAGCGACCGCCCCGTCAGCCCGCGAATCCGCCCGAGCAGCCGCACGGCCAACAACGAGTGCCCACCCAGTTCGAAGAAGTCCTCGCGGATGCCCACGGGATGCAGGCCCAGCGTCTCCTCCCATGCGCGGACAAGCTGAAGCTCCAGCGACGTTCGCGGCGGGACTCGCTCCACCAAGCGGGCAGCCACCTCTCCCTCCGGAGCAGGCAGCGCGCGGCGGTTCACCTTGCCGCTGGGCGTGAGCGGCAGCGAATCCAACGGCACGAAGTAGCCGGGCACCATGTACTCGGGCAGTCGTTGCTTGAGGAAGCTCCGCAGCTCAGGGACCGCTGGCGGACCGCCCTCCCCGCCCACGACATAGGCCACCAGCCGCGTGAGGCCCGAGCCATCCGCGCGCGCCTCCACCACGCAGTCCTTCAGCGCCGGGTGGCGCGCGAGCACCGCTTCGATTTCGGCCAGCTCGATGCGATAGCCACGCACCTTCACCTGCGCGTCGCGTCGACCGAGGAACTCGAGCGTCCCGTCCTGCCGGTACCGCGCGAAGTCACCCGTGCGGTACAGCCGCGCACCGGGAGAGAGGTCGAGTGGGTCCGGAACGAAGCGCTCCAGCGTCAGGTCCGGCCGGTGGAGATAGCCACGCGCCAGCGCGTCACCTCCGAGGTACATCTCCCCGGGAACACCGAGGGGAACAGGTGCCTGTCGCGCGTCCAGCAGATGGACCCGGGCGTTCGCGATGGGGCGTCCGATGGAGGGCAGGTCGGGCCATGACTCGGGGTCGCCGGCCAGCGTGTGGGCCGTCACCACGTGCGACTCCGTGGGCCCGTAGTGGTTGTGCAGGACACACCCGGGCAACCTCCGCGCGAAGCGACGCAGGGCCGGCGTCACCCGAAGCTGTTCTCCCGCCGTCACGATTTCGCGGAGCCGTCGCGGCACGAAGTCTTCACGGTCCGCCACCTCCGCCAGGTTCTGGAGCGCGACGAAGGGCAGGAAGAGGCGCTCGACTTCACACCGGTCCATCAACTCCAGCAGCGCGTGCGCATCCAGCCGCAGGTCCTCGGGGATGAGCACCAGCTCCCCTCCCGCCGCCCAGGTGGAGAACAGCTCCTGGAAGCTCACGTCGAAGCTCAGCGGGGAGAACTGGAGCGTCCTCCCCCTGGGAAGCGTGGACGCGCCGAGCTGCCACTGCACGAGATTGAGCAGAGGCCCGTGAGGCATGGCCACCCCCTTGGGCGTACCGGTGGAGCCCGAGGTGTAGATGACGTAGGCGAGCGACTCCGGGCCCGCCAGCGGCTCCAGGTCCGCCGAGCGCTCCTCCGCGAAACGCGCCGCCTCCGTGTCGAGGTCGAGCCTGCGCGCCACGCCGTCCGGCAACACGTCGGAGAGCGTGGACTGCGTGAGCAACCATGTGGCACCCGAGGAGCGGAGCATCCACTCCAGGCGCTCCCGTGGATAGGAGGGGTCCAGCGGGACATACGCGCCGCCCGCCTTGAGGACTCCGAGCACTCCCACAGCCAGGTCGAGCGAACGTCGGACACACAGGGCCACCGGAACGTCAGCGCCCACACCACCCCGGCGGAGGAGTCGCGCGAGTCGGTTCGCCTGCCGGTTCAGCTCGCCATAGGTGAGCGAGTGTTCGCCAAAGCGGACAGCGACCGCATCGGGCGTGCGCGCGGCGTGCGCCTCGAAGAGCGCATTCACACAGGACGCCGAGGACCGAGGCGCCTCGGTGGCGTTCCACTCGACGAGCAAGCGGCGTCGCTCGGCCTCCCCCAGCAACGGCAGCGCCTCCACGTCCTGTCCAGGCTGGGAGAGCGCGGCCTGGAGCAGTCGCGTGTAGTGGCCAGCCATGCGCGACACCGTCTCCTCGTCGAAGAGGTCCGTGTTGTATTCCCAGTACGTCACGAGCGACTGAGGGAGCTCGCGCACGAAGAGCGTGAGGTCGAACTTCGCCATGCCCGGCTCGAAGCTCAGCTCCTCCACAGCGAGGCCGGACAGGGCCAGCGGAGCCGTGGGCCCAGGCATGACGAACATGACCTGGAAGAGTGGCGAGCGACTCAAGTCCCGACTCGGCTGGAGCGCGTCCACCAACTGCTCGAACGGAAGGTCCTGATGCGCGAACGCTCCCAGACATGCGCGCCGCACCCTCCTCAACAGCTCCCGGAAGCTCGCCCCTTGCGTCTGCGTCCTCAGCACCAGCGTGTTCACGAAGAACCCCACCAGCGCCTCCACCTGCCTCCAGTTCCTCCCGGAGATCGGCGTCCCCACCACCACCTCCGTCTGTCCGCTGTAGCGCGAGAGCAACGCCTGGAACCCCGCCAGCAGCGTCATGTACAGCGTCACCCCCTCCTTCCTGCTCAGCTCGCGCAGCACCCCCGCCAGCTCCGGAGGCAGTCGCACCGCGAGATGGCCCCCGTTGAATGACTGCATGGCGGGCCGTGGCCTGTCGGTGGGCAGCTCCAACACGGGCGGTGCGCCGGCGAGCTGCTGCTTCCACCACGTCAGCTGCTTCTCCAGAACCTCCCCCTTCAGCCACTCTCGCTGCCACCTCGCGTAGTCCGCGTACCGCACCTCCGGACGCCGTTCGTCGACGGCCGTCCCTCTCACCCTGGCCTCGTACGCCTCGCTCAGCTCCCGCTCCAGCACTCCCACCGACCACCCGTCGAACACGATGTGATGCACCACCCACACCAACACGTGCTCCGCCTCCCCCACCTTCAGCACCTTCGCCCTCAGCAGCGGCCCTCGCTCCAGGTCGAACGGCCCGCGCGCCTCCTCCTCCACTCGCGCCAGCACCTCCCCTTCCTTCACCTCCTCCACGCGCAGGATGAACTCCACCACCTCGTGGATTCGCTGCACCGGCCGGCCGTCCACTTCGCCGAACGTCGTCCGCAGTGACTCGTGTCGCCTCGCCACCTCGCGGAACGCCTCCTCCAGCGCCTTCACGTGCAGAGACCCCGTCAGCCTCACGGCGAAAGGCATGTTGTAGGAGAACCCCTCGGCATCGAGCTGCGAGAGGAACCACAACCGCTGCTGCGCGAAGGACTGCTCCGCCACGGCACTCGGAGGCCCCCGCACCAACGGCGGCGGTGCCGCGCCCCTCGCATCCTCCAGCACGTCTTCCAGATGCTCCGCGAGCTGGGCCACCGTGGGGGACTCGAACAGCACCCGGACAGGGAGTTCGCGACCGATGACTTCCTTCAAGCGCGACACCGCCTGCGTCGCGAGCAGCGAGTGTCCTCCCAGCTCGAAGAAGTGGGCCTCGATGCCCACACGCTCCAGTCCGAGCAACGGGCCGAAGACCTCCGCGACCACACGCTCCATCGCGGTGCGCGGCGCCATGTAGCCACCCCGAGCCTCCTCCGTACGCGGCACGGGCAGTGCCTTGCGGTCCACCTTTCCCGTCGGCGCCAGCGGAAGCGTGGGCAGAGACACGAAGGCCGACGGCACCATGTACTCGGGCAGCTTCGCTTGCAGTTGCGTGCGCAGCTCGGAGGGTTCGAGCCGCTGGCCTTCCTGGAAGACGATGTAGCCCACGAGCCGCCGATCTCCCGGCACATCCTCGCGGACGACAGCCACCGCGTCTCGCACACCAGGGAGGGCTCGCAACACCACCTCCACTTCGCCCAGCTCGATGCGGAACCCGCGCAGCTTCACCTGGCCGTCCAGGCGGCCGAGGAACTCCAGGTTCCCATCCGCGAGCCAGCGGGCCCTGTCCCCCGTGCGGTAGTAGCGCTCGCCCGGTGCGGCGCCGAGCGTGTCCGGAAGGAAGCGGTCCGCGGTCAGGTCCGGACGGCCGTGGTAGCCATGCGCGAGGCTGGCACCGGCGACGCCCACTTCCCCGGGGACACCAAGGGGACAGGGCTCGCCCTTCGCGTCCAGCACATAGAGCCGCACGTTGGTGATGGGCTCCCCCACGGGAGGAAGCGCGGGCCATGACGACGGTGGGCCCGATGCCCTCCAGGCCGTCACGACGTGCGCCTCCGAGGGCCCGTACTGATTCTCCAGCACGCAGCCCGGGAGCCGCTCGAAGAAGGCCACCAGCGCGGGCGTCACCTGGAGCTGCTCGCCCGCTGTCACCACCTCCGTCAGCGGCGGCAACACATCCTCCGCACCGGCCGCGTCACACACAGCCTGGAGAGCGACGAAGGGCAGGAACAGTCGCTCCACCCGGTGACGCACCATGTACCGCAGCATCGCACTGGGGTCCCGGCGCAACTCGGGGGTGATGAGCAGGACGCGTCCGCCCAGGCACCAGGTGCCGAACAACTCCTGGAAGGAGACATCGAAGTTGAGCGAAGCGAACTGGAGCGTGGTGGCGTCCGGCTTCACCGTGCGCCGCAGCAACCACCAGAGCATGTTGCCCACCGCGCGGTGGGACATGACGATGCCTTTCGGTCGCCCCGTGCTGCCCGAGGTGTAGACGAAGTAGCAGTGTGTCTCCGGCGAGACGTCGACACGCGGAGCCATCGTGGGACGACGGGCGATGGCGGGGCCTTCGTCTTCCAGGCAGACAATGCGAGCGCCGGTGTTCGGCGGCAGCGCGGCGACAAGGTGCGACTGTGCCAGCACCACGGGCGCACGCGTATCCTCCAGCATGAGCGCCAGTCGCTCGACGGGCCAGGTCGGGTCCAATGGAAGGAACGCCGCGCCCGCCTTCAAGGTGGCGAGCACCGCCACCGGCATCTCCAGTCCACTCCGGTCCAGACACAAACCCACCGAGCCATTGGGAGGAACCCCGAGCGCCACCAGGTGGTGCGCGAGCTGGTTCGCGCGCGCGTCCAGCTCCGCATAGGTCAGCGAGCGTGTGCCGTCCGTGACGGCCTCCGCATCAGGCGTTCGCGAGACCTGGGCCTCCACCCATTGGTGCATCAGCCCCGGCACATAGGTGGAGTCCTGGCGCGAGCCCCAGTCGACCAGCAAGCGCTGTCGCTCGGAGTCTCCGAGCAGCGGGAGCTCCGAGGCCTGTCGTTCCGAGGTCTCCACCGCCGCGCTCAGCAGCCGGCCGTAGTGGCCCGCCATGCGCGACACCGTCTCAGCGTCGAAGAGGTCCGTGTTGTATTCCCAGTACGTCACCAACCCGCGAGGCGTCTCCCACGCGAACAACGTCAGGTCGAACTTCGACACGCCGGGCTCGAAGTCGAGGTCCTCCACCTGAACGCCGTCCAGGTCGAGTGGCGACAAGGTGCCAGGCATGACGAACATGACCTGGAAGAGTGGCGAGCGACTCAAGTCCCGGCTCGGCTGGAGCGCGTCCACCAACTGCTCGAACGGAAGGTCCTGGTGCGCGAACGCTCCCAGGCATGCGCGCCTCACCCTCCTCAACAGCTCCCGGAAGCTCGCCCCTTGCGTCTGCGTCCTCACCACCAGCGTGTTCACGAAGAACCCCACCAGCGCCTCCACCTGCCTCCAGTTCCTCCCGGAGATCGGCGTCCCCACCACCACATCCGTCTGTCCGCTGTAGCGCGAGAGCAACGCCTGGAACCCCGCCAGCAACGTCATGTACAGCGTCACCCCCTCCTTCCGGCTCAGCTCGCGCAGCGCCCCTTCCAGCCCCGCTGGCAGCGCGACCCGCTTCAGTGCGCCTTGGTAGGTCCGCACCGCGGGCCTCGGGCGGTCCGTCGGCAGCTCCAGCACCAGCGGCGCTCCCGCCAACTCTTCCTTCCACCACGCCAACTGCTTCTCCAGCACCTCCCCCTTCAGCCACTCCCGCTGCCACCTCGCGTAGTCCGCGTACTGCACCTCCAAGCCTCGCTCCGCCCCCGTCTCCCCTCTCACCCTCGCCCCGTAC
>NZ_VIFM01001044.1 GCF_006636215.1 Myxococcus llanfairpwllgwyngyllgogerychwyrndrobwllllantysiliogogogochensis | reverse complement strand
GGCGGAGCGGGTGCGCGCCAGCCGGCGGACGCGACCGGCACCGGGGTGGCCTTCGCGCTGGATGCGCTGAGCTTCGCCGTCTCCGGCTGGATGCTCGGCCGGGTGCGGACGCGGCCAGCGGCCGGGCAGACGCCACCGGCCGGCGCCGTGGCGCGCTCCATCGGCGAGGGCCTGGCCCATGCCTGGCACGACCGGCCGCTGCGCACCTGCTTCCTCTACTGGGGGCTGCTGTCGGTGCTGGTGATGCTGCTGGCCGCCAACCCGCTGGGCCGCTTCATCGACGCCAACCCGACCGTGAAGATGCTGGCCCTGGCCTTCATCCTGATGATCGGTGCGGTGCTGATCCTGGACGGCCTGGACGTGCACGTGCCCAAGCCCTACA
>NZ_VIFM01001043.1 GCF_006636215.1 Myxococcus llanfairpwllgwyngyllgogerychwyrndrobwllllantysiliogogogochensis | reverse complement strand
ACCGGTGCTTAATACCACCTGGCTGGAAGGCGCGATTGAGCGTAACCGGATGGGTGAAATTATCATCGATGCGAAGTGCGAAACTAACGTCAAGGGCGTGTTTGCCGCGGGCGACTGCACCACCGTACCGTACAAGCAGATTATTATCGCCGCCGGCGAAGGGGCAAAAGCGTCTCTGAGCTCGTTCGATTATCTGATTCGTACCAAAACCGCATAATAAAAGAAAGTAAGACCGACCTGCACAGCAAAGAGGCTACCCTTGGGTAGCCTCTTTTTTTTATCGCCTTTCCACTGGTCGTCGCAGACGAAGCGGCGTATCCCGCTTATCGGACAACCATTACCGGAATATGCGCGTGGCGAATAACGCTCGAAGCGTTAGAAC
>NZ_VIFM01001042.1 GCF_006636215.1 Myxococcus llanfairpwllgwyngyllgogerychwyrndrobwllllantysiliogogogochensis | reverse complement strand
GCGCACCTGCTCGGGCGTGAGCACCTTGCCCTTGCCGTACTTCTCCTGCGCGGCGCGGATCGCCTCCACCTGCAGCATCGAGATCATCATGCCGCGCGTGTGCGCCAGCGTGCCCACGCCCGCCGGCACGCCCGTGCCCTGGCCCTTGTCGTAGACGAACTTCTTCAGGTCGTCGTGCACCTTGTCCTTGGCGGCGCTGTTGTGGATGGTGATGGCGTTGTAGCCCTTGGCGCCCGCGCCGATGTCCTTCACGTCGTGGTCGGAGCCGGCCCACCAGATGCCGTAGATCTTCTCGCGCGGGTAGCCGCTGGCCTGCGCCTCGCGGATGCCGGCGGGCGTCATCACGCCGGCCGACCAGAACAGCACGTAGTCGGGCTTCTGC
>NZ_VIFM01001041.1 GCF_006636215.1 Myxococcus llanfairpwllgwyngyllgogerychwyrndrobwllllantysiliogogogochensis | reverse complement strand
GACACGGATGGCGCTGCCCACCCGCGAGGGGCCCCAGCTCCTGGGCGACCTCACCCGGGTGCAGCGCGAGTGGACGCCCGTCTTCGTCACCCACGTGGACATCCAGCCCACCTTCAACGTCCGCGCGGACGTCCAGGACACGGACCTGGGCAGCGTGGCGTCGCGGCTGGAGCCGATCGTCGACCGCTACCGAGAGGAGCTGCCGCCGGGCTCGCGCATCCAGGTGCGTGGGCAGGTGGAGAGCATGCGCACCAGCTTTGACCGGCTGCTGTTGGGCCTGCTGTTCGCGGCGGTGCTCGTCTATGCGCTGATGGTGGTCAACTTCCAGTCCTGGCTGGACCCCTTCATCATCATCACCGCGCTGCCCGGGGCGGTGGTGGGC
>NZ_VIFM01001040.1 GCF_006636215.1 Myxococcus llanfairpwllgwyngyllgogerychwyrndrobwllllantysiliogogogochensis | reverse complement strand
GTCTGGCACATCTCCCACCACCCGCGGATCTTTGAACGGGGTGGCGATCCGGTTCGGGAGACGGCTGGACAGCCGAACGATTTCGTTGACGCCGTTGCGCGTGTGGAGAACCGTAGGACGCGTGGAGGGATCGTCCTTCTTCAGCCCAGGAAGGTTGATTTCCTTCTGGTAGACATCGAGCGGCTGGCCACCAGCGCGTTGCGCGTCGCCGATGGTTCTGCTGATGTCCGCAGGCGCTCTGCCCAACGGGCCCTCGGGGAGGGACACTGGCGCCGCAGCGCGCACAGGCTTTACGCCGCCTGTCCCTGGGCGGGTAACGAAGCGGTTGCTTGTGCCTGCAGCTTTCTCTGCGGACGGTTCGGCGCTCAGCGGGGTGCTGATC
>NZ_VIFM01001039.1 GCF_006636215.1 Myxococcus llanfairpwllgwyngyllgogerychwyrndrobwllllantysiliogogogochensis | reverse complement strand
GCCTTCTACCAGGCCAGCGGCGCCTACGGCTTTCGCGACCAGTTGCAGGACGGCATGGCGCTCGCCTTCGCGCGGCCGGAAGAGACGCGGCGGCACCTGCTGCGCGCCGCGGGCCGCCAGTTCGTGGAGGGCGACGTGCAGCACTGGTGGCTCCCGCACTCCGGCCAGGGCGTGCGCACGCGCATCTCGGACGACCGCGTCTGGCTGGCCTTCGCCGCGGCCAGCTACGTCGCCGTCTCGGGCGATGCGGCGGTGCTGGACGAATCCATCGCTTTCCTGGAAGGGCCCGCACTGCAGGAGGGCGAACACGACGCCTTCTTCCAGCCCATGCAAGCCAGCGCATCGGCGACGCTGTTCGAGCACTGCGCCCGCGCCCTGGACC
>NZ_VIFM01001038.1 GCF_006636215.1 Myxococcus llanfairpwllgwyngyllgogerychwyrndrobwllllantysiliogogogochensis | reverse complement strand
GCCTTGATAACCTGGGTATCCTCGCACGCGACCTGGTCGCCGACTACGATATCCTGCAGGTCGATATGCGCAATCACGGTCTTTCCCCGCGCGATCCGCAGATGACCTACGCCGCGATGGCTCAGGATCTGCTCGACACCCTTGACGATCTGCAGCTGGAAAAAGCGACCTTTATCGGCCACTCAATGGGCGGTAAAGCGGTGATGGCGCTTAGCGCCCTCGCGCCGGAACGCATAGACGGCCTGGTGGCTATCGATATCGCGCCGGTGGATTATCACGTCCGCCGCCATGACGAAATCTTTGCCGCCATCAACGCCGTAACCACCACCGGTGCCGCCACCCGCCAGCAGGCGGCGGCGCTCATGCGCGAGCACCTGCAGGA
>NZ_VIFM01001037.1 GCF_006636215.1 Myxococcus llanfairpwllgwyngyllgogerychwyrndrobwllllantysiliogogogochensis | reverse complement strand
GGAACACGCACAGCTTCTCGTTGGACAGCGGGCAGACGGTGAGCGCCACGCGGTCCTGCGCGAGCCGGCGCATCAGGTCCGCGTCGTGCACGGCCTGCACGCCGTGGTCGATGCGCTCGGCGTGCAGCACGTCGAGCGCCCCCCAGATGTAGGCCGGCGGGCCTTCCTCGCCCGCGTGCGCGACCCGGTGCAGGCCCAGTTCGCGGCAGCGCGCGAACACGCGGGCGAATTTCTCGGGCGGGTGGCCCACCTCGCTCGAATCCAGGCCCACGCCGATGAAGCGGTCGCGGTACGGCAGCGCCTGCTCCAGCGTCTCGAAAGCCTCTTCCTCGCTCAGGTGCCGCAGGAAGCACAGGATCAGCGAGGCGCTCACGCCCAACTG
>NZ_VIFM01001036.1 GCF_006636215.1 Myxococcus llanfairpwllgwyngyllgogerychwyrndrobwllllantysiliogogogochensis | reverse complement strand
GCCTGGACATCGCCCCGAAGACGCCGGTGACGGAGCCCGAGGCGCCGGAAGAGCCCGAAGGTGGCCTCTTCGAGGGCCTGCGCGACGGCGCGCTGCTGGACGCGCTCCAGGACTATGCGTCCGGCAAGAAGGTGGTCAGCTACAACGAGGCCCGCCGGCTGATGTTCTCCAGCCTGGACGTGAACGAGAACGGCAACGTCGTCTGCGTCTACACGGGCGCCGAGGTCAAGGGCGGCAAGATTCCCAACAACTCGGTGATGAACACCGAGCACACCTGGCCCCAGTCGAAGGGCGCCACGGGCGCGGCGAAGAGCGACCTGCACCACCTCTACCCCACCGACAGCAAGGCCAACTCCCGGCGCAGCAGCTTCCCGTTCGGCGA
>NZ_VIFM01001035.1 GCF_006636215.1 Myxococcus llanfairpwllgwyngyllgogerychwyrndrobwllllantysiliogogogochensis | reverse complement strand
CGCGACCACGGTGCCCACCTTCCAGCCCGTGACGTGGAAGGTCTTGCCGAAGCTCGACACGATGAAGGCCCGCGCGGCCAGCCCAGGAAAGCGGGCGGCGCTCTGGTGCTCGGCACCGTCGAACACCATGTGCTCGTAGACCTCGTCGCTGATCACCACCACGTCCGTCGGCGCGAGCAGCGCTTCGAGCGCCCGCATGTCCTCGTCCGTCCACACGGTGGCCGAGGGGTTGTGCGGCGTGTTGATGAGGATCGCGCGCGTGCGCGGCGTGAGCGCTGCGGCGATGCGGCCGAAATCCGGGCGGAAGGTGCCGGGCGTGAGCGGCACGCGCACCGCCGTGCCGCCCGCCAGCTCCACGTTGGGCACGTAGCTGTCGTAGCAG
>NZ_VIFM01000103.1 GCF_006636215.1 Myxococcus llanfairpwllgwyngyllgogerychwyrndrobwllllantysiliogogogochensis | reverse complement strand
GAGGGGACGCATCGATGGTTGTTCGCGCTGGTGTTGCTGGGCGCGCTCGCGGCCTTCATCCCGGGATGGAGGCTGCATCGGCGTGGGGTGGTGCCCGTGCTCGCCGGAGGTGGGCTGGCCCTGCTGGGCGCGGGGGCGTTCCTGGTCCCCGAGGGCGCGGGCGAGCGGTGGGAGATGGGGCTCACCCTGGGAGGCGGGTTGTTGATGGCCGTGGCGCATGGGCGCAACCGGGCCCTGTGTCGCGAGTGTTGCCCGCCCGAAGCCGGCTGAGCGAAAGCGTCGAGCCAAGGGCGTCCGATGCGCCCGCCGCTTGACGGGCCGGAGTCGTTCGCGCGAGGAGAGGGGGCATGCCCACCTTCCGTCTCACGCAGGACCAGGCCGCGTTGCTCGTCGTGGACATCCAGGAGCGCCTGTGCGCGGCCATGGACCGCGACGCGCTGGACCGGATGCTCGCGCGCACCAGCGCCGCCGTCGAAGGCGCCCGGGCGCTCGGCCTCCCCGTCATCATCACCGAGCAGTATCCCCAGGGCCTGGGGCCCACGCACTCGCTGCTGCGGCTGAAGCTCGGGAGCTTCAAGGCGGTGGAGAAGCTGGAGTTCAGCGCCGCCGTGCCGGACGTGCTCGCGCAACTGGGGACGCGCAAGCAGGTGCTGGTGGCCGGCATGGAGACGCACATCTGCGTCTTCCAGACGGTGCGCGATTTCGCGGAGCGTGGCTTCACGCCGGTGTTGCTGGCGGACGCGGTGCTGTCACGCTCGACGGAGGACCGGCGCGTGGGCCTGGACCTGTGCCGCGATGCGGGAGCGACGGTGGCCACGGTGGAGGCCGCGCTGTTCGACTTGCTCGGGCGCGCGGGCACGCCCGAGTTCAAGAAGGTCTCCACCGCGGTCCGTTGACGCCTAGAACATCGGAGGCTTGTCTCCATCCCGGAGCGGCGGCAGCGGGGGGCGAATGGGAAGCGGCGCCTCCTGCTGCTTGGAGATGGCGGGGAGGGACGGCGTCAGCGCTCCGACATAGAGCATGCCGTGGGTACCCTCGGGCGTCGGCGTGGCGAAGGACGTGATGAACGGCGACATGCCGGGGTGTGCCGCAACCCTGCCCGACGGTGTCGAGCCGATGAGCCCGCACTGAAGCTTCCCTTCGCGGTCCAGGTCGCAACCCCAGCGCGTCCCCTGGGCGTAGCTCATCTCCAACACGACGAGGCGTGGGGACTTCAAGAGATGCGCCATGGGCGTGAAGTCCTGGTCCCAGGGGGTGCCGGTGACGGTGCGCGTATGCGTGTTGCCGGCGAGGATGACCTGGACTTCGAACTGTTGTGTCTCGCGGCGCTGGTTCCAGAAGGCGGCCTGCTGAGCGTCGCGTTTGCTTCCGCCAGCCAGGTCCGTGTCATACGCCAGGAGCGTCACGCTCAAGCCCGTCATGCGCAGAGCGCGGACGCGGTCGATGAGGTCCATGATGGCGCGGCTGCTGCGTCCATCCTGGTAGGGCCGCTGCCAGAAGCGCCCCTCTAGCAGCGCATCCTGGTCCGCGGGAGCGCCCGGGCTCGCGAGGTAGCGGTCCACCCGTTCCTGCTCGGAGCGGGGAATGGACAACCCCAGTGCGACGGGCAGCCCTGCCTCGGCGACCTGACACACCAGCTCTCCCACCACCGAGGGGGCTTCACGAGAGCCGAGCTGTTCTCCCACCAGCAGCGTCAGTCCGAGGTCCAGCACCTCCGGAAGCCCACGCATGGCCTCGCCACAGGGGCCCGCTTCGGCGGCCTCCTGCTTCCACCTCGTGAGGTAGAAGTCCGAGTCGCGCACGGCCTTGGGGCGCGGCTCCTCTCGCACGTTGCCGCTCACCACCTCCAACGACGGGGTCGACTCCAGTCTCAGCGTCAACTCCCGCTCGAGGTCCAGGTCTCGCGTGCCGTTCGTCAGCGTGCGCAACTCGATGCGTTCGCTCCGCGCATTTCGGAGTGGTGGCCCCTGGTCGTTGAAGGGGCTCGAGTCGTGGACATAGTAGTTGTACTCGATCCGCCACCAGTTGGCCTTGTGGTTGACGTCGTTGCCCATGGCGTTGAAGTTCATCCGGAAGATGCGGACGACGGATTGTCGCGGGGCCACGGAGAGGCCTGTCACCACGAAGCGCGTGTAGCGGTCATTCCCCGTGTCGCCCCTGTCCTGGGTCTTCCACTTCGTGAGGAACTGGGTGGGGTCCGTCGTCTCCTCGATGGCGTAGCCTCGGGAGGCGAGCAACTGCCGGGTGGCGGCCAGCGCTTCCTCCAGGGGCTTCTGGAAGACGTGCTCGAACTTCGGCGTCTCGGGCTCCGTGGTGCGTGGGCCATGCACGCAACCCATGCTCGCCATCCAGAGCAGACACAGCCACCAGCCTCGCTGCCTCATGCGCACCCCCTCGGGAAATCCATCGTCGAGATGAAGGGGGAACGGATGTCACTCAGGCACATATCTGCGCGCCGGGGAATGTCGCTCACCCGGCGCGGTTGCTGCTCACTTGGCTCCGCGCTGGGCCAGTTGGATGAGTGCGCGCGCACCCATGGCCAGTCCCACCAGCATCGCCGCGACCACCGTCTGCGAGCCACCCACTGGGAAGTCGAAGAAGTAGGCGAACATGTAGCCGCCCACGCCGGAGACGATGCCCGCGAGCGTGGCCACGAAGAACGTCCAGGGCAGCCGCAAATCCAACATCAGCGCGGCGATGGCGGACAGCGTGGAGAAGGCGAACACCGGCAGCGCGCCGAGGGCTCGGGCACACACGCCGACCATGACGCCGATGGACACCATCAGCACGCCGTCCAACAGGCGGACGGGCAGGCCCTGCACCAGCGCGCCGATGCGGTCGAAGCTCGCGAAGGTGATGCCCCGGTACCACCAGAGGTGGATGACCATGACGAGGATGCTGGCGATGGCCACGGTGCGCAGTTGCTCGGGTGTCACCAGCACGGCGGTGCCGAAGAGGATGCCCTGGATGTCGTGGGACTCCTGGGCGATGCGGTCACCCACCAGCACGGCCGCGCCGCCGGACAGCGCGTAGGCGAGGCCCAGCAGGCTCTCCCGCGTCAGCCGCAGCTTCGTGGGGTCCATCATCAGGAGCAGCGTCGCCAGGAGCGCGAGCGCGGTGGCGCCGATGACGGGCTCCACCTCGAAGCCCAGGTGGATGCCCATGTAGAACGCCAGCGCCACGCCCAGGCCGGCGGACTGGGCCACCGCGGCGCTGACGAACACCATGCGCCGCAGCACCACGTAGACGCTCAGGAAGCCCAGCACGCCGCCGGCGAGGAGGGCGCACAGCAGCGGGTCCCGGAACAGCTCGAACCCCTCGACGAACTGCTGCCACTGGGACGGTTCAGCGAGCATCGGATCCACGGTGGGGTCCCTCGGGGGCGCGGTGGCAGTACTCGTCGCCGTACTGACGACGGAAGGCGGGGTGGCAGAACACGGTGCGCGCGTCGCCCACGACGAAGGCGGAGGTCTCCCGGTCCACGAAGAGCAGCACGTCCGCGTGCTCGGCGGCGACTTCCAGGTCGTGGCACACCACCACCACGCCCAGTCCTCGCTGCCGCGCGAGCATGCACAGCCGCTGCATCGTCTCGCGCTCGGCCACCGCGTCCATCGCGGCGGTCGGCTCGTCGAGCAGCACCATGTCCGCCTCGGTGGCGATGAGTCGGGCCAGGAGCGTGCGTTGCTTCTGTCCCTCGGAGAGCTCGCGATAGGGCCTGTTCGCGATGGCCTTGGCGCCGGCCGTCTCCAGCGCGACCTCCACGGCGGCCCGGTCCGCCTTGCGCGCGAAGGGCCACAGGAAGCTCCAGTTGCGCAGCCGGCCCCAGGCGGTCAGCTCCCAGGCCCGTAGCGGCAGCAGCGAGTCGATGCTGGATGTCTGTGGCACGTAGGCGCTGCGCATCTCCGGATGGCCCCGGGTAATGGCGCCCGACACCGGGTCGATCATCCCCAACAGCGTCTTGAACCACGTGCTCTTGCCGGAGCCGTTGCGGCCCACCACCGCGACGAACTGGCCACGACGGATGACCATGTTGATGGGCGGCAGCATGGCCTTGTCGTTGTAGCCGATGACCAGCTCGGTGCAGGTGAGCAGCGGCTCGCCGAGCGTGAAGCTCGGCGGCACTGCGTGGGTTGCGGCCTCGGGACTCACGGGCTCATCGGTCTTCACGTCGCACCTCCGCCTCGGGCTTCAGGGCCGCGAGCTCTTCCAGCAGGGCCTTGCGCGCCGCCTCGTTGGCGACAGTGCCCAGGTCCAGCACGCCGTCCGCGCCGGGAGTCAATGTGGCCCAGTCCAGTCCGTCGAACACGGTGGGCGGAACCTCGAGCGCCAGCGCCAGCTTCACGCGCGGCTCGTGCTCCCGGTCCGACGGCACGTCCACCTCGCCCGTCAGCGTGAAGAGCGGCGTGGCCTCCTCGCCCTCCGCGCCGTCCTCGGACACCACGGTCATCCGGAAGGCCGTTTCCTGGAGCCTCGGCGTGGCGCGCGAGTCGCGCACCGTGCCCGTCAGCGTCACCGACGTCACTTCCCAGACACCTCGGGACACGGTGGTGCGGGGCAGCTCGCAGTCAGGCTCACACTCCACCGGAGTGGCCGCGGGGGTCAGCAGGTTCAGCTCGCCATCCACATGGAGCGCGGCGACGAGCGTGGAGGAGGAGCCACCTCCACCGAGCTCCGCCTCGATGTCCTCGTAGTCCACGAGCCCGCCGCTGTCGCTGTGGCAGTGCCCGTTGTGGCACAGGCTGTAACCCGGTGGCGGATTGGCGGGGTCGAACGTCGTCGGCCCTCCGCCTCCCGCGCCCCCCACCAACTCCACATGGGAGATGCCCAGCGCGGCCGAGCCCAGGCTCACCTGATAGTCCGACGCGAGGCGCTGGAAGCCATTGCCCGCGTCACGCGACGCCACGGGGACGTAGCGCGCGGTGACGGTGGGCTCCAGCACCGCGAAGCCCTCGCCCGAGTCCAGCGCGCAGCCGGACAGGAGCAACACGGGGAGCAGCAGTCGAGTCCTCATGACTCAGCCTCCCTTCCCAGGGGTGAGCGCCTTCTCCAGGTTGCCCACCAGCTCGTTGATGTGCTGGACGTACGTCTCACCCGAGCGGAAGTCCGTGCCGCCGTGGAGGACGACGACTGGCGCTGGAATCATGCCCGCGACCATCTTCGCCTCCCGGTCGTTGTAGTAGCTCTCGATGAGCACCATGCGGGCCTTGCGCTGCCGAGCCAGCACGAGGACGCCTGCCACGTGGGACGGGTTGGGAGGGATGCCCGGCTTGGGCTCGAGGAACGCGATGGGCTCGAAGCCCAGCCAGTCCGCGAGGTACGGCGTCGTCCGGTGGAACGCGACGATGGGCGCACCGCGAAGGCCCGCGAGGCGCTTCTCCCAGCCGACGCGCGCGGCATCCAGCTCGGCGGTCAGCTTCGCGGCGTTGGCGCGGTACGTCGCCGCGTTCTTCGCGTCGAGCTGCGCGAGTCGCTCGGCGATACCGCGAGCCACCGCCGCGCCCTGTCGCGGGTCATAGAGATAGTGGGGGTTGCCTCCGGGGTGGACGTCGCCCTCGCTGCGGTCCACCTTGGTGGCGGGGACCTCCAGCAACCGGACGAACTGCGAGGCATTGAGGAAGCCGGGGTTGCCCACCTGGATGCGCGGGTTGCGCGAGCCGGTCTGGAGGTTGGGCAACCAGCCGATCTCCAGGTCAAGCCCCACGGAGATGAGCAGGTCCGCGTTGCGCAGCGCGAGCGCGAGGCTGGGCTTCGCGTCCACGCGGTGCGGGTCCTGGCTTCCCAGCGCCATGGACTGCACCTGGACCAGGTCTCCGCCCACCGCCTTGGTCAGCGCGGCGAGGTCCGGAAGGGTGGTGACGACATTGACGGCCGCGCGAGCGGGCGCGGCGGCGAAGAGGCAGAGGGCGGCGCACAGGGCCGCGACGAAACGAAAGTGACGCATGGGGCAGGGCTCCCGTGAAAGAGGTTTAGAACGCATGAGCGCCGTGGGCGCCCGTCACCAGCTCGAGCGCGAGGAAGACGGAGTAGTCCGCCTCGTCGCGCCAACGTGCCCGGTCCCTGGCGGCCTGCACCCGCAGGCGGGAGAACTCGGTGGGCCAGAAGGTGAGGTTGGCGGAGATCCGGTCCCGGTTCTTGGTCCACTCCGGGTCCAGCGGATCCAACGCCACCGCGCCGCCTTCACCCTTCGCCGGTGTGCCGAACTCATAGCGCGCGGCGGCGGCCCAGCGCTGCGAGAAGCGCCACGCGAGCTGGGCGTAGGTGTTGATGTCCGTCAGCACGTCATCGGGCACCTGGCGTCGGCGGTAGAGGGCCTCCACCTGGAGGGTGACGAGCGTGTTGCTGGCCTCGGTGATGGGGCGGTAGCGCAGGTACACGTCGGTGCCGAAGACATCCGTACGGTTGCGATAGCCGGTGGGATTGGGGCCCGTGGCGCCGGACAGTCCCCACAGCAGGGACAGGTCGTCCGACAGCGCGAAGAACTGCTTCAGGACGCCCGTGGCCTGGAGGTCCAGCGGCGAGAGGACGCGGTCATTCGATGCGCCCAGGAAGCTGCGCGCGGTGGCCTCGCCCGTGGCATCGGTGAGGCTGCCGGTCAGCTCCACGTACCAGGGCAGGGGCGTCAGCCAGGACAGCTCCACGCCCAGGCCCCGGTTGCCTTCCGCGCCGAAGACGCGGCTCATGGCGAACGGTTGATCCACGAAGTCCCACGCGTGCGGGTGCGTGGCATTCAGGCGGCCAAAGCGCGTGAGGAACTGGCCCGCACGCACCTGGAGGCTGCCGGGAAGGGCCAGCGTGGTGCCGTAGGCCTCTTCGATTTCGACGCCGAACTGGCTGTAGACGATGTTCGCGTCGAAGCGGAAGTACGGGTCCACCACCGAGCCGATGGACAGCTCCAGCTGCTGGAGGTTGAAGCCGTTGCGCGTGGGGTCATGCGCGCCGCCCTGGAGCGGCTCCTTGGACGTGAAGGCCGCCGCGGCGAGATCCAGGATGAAGCTCATGTCCAGGAAGTTGGTGCCGCTCGTCCCTCCGGGAATCGACAGCGGCAGGCCGCCTCCGGGCGTGGGGTCCGGCGCGGAGGACGTGCCGGCGGGAACACCTTGCTGGGTGTCGCCACCGAAGGCCTTTTCGATTTCGGCCATCTCCTCGGGCGTGAGGCCCGCGGGAACTTCATCGGGTGTTCCCGCGTCGGGCTCGGGAACACCCGCATCGGGAGAAAGAGGGGGTTGGTTTTCCTGGGCCGCGGCGGTGGCCGTGGACAACAGGGCTGCGATGGACACGGCGATGAACGCGCCGTGCGGACGACGTGAGACGGATGACACCGGGAATGCTCCTCGAAACTGGACGCGCGCGTGCGCACACGCCCCACTCCATGACCTGACCACTCCTGCTGGACGCGACTCAGGCGTGCGCGGGTGGCGAGGACTTGGGCGCGGTGTCGAGGACGGAGAGCGGGGGCGCGACGTGGGGTGGCGCGGTGGCGGGACGGCTGACCGCGAGCCGGGCCAGGGCCCAGGAGGACGGCGAGGAGAAGAACAGCTCGTCGCGCGAGCCCGACGTCAGGAGCGGGCAGGTCTCATGGGTCAGCCGCGTCGAGTCGGTGTTCGACGAGGGGAGGGCGGACAACTGCGCCAGCTTCTCGGGAGCCAGCCGAGCCTGAATCGAGCCCGTGCCCCGGGCTGTCTCCTCGAAGGTCTGGTGCTCGGGGCAGAAGCGGTGGGCGTGCTCGTCCCGGACGTGGAGCAGGGCCCCCAGCGGCTGCAACGCCCACAGCGCGACGAGCAACGTCGCGATGCCACGGGCGAAGGTATGGGCGCGCTGGATCATCGGAATGAAGGAGGCACAGGTGCTCTACTGACGGCACCAGGGCGAGTCAAGGCAGGCTAGCACGGCGGTGGGACGTACACCTCTGTCACCGCATTCACCGGGATGGACGACGGCTCGCGGGGCGTTGGAGACACCTGTATGGACGAAGGACAACCGGACGGACGATACATTCCGGTGGCTCGGCTCACCGCGTTGGACGCACGGGGTCGCGCCGTGGTCCAGGTGGGAGACACCCGGGTGGCGCTCGTCCGTGTGGACGGGCGCCTCCATGCGCTGGCCGACACCTGTCCCCATCGCGGCGGCTCGCTGGCCGAGGGGGACCTGGACGGCCACCTGCTGCATTGCCCGCTGCATGCCTGGCCCTTCGATGTGCGGACGGGGCGCTGCCCCTGGCGTCCCGACGCGAGCGTCCGCATCTACGAAGTCCGTGTGCGAGGTGACGAGATCCTCGTCGCGGCATCGGATAGCGTCGGCTTCCCTGAACGCCCCTTGTAGGAGCCCCTTCCCCCGTGACTTCGTCCAAAGCTCGCACTCGCAAGGCCCCCGTCCCGAGTCCCCTGGTCAGCCTGCCGGACCCCGCCGCCATGGCTCGCGCGGTGGAGGCCTTCCTGCACGCCGCCGGACTGCCCCTGGGGGATGCGAACCTGGTGGACACTCCGCAGCGCGTGGCCGACGCCTGGAGCCGTGAGTTCCTGGATGGCTACGCCAAGACGCCCGAGGAGGTGCTGGGCAAGACGTTCCCCACGCCGAAGGGTTCGTCGCGCGAGCTCGTGGTCGTGACGAACCTGCGCTTCGTCTCCATGTGTCCGCACCATCTGTTGCCGGTGACGGGCCGCGTGCATGTCGCGTATGTGCCGGGCAAGCGGATGGCCGGCTTCGGCAGGCTGTCCGCGCTGGTGGACTGCTTCGCGCACCGGCTCATCCTCCAGGAAGACCTGGCCCGCGAGGTGTCCAGCGCCCTGGCTCGCGTGCTGGGCAGCCCCGCCACCGCCTGCATCATCGAAGCAGAGCAGGCGTGCTTGCGCATGCGAGGCGCCCAGCAGCACGACGCCATCACCCACGCGGAGGCGTACGAGGGCGAGCTGCGGCGAGATGGCTCGCTTCGTCGTGAGCTGTGGGCCCGGCTGGGGGCTCGGCGATGAGTGGCCCGTCCGCGCGGACAGACCGCGTGGATGCCGAGCGCGTGGCGCGGGTGTGTGAAGCCCTGACGAGCGTCCTCGAGCAAGGGCAGCTGCGGCGCGACGCGGACACGCTCGCGGCCTACGGGCGGGACGAGTCCGACAGCGGCGTGTTCCCTCCGGATGTCGTGGTGTTTCCGGAGACCACCGCGCAGGTGTCGGCCGTCTTCAAGGCCTGCGTGGCGCACGGCGTGCCCTTCACGCCCTGTGGCGCGCGCAGTGGCAAGAGCGGTGGCTCGCTGCCCCTGAATGGTGGCGTGGCGGTGAGCCTGGAGCGGATGAACCGCATCCACTCCATCTCCGTGGAGGACCTCACGGCGGTGGTGGGGCCCGGCGTGGTGACGGGCGACTTGATGAAGGCCGTGGAAGCGCAGGGCCTCTTCTATCCACCGGATCCGAACTCCTGGGAGTTCTGCACGCTGGGCGGCAACGTCGCGGAGAACGCGGGGGGACCTCGTGCGCTCAAGTACGGCGTCACGCGCGACTACGTCATCGGCCTGGAGTGGGTGCTTCCGGACGGAGAAGTCCTGCGGGTTGGCCGCCGCACCATCAAGGGCGTCGCGGGTTATGACCTCGTCGGCCTCTTCGTGGGTTCCGAAGGCACCCTGGGCGTGGCGACCGAAATCACCCTGCAGCTCATTCCGCTGCCACGAAAAGTCCTGACCGCCCTCGTCGTCTTTCCGTCCGTGCTGGACGCCGCGCGCGGAGTCTCCGCCGTGCTCGCCGCGGGCATCCTCCCGCGCTGCCTGGAGCTCATCGACGACGTGGCCCTGCGCGCCGTGGACGGCCGAGGCTTCCAGTTTCCCGCGGGCGCCGGCTCGGTCGTCATCGCCGAGGTCGACGGCCACGGTGAAGAAGGTCTGTTGGAGGAACTGTCGCGGCTCGGCGACATCTGCGCACAGCAGGGCGCCACCCAGACGCTCGTCGCGCGGGATGAGGGGCAGCGAGAGAAGCTGTGGGCCGTGCGGCGGGCCATTTCGCCGGCGCTGCGCGCGCTGAAGCCTCACAAGATTTCGGAGGACATCGTCGTCCCGCGCTCAAAAATTCCCGAAATCATCCAGCGACTGAAAATGATGGGCGCCGAGCTGGGACTCACCGTGGCCACCTATGGCCACGCGGGCGACGGAAACCTCCACGCCAACATCCTCTATGAGGGGCCGCACCAGCGTGGCCTGGTGGACGAAGCCCTGCGCCGCATGTTGGTGATGACGGTGGAACTGGGCGGCACGATCACAGGCGAGCATGGTGTGGGCCTCGCGAAGCGGGAATTTCTCGCGCTCGAACAGGGACCCGCGCTGCTCGACCTCCAGCGGCGGCTCAAGTCCTTCTTCGACCCATCAGGGTTGCTCAATCCGCAGAAAATCTTCCCCGCGCTCAAGCGTTCTACGTGAGTAGCCGTAGCGTGACCATCGCCGAGGGATAACCGCGCTCCTCAACCTTGCAAGTCAGCGGAAGCGCGAGCCTCTCGTCCGCCACGGGACGACGGTCGACAGTCGAAACGACTTTCGGCGATGGAATGAGAAACCCTTTCGCTCGTTGGGCGTCCTAGATGCAGGTGGACGCGAGTCGGCGGGGACAGCGCGTCCGGCATCGAACGGAGGACGGGAAATCATGGCCAACTCGACGAAGTTTGCGGCGGAGGGCCTGTCGCAATACCTGCGTCACCTGGGGGGACATCACCAACTGACGCGCGAGCAGGAGTACGAGCTCGCACGTCGTGCTCGCAAGGGCGACGAGTCCGCGCGACAGACGCTCGCGACCTCCAATCTGGCCTTCGTTGTCGCCGTGGCGAAGAAGTTCGCCAATCGCGGCGCGCGCCTGGATGACCTCATCCAGGAAGGCAACGTGGGCTTGATGAAGGCGATTGAGCACTTCGACCCGAAGAAGAACGTGCGCTTCGCGACGTATGCGGTGTGGTGGATTCGCGCCTACATCACCCGCTACCTGAAGGACAACCGCAGCCAGGTCCGTGGCGGAGAGGCCGAGCGGGGCAGCATGGTGGACTTCTCGCTCGACGCCTCCATCGACGAGGAAGGGGAGACCACCTTCCTGGACCGCCTGGAGGACAACGGGCCGTCGCCCCAGGACGTGTTCCTCTCGAATGAGCAGGACACCGAAATCCACGACGCGCTCACCAAGGTCCGCAAGCGCATTGGCGACCTGGGCTGGGACATCCTCACGGAGCGGCTGACGCAGGACAAGCCGCTGACGCTGGAGGAACTGGGACAGCGGTGGGGCGTATCGCGCGAGCGCGTGCGCCAGGTGGAGCTCAAGACGAAGACGTTCCTGGAGCGCTACCTGTCCGCCTTCAACGAGAACGAGGAGCAGGCCGCGGCCGACGCTGCCTGAGCCGACCTTCTCCCCACCTGGGGAGATACGCGGACTGAGCGGGACTGGCGGGGTCTTCCACCCTTGCCGGCCCCGCTCTTGTTTTTTGCCGGAAAGGCTGCCTGCGTGGTTTGCGTGCGGCCGAGCGTGCGTGCTAAGCCCACCGGCCATGCGCCTGATTTTACTTGCCTTGTGCCTGCTCGTTGCCGGTTCGGCACGGGCGGCCGACGCCGAGGTGTGGGCCCGCCTGGATGCTCTGCACGCCAGTCGCGCGGACGCCGCGGCGGTGAAGGAGCTGGAGGCGGAGCTCAAGAAGGCGTTGACGGCGACGCCGGACGACTTCGAGCTGGTGTGGCGTCAGGCCCGGCTCCTCCAGTGGCAGGCGGACGGGGCGGGCAACGAGAAGCTCAAGAAGGTGCTCGGGCGGCAGACGTGGGACGTCTCCGAGAAGGCCATCAAGCTGGCCCCCGCCCGCGTGGAGGGCCACTACTACGCGGCGACGGGTATCGGCGCCTACTCTCAAGCAGTAGGCGTCATGAAGGCGCTGGGTGAGGGGCTGGAGGGCAAGTTCAACGAGCGCGTGGACACGGCCATCAAGATTGATCCGACCTTCAACTGGAGCGCGCCGCTCCTCGTGAAGGGTCGCTACTTCTACGAGCTGCCCTGGCCGAAGCGGGATCTGAAGAAGTCGGCGGAGTATTACGAGAAGGCCATCAAGAAGCACCCGGAGATGCTGCGCGCGCATTACTTCCTCGCCGAGACGCTCCTCAAGGACGACAAGGCCAAGGAGGCGCGTGACGCCATCCAGAAGGTGAAGCAGGGAAGCGTCGCGTATGACCCTCCGGAGGGTCAGCGCATCCAGGAGTGGGCGAAGAAGGTCGAAGCCGACATCGAGGAGGAGCTCAAGTGAGAGCAGAGAATCAGGTAGCACCTTCGGCTTCGGCGGCCGGAGCGCAAGAGGGAAACCTGGTCCAGTTGCTGATCCAGCGCGCGCAGAACGCCTCCAAGGCGGGTGTGACGCACAAGAAGGACGGCCGCTGGCAGGACGTGACGTTCGGACAGGTGCTGGACGACGTGAAGGCGTTGTCCGCGGGCCTGGTGGCCCAGGGCGTGAAGCCCGGAGACCGGGTGGCGCTGTTCGCCAACACCAGCCTCCAGTGGATCGTCGCGGACCTGGCCATCACCGCGGCGCAGGCCATCACCGTGCCCATCTACTCGTCCAACCTTCCGGACGAGTTCCGCTATGTCATCAAGCACTCGGAGACGTCGTTCGTCCTCGTGGACAACGACGAGAAGGATGCGAAGCAGGTGGGGCGGCTGACGCGCGTCCGGCAGAAGCTGGCCGAGTGTCCCACCGTCACCAAGGTCATCGTCTTCGACGGTCCCGTGGCGGGCGGCCAGGAGGTCGCCCTGGCGGAGGTCATGGCCCAGGGCCGCGAGGCGCACCAGGCCAACCCTGGCGCCTTCGAGGAGCGGGTGGCGTCCGTGAAGTCCGAGGACACCAACTGCCTCATCTACACCTCCGGCACCACGGGTGATCCGAAGGGCGCCATCCTCACCCACGGCAACTGGACGTACCAGGCGCACGCGGTGCAGGCCATTGGCATGATGGAGCCGTCGGACGCCGTCATGCTGTTCCTGCCGCTGGCGCACGTCTTCGCCCAGGTGGTGAAGGCGGCGTGGCTGAGCATGGGCTTCCGCCTCATCATCGCGGAGTCGGTGGACAAGCTGATGGCGAACATCGTGGAGACGCGTCCCACGGTGCTGCCGTCGGTGCCCCGCGTCTTCGAGAAGGTCTACAACACGGTGGTGTCCAACGGCACGTCGGCTCCGGGCCTCAAGGGCCGGCTGACGCGCTGGGCCTTCAAGCTCTTCGACGAGTACGTCGATGCGATGCAGCAGGGCCGGCCGTACGACACGCTCGGCTTCACGCTGGCGAAGAAGCTGGTGTTCACCAAGGTGCGGGCCACGCTGGACGAGAAGCTGGGCGGCAACATGCGCCTGTTCGTCTCCGGTGGCGCGCCGCTGTCGCGCAAGATTGGCTACTTCTTCGACCTGCTGGGCTTCAAGGTCGTGGAGGGCTACGGCCTGACGGAGACGGCGGCTCCCACCAACGCCAACCGTCCGAACAAGATCAAGATTGGCACCGTCGGTCCCGCGCTGCCGGGCACCGAGGCGAAGATCGCCGCGGATGGCGAGGTGCTCGTGCGTGGCCCCTGCATCATGAAGGGCTACTACAAGAACGACACGGCCACGGCCGAGGTGCTGGAGAAGGACGGCTGGTTCCACACCGGTGACATCGGCGAGCTGGATGCCGACGGCTACCTGCGCATCACCGACCGCAAGAAGGACATCATCGTCACGGCGGGCGGCAAGAACGTGGCGCCTCAGAACATCGAGAACACGCTGAAGACCTTCCCACTGCTGAGCCAGGCCATGGTGTACGGCGACAAGCGCCCGTACCTCGTGGCGCTCATCACCGTGGCGGAAGACTCCGCGCGCAAGCTGCTCGAGGAGAAGGGCGCCCCGGTGGGCAGCTACGCGGACAACGCGAAGCGGCCGGAGATCCACGCCGCCGTGAAGGCGGTGCTGGACAAGATGAACGCGGATTCGCCGCCGTACGCCACCATCAAGCGCTTCACGGTGATGCCCGCGGACTTCACCCAGGAGTCCGGCGAGCTGACGCCCACCCTGAAGGTCAAGCGCAAGGTCTGCAGCACGAAGTACAAGGCGCAGATCGACGCCATGTACGACAACGTGGCCGTCATCGACTGAGCATTCGGCCGCTCGCCCCCAGTGCTGTGGACTGGGGGCGTGCCGCCCCGTTGGGACAGGTGACGGACAGGCCAGGTGGTTGAAACGTCAACGCCCGCTCGGCCCCGGAAGACGGGGTGGAGCGGGCGTCGTGCTTTCCGGGAGGTGCCCGGAGCGGATTACGCGTGGCTGCTGGGCGTGGTGGACTTCACGTCCTTGTCCACGTTGCCGCCGCCGGCGAGCGTGCCGGTGCCCTTCTTGTCGGCGCCCGGCGTACCCGTCTCTTCTTCACCGCCAAAGCCGCGCTTGAAGTTGCGAATCGCGCTGCCCAGGGACGAGCCGAGCTGCGGCAGCCGCGTGGCTCCGAAGAGGAGCAGCAGCACAAACAGGATGAGAAGAAGTTCCATCGGCTTCAGCCCCAGCATCACGGCTCCTTCGCGAAATCGGCCGGAGCATAGCGGGGGGCGCCGTGGACCGCCAGCAAGAGCGGAGGCCTCATGCCTGGAGGGCCGCTGGAGTGCCGAGCATGGCCCCCGGAAGCGCGGTGAGGGTGATGAAGAGGGAGCTACCGGACGCATCCGTCTCCACGCCGACGCTTCCGCCGTGCGCCTCCACCTCCTGGCGGGCCAGGTAGATGCGCAGCGGGTCCTCCAGCTTCTTCTCGCGAAAGGCCCGCTCCTCGCGCCGGAACACGACGGAGGCGTCCTCGTCGGACAGGGGGACACCCTCCCGTCGCACCTCCACCCGCACCCTTGGGGCACCCGGGTGCACCCTCAGGTAGATGACCTCGCCGGGCTGGGAGCGGGAGAGCTGGTACAGGATGAAGGCCTCCACGGCGTGCTGGATTCGGGCTCCGTCCACGGCCACGTCGGGCGGAGCCACGCGGGGATCCAGGTCCAGTACGAGCGCCACATTGGCGGCGGTGGCCGCCGCGCGCTGGCGCTCCACGGCCGCGTCCAGCAGGGGGATGAGCGACTGGCGCTCCGGCTCGCAGGCGAGCGAGCCCAGGTCGGCCCTGCTCGAGTCGAAGAAGTCCTGCGAGAAGGACAGCGAGCGGTCCGCGTTGCGCAGGATGGTCTCCAGCCCGCGTTGCACCTTGGGCTCCAGCGGGACGCGGCCGTTGAGCAGCAGCGCGGCATACGAGCGGATGTTGGCCAGGGAGCCGCGCAGGTCATGTGAAGCCATGCCCAGGTAGCGCACCCTGCGACGCGCATCCGACTCGTTCCAGCCCACGGGGAAGGTCCACAGGAGCCGCCCTCCGTCGCCCAGGGGCTCTTCTCCGGCGAGGACCACCTCATCTCCCCGCTCCCACACGCGCATGTCTCCCGCGCGACGCTGGAAGCCTGATGCGCCCAGGAGCGCCTCCACGGAGGTGGCGCCCGGGGGCAGCTCCTGGAGGCCCAGATGCTCGAGCAGCAACCCGCCCAGCAGGCGAGGGGGCCCCTGCGTGGGGACGAGGACGAGGCCAGGCGCTTCCGCCGTGCTGCCAGCTCCCATCTCCCCAGGGCTCCTCACGTTTTCCACCTCCTGTCCAGCAGGTCACGGAAAGGGTGGGGCGGCACTGTCGGTTTTGCAACGTGCATCCCCATCGTGTGCGGGGAGCGCACTTTCTTGCGCCGCTGGATGGGAGGATGGTGGAAGAATCCCCAGCGTCGCACCGAGGGAGACTGCCCTGACTCCGCCTAACACACAGCCTGATGGTGCTCCCGTCGTCCTCGTCGTGGATGACGACCCGGATATCCTCGAAGCCCTCTCCGAGATTCTGGAGGCCGAAGGCTTCGTCATTCGTCGTGCCCGCAACGGGAAGGAGGCGCTGGAGCGCCTCGAGCCGGAGCCTCCCCACCTCATCTTGTTGGACTTGATGATGCCGGTGATGGATGGCTGGGAGTTCGCCCAGCGCATGCGACAGAAGCCGCCCGCCGTGGCGGGAATCCCGCTCATCGTCCTCAGCGCGGATCGCAACGTGGGCAGCAAGGCCCAGGACATTGGCGCCGTGGGTCACCTGGCCAAGCCCTTCGAGCTGAACGACTTGCTGGACATGGTGCGCCGCTCGCTGAACCCGTCCACCGCGAGCAGCACCAGCGCGTGATGAACACCGCGCGTCGCGCTGCTTGACCTGTCAGGGGGGCGCCATTACGGTCCCCTCCACCCGTCTTGATTCTTCAATCAACGACCAGGCCAAGGAGCGCGTCATGACCGCGAAGGACATCATCGAGACCCAGATTCCGGAAGTTCTCCAGGCGAAGCCGGAGCTGGCGAAGGACATCAACGCCATCATCCACTTCGACATCTCCGGCGAGGGCGGCGGGAAGTGGACGCTGGACCTGACCAAGGCCGAGGGCTGGGTCTCCCCGGGCATCGAGGGCGCGTCCAAGATGACCATCCTGGTGAGCAACGAGGACTTCGTGAAGATCCGCGAGAAGAAGCTCAATGCCCAGATGGCGGCCATGCAGGGCAAGCTGAAGTTCAAGCCCATGGACATGGGCCTCGCGATGAAGCTCGCGAAGCTGCTGTCGTAGTTCCCTCGGAGCGTGAGGGTGGGCCCTGGTGCCGCCCTTCGCTCCGATTCGCGCGGCGCGTTCCCACTCCGGGGGCGCGCCGCACGTCGTTTCAGGCCCCTCTCGTCTCGTTCGGCTCCTGGAGAACCGCCATGTCTTCGCTACCACTCACGGGTCTGCGCGTGCTGGACCTGTCGCGCCTGTTGCCCGGCCCCTATGCCACGTTGGTGCTCGCGGACCTGGGCGCCACGGTGGTGAAGGTGGAGGAGCCGGAGGGCGGCGACTATGTCCGGGCGATGCCACCCTCGCGCGACGACGTGGGGGCGCTGTTCTACGGCCTCAATCGGAACAAGCGGTCGCTCACCCTGAATCTCAAGACGCCCGAGGGGCGTGACGCGCTCAAGCGGCTGGCGCGCACGCATGACGTGCTCGTGGAGAGCTTCCGGCCGGGTGTCATGGACAAGCTCGGCGTGGGCGAGTCGGTGCTGCGGGCGGAGAACCCCCGGCTCATCTACTGCGCCATCTCCGGCTATGGGCAGACGGGGCCGGACCGGCTCAAGGCGGGGCACGACTTGAACTACGTGGCCCGTGCGGGCCTGCTGGGCTACGGCGGTGAGGCGGGTGGGGCTCCGGCCTTTCCCGGCGTGCAGATGGGCGACATCGGCGGTGGGAGTCTCTTCGCGCTGGTGGGCATCCTGGCGGCGCTGCACGAGCGCGAGCGCACGGGGAAGGGCCGCTTCGTTGATGTGTCCATGACGGATGGGGCCACCGCCTTCCTGCACATGCACCTGGCGGCCAGACTCTTCATGGGCGAGCAGGGCGCGCCGCTCGAGCGCGGACGCGAGGCGCTCAATGGCGGGTACGCGTGCTACGGCCTGTACCGCACTGCGGATGACAGGTGGCTGGCGGTGGGCGCGCTGGAGCCCAAGTTCTTCGCGGGGGTGTGCCAGCGACTGGGGCGCCCAGAGCTGCTCGACGACGCGTACACGCCGGGAGAGGACGGGGCGCGGGTGAAGGCGGAGCTGACGCGCTTGTTCGCGGAGCAGCCGCTAGCGTACTGGGCGGAGAAGTTCGCCGGCTCGGACCTGTGCGTGGAGCCGGTGGCGGAAGGAGACGAGGTGCTGGCCGATGCGCAGCTTCGTGCTCGTGGCCTCTTTGTCGAGGCGGAGGATGCTCGACTGGGCCGCAAGGTGACGCATCTGCTGACGCCGCTGCGCATGGGGCCAACGCCGCTGCGCGAGCCTCCCGCGTTGGGCCAGCACTCTCGCGAGGTGCTCGCGGAAGCGGGCTTCACCGAGGAAGAGATGGCGCGCCTGGGCGTGTGACGCGGCGGACGCCTCGCGCGGACTACGGAGTTCGTCCGGCGGAAGGGCGGCTCCAGAGCGCTTCGCCCCGTGCCGCGTGGCAGGTGTCGCCCACCAGGTCCAGCGCGAGCTGTCGATTCCGTGTGGCCACGGACGCGGGGGCCGCGAGCAGGCCCGTCTCGTCCATCCTGCGCACCGTGTTCTCCAGATACCTGCGCGCGCGCTCCACGGTGTCTTGTTGGCGCGCCGTGGGGCGCCAGCCGGTGTCGTCGCGGAAGCGCCCGAGTGTCTCCAGCAAGTGCCCCTGGAACTTCAGCATCTGCGCCAGCACCTGCTCGCGTTGCATGGGCGCCGAAGCCCAGGCCGTCTCGTACTGCCGAGTCTCCGAGTCCAGCCGGTACAGCAACACCTCCACCTGCGCCGCCAGCCGTGGCCTCCACGCCGCGCGCACGGTTGGATGTCGTGCCCAGCCCGCCACGGCCTGGAAGTAATGCAACCCACCGCACGGATGCGCGTAGATGCCCTGACCTCGCTTGGGCACTTCGGGTCGCCCGGCCTTCATGCCCGAGGCGAGCGCGGCCTGCTCCGCTTCCAGCGTGGCGAGCGCGCGCTCCATCACCGCATCCACGCTCACCTTGCGTCCCGTGCCGTCGCGGAACGTGTCGCCAGGACGAGCGCTCAGCGAGAGGACCTCGAGCTTCCAGGCGCTCTCGGGCGAGGCCACCTGTTCCATACGGAAGTCGCGCTTCACGTCTTCCACCACCTCGCGCAGCGTCACCGTGCCCCATGCCGTCGTGAAGCGCTGGGACAGCGGCTGGCCAGCGGCCAGCAACGTCTTCACGAGGAGGGCAGGATGGGGTTCGACGGGAGTCCCGTCGGGAGTGGAGGACTCGAAGAAGAGGTCCGGCTGCTTCGAGGGACTGTCTTCGGCCGCGGGAGTCCGGCGTAGGAAGTCGGATACCATCACGTCGGAGGCGAGCCGGCCGTCACTCGCGCGGAAGGCCTGGCCCTCCAGCACGACGCCGTGCGCGAGCGCCCAGGGATTGCGCGCATCCGTGGCCCAGGCGCGGCACCGTCCGGCCAGCTCCTGGCCCAGCGGGGTGGCACCCGACGCCGGGGTGACGAGCACGAGAATGAAGAGGGAGAGCGGCCTCGGGAAACAACGGAGCGCGCGCCGGGCGGAGGTCGCCACCGGCGCGCGCTCGTGCATCCTAGAGGGCCTGCTCGGAGGCGGGGCCCCCGAGCCGCTTCAGCACCCGCTCCAGCAGGCCGAAGAGGGCCTCCTGGTCGTCGGCGGGGAGCAGGTCCAGCATGCGTCGCAGGCCCTGGTCCACGCTGCGACTGATGAGGTTGAAGAGCTTGACGCCCTCCGTGGTGAGCTGCGCGACGACGGCGCGCCGGTCCTCGGCGTCCCTCGTGCGCTCCACCAGCTTCATGTCCTCCAGCCGGTCCACCACACCGGTGATGGTCTTCTTGGTGATGCCGACACGCTGGGCCAGGACGCCCACGTGCGTGGGGCCGTCATTGCCCAGCCACATCAGCGCGTGGATCTGCGTGGGGGTGAGCTGGTTGCTCTCGCAGATGCCATGCAGCGGGTCCCGCAGGGAGCGGTACCGCCCCAACTGGATGATGAGCTCGTGCAGCCGCCGTGACGCGGGCGTGGGGGAGTCCTGCTCGGCCCCGGGCAGGGCGTCGTCCGTGACGCCGCCCTCCTCGGTGAGCTCGAGCTCCTCCTCGCCTGCGCCGGACGGCTGCACGCGGAGGGCCGGTCTGTTCGCCGGCACTCGCATCAGGCCGTCTCCACTCGAGCGGCCGCGGCCACCGCGGCCTTCTCGCCGTGCGGACCCACCGCGTGCGGCGTGCCATGGTCCGGGGCGGTGCCCGGGCCCTTGCGCCGCTTGAACTTCTCCGTGAGCTGGTCCAACAGCGAGTACACCACCGGCACCACGCCCAGCGTCAGCACCGTGGAGGTGATGAGGCCGCCGATGATGGTGATGGCCATGGGCGCGCGCGTCTCCGCGCCGTCGCCCCGGGCAATCGCCACCGGAATCATGCCGGCGATCATCGCGATGGTCGTCATGAGAATCGGACGCAGACGGACCGGAGCGGCGCCCAGCAGCGCCTCCGTGGCGCTCTTGCCTTCCTCACGCAGCTGCAGCGTGAAGTCGACCAGGAGGATGCCGTTCTTCACCACCAGGCCCATGAGCATGATGACGCCGATGAGGGCGAACATGGACATGGCCTGGCCGGTGATGAGCAGCGCGCCAATGGCGCCGATGAAGGCGAAGGGCAGCGACAACATGATGGTGAACGGGTGGACGAGGCTTTCGAACTGCGCCGCCAGAATCATGTACACGAGGATGATGCCGAGCAGCAGCGCGGCGCCGAACGCGGACACCGCCTTGCCCATCTCCTTCGCGTTGCCCTCGAAGTCGTAGATGATCCCCTTGGGCACTTCCTTCTCCGCGGTCGTGTTCATGAAGGCCACGGCGTCACCCAGCTGGTAGCCGGAGGCCAGGTTGGCGAGCAGGGTGATCTGCCGCTTCTGGGATTCACGGTCGATCTGCACCGGGCCATCCGCCGGAGTGACGGAGGCCAGGTTGCGCAGCTCCACGAGCTGCCCGCTGGGAGCACGCACCGTGAGCTTGCCGAGTGCATCGGCGGACGCCAGGGTCTCCGGCGGCAGCCGCAGCTTCACCTCGTACGTCTCGCCACCCTCGCGGTAGTCCGCGAACTTGTCGCGGCCGAGGAAGGCGCGCAGCGTGGAGCCCAGCGACGCGGCCGGGACACCGAGGCTGGCGGCGCGCTCGCGGTCCACCACCACGTCGTACTGGGGTTTGCCGGAGCGGTACGTGGAGTCGATGTCCACCAGGCCCTTGTTGGTCCTCATCGCCACCTTCATCTTCTCCGACGTGGCGATGAGCTCCTGCCAGTTGTCGCCGCGCAGGTTGAACTGCACCTGCTGCGAGCGCGAACCACCACCGGCGATGCCAGTGACGTCCTGCACCGTCACCGACACGCCCGGACGGGGCTTGATGGCGCCGCGCAGGTACGTCTTCAGCTCACCCTGCGGATAGCTGCGCTCCTTGATGGGCACCAGGTTGATGAGCAGCTCGCCCTTGTGGACTTCCTCCTGCACGCCGCCACCGACAGTGGCGAAGGTGGAGGCAATGCCCGGCAGTGCACGCACCTGGGCGTCGAGCTGGTCGATCTCCGCCTGCGTCTCGTAGAGCGTCGAGCCGATGGGGAGCTCCACCGCCAGCTTGATGTTCCCGTTGTCCGACTCCGGGATGAACGTGAACTTGAGGAAGCGGGCCAGTCCGAAGGTCGCGAAGAGCACCACCACCGCCACCGCCATCGTCACCAGGCGGCGACGGAGGATGGCGGCCAGCATCTTGCGGTAGCCGTTCTCCATGCCCACCAGCACCTTCTCCACCGCCGCGGACACGCCCGTGGGCTGACCGTGGTGGCGCAGCATGCGCGAGGACAGCATGGGCGTGAGCGTCATGGACACGGCGTAGGAGATGAGCGTCGCCACCGCCACCGTGACACCGAACTGGTAGAAGAACATGCCCATGATGCCGTCCATGAACGCCACGGGGATGAACACCGCGACGATGGCCAGCGTCACCGCGAGCACGGCGAGGGCAATCTGCCCGGCGCCATCCAGCGCGGCCTGCATGGGCGTCTTTCCCTCTTCCATGTGACGGACGATGTTCTCGATGACCACGATGGCGTCGTCGATGAGCAGACCGATGGAGAGCGTCAGCGCCAGCATCGTGATCATGTTGAAGGTGAAGCCCAGCGCCGCCATCACCGCGAACGTGCCAACCACGGACACCGGCAGGGCGACGGCCGCGACGATGGTGGAGTTCAGGTTGCGCAGGAACAGCAGCACGATGACCACGGCGAGGATGCCGCCGAGCACCATGTCGAACTGCACCGAGGCGATGGACGAGCGGATGAAGCGCGCGTTGTCCGACACCATGTCCACGGTGATGCCCTCGGGCAGCCGGCTGTTGATCTCTCCCAGGGACTCCTTGACGAGCGAGGCCACCTGCACCGTGTTGGAGCCGGACTGCTTGCGCACCACCAGCGCCACCGCGCTGCGGTCGCCGTTCTTCGCGGCGCCACGCGCTTCCTCGGGGCCGTCCACCACGTCGGCGATGTCCCGCACGCGCACCGGCGCGCCGTTGGGGCTGGCGATGATGATGTTGCGGATCTCATCCACGCTCTTCGCCTCGGACGTGAGGCGCAGCACGCGCTCGCGACCGCCGTCCATGGTGCGGCCACCCGGGACGTCCAGGCTCTGAGCGCGCACCGCCTGGCTCACGTCGCTGATGGCCAGCCCGAAGCCGCGCAGGCGGTCCGGGTCGACGACGAGCTGGATCTCCCGCTCGCGACCGCCGATGACGTCGATGCTGCCCACGCCCTTCTGGCGCTGCAGCGCGGGCTTGATGATGTCCTCCGCCGTGCGCGTCAGCTCTTCAATCGGGAGCGCGCCAGACAGCGACAGGGTGATGATGGGGGCGGCGCCGATGTCGAACTTCTCGACGACGGGCGTCTCGATTTCGTCCGGCAGCTTGCTCAGCGTGGCCTGGACGCGATCACGCACGTCCTGCGCGGCCACGTCCACCTTGCTGGCCAGGGTGAAGCGCACGACGATCTGCGACACGCTCTCCATGTTGATGGAGCGAAGCTGCTCCACGCCGTTGAGCGTGTTGAGCGCCTCTTCCAGCGGGTCACTGACGTTCTTCTCGATGGTCTCCGGGTCCGCGCCGGGAAGCACCGTCGTCACGGTGACGACGGGGAAGTCGACGTCGGGGAACTGGTCGACGCCGATGCGCGGGTAAGCGTTGATGCCGAACACGACCACCGCCATCATCAACATGGCGGTGAAGATGGGCCGTGAAATAAATGTCTTGAGCGGGCTCATTCAGGAGCTCCAAAAGGTAAGGGGGAGGGCAGGCGTCACTGCACCACGCGGACGGCCGTGCCCTCCTTCACGTCCAGGGAAGAGTCGGCGAGCACGCGCTCGTCGGCGGCCAGGCCCTGGAGAATGCGCACGTAGCCGGGGAGCACTCGCTCCACGCGCACGTCGCGCTTGCGCACGGTTCCGTCCTGCACCACCCACACGAAGCCGGTCTGCCCCCGCGCGCTGACGGCCTGCGTCGGCAGGAAGAGGCCCTTGTCGTCGGACTGGCCCGCCACGTTGGAGAAGTCCAGGTCCACCAGCGCGCCCGGGCGCAGCGGCGACGCCGTCTCACCCACCACGTCCGCCAGCACCTCCACCGTGCGGTTGGTGATGTCGACGGTGGCGCCCACGTTGGCGACCGTCACCTCGAAGCGCATCCCGCTGGGGCTCACCGTGCCCTGCGTCTTGGAGCCGGGCTTGATCTTGTCCACCACGGACTCCGGCACCAGCGCGCGCACTTCCAGGCCGGTGATGTCCACCAGCGTGAAGACGGGCGTGGGCGGCATCATCGCCACCGTGTCGCCGATGTTCTTCATGCGCGCGGTGATGACGCCGTCGAAGGGCGCGATGATGGCCATGTCGCGCAGGTTCTCCTCCGCCATGCGCAGCGTGGCGCCCGCCTGGGCGGCCTGGGCGGCGGCCTGCTTCGTGCCAATCTCCGCCTGATCCAACCCCGCCGCGGCGATGCCACCCGACTCCGCCACCTTGCGGGTGCGCTCCAGGTTGTTCGTCGCCAGCTGCAGCGCCGCGTCCGCGGCCGCCTTCACCGCCCGGGCCTGCTCCACGCCAATGACGACGTTGGAGGTATCCAGCACCGCCAGCGGCTGGCCCTTCTTCACCTTGTCGCCGACCTTCACCAGCATCTTCGCGATGGTGCCGGTGGCCTGCGCGCTCAGCGTCGCCTCCTGCTTGGAGCGGACCTGACCCGTCACGCGGGTCATGCTGGCCTCCAGCTCCGTCGCGGGCGCGATGGCCTTCACACCCATCGCCGCCGGGCCCTGCTGCTCGGGCAGGGCCGGCTTGGCGCCGCCCTTGCCGCAGCCCGTCATCATCACCGCCGCCAGCACCGCGGCCACCCACATGCGTCGAATCACGGTCGTCCTGCTCCTGCCAGCTCGCGGTCCCCGGACCCCTCCAGGACTCCACGCCGGCTCAAACCTTTGGAAATTCTGCGGCCCGGAAACTACAGTTCCTGAACTGTCTGTCAAGGAGATACTCCGCGATGCGGACTATCTCCCACCGGGCCTACCTAACGCCCGCCTGCCGGGCGAGCAGGACTTTCTTCAGGGGTTGCCCCGGAGTACGGGGCTGATGGCCGGTCCTTGTTGCTTCCCCGGGACGCCTGCTATTGATTCTAAAATCAATCTTGTTGTCCCCCCGCCAATGAGGAGTGTGCATGCCGAACCCCTTCACCGAGGAGCACGAGGCCTTCCGCAAGACGGTGCGCGCGTTTGTCGAAAAGGAAATGGCGCCGTACGGGCTGGAGTGGGACCGGGCGGGCATCTTTCCTCGCGAGCTGTTCAAGAAGTGCGCGGACCTGGGCTTCCTCGGCATCAACCATGATCCGAAGTTCGGCGGCAGTGGGCTGGACTACTGGTACGTGACGGCGTTCTGCGAAGAGCTGAGCTACAGCCGCAACGCGGGCGTGAACATGGCGCTGCTGGTGCAGAGCCAGATGGCCACGCCCATCATCAACGAGATTGGCACCGACGAGCAGAAGCGGGAGTTCCTGGAGCCCGCGCTCAAGGGTGAGCGCATCGCCGCGCTGGGCGTGAGCGAGCCGGGCTGCGGCTCGGACGTGGCGAGCATCAAGACGACGGCGCGGCGCGACGGCGACGACTACGTCATCAATGGCTCGAAGATGTGGATCACCAACGGCACGCGCGCGGACTTCATCACCCTGGCGGTGCGCACGGGTGGCGAGGGCTACGGCGGCATCTCCCTGGTGACGTTCCCCACGGACGTGAAGGGCTTCGGCGTCTCCAAGAAGCTGGACAAGATTGGCAACCTGTCCTCGGACACGGCCATCCTCTACTTCGAGGACTGTCGCATCCCCGCCCGCTACGTGCTGGGCGAGGAGAACGAGGGCTTCTACCACATCATGACGAACTTCCAGGGCGAGCGCCTGGTCGGCGCCATCACCACCGTGTCCGGCATGGAGCGGATGATGGAGGACGCCATCCAGTACGGCAACGAGCGCGAGGCGTTCGGCCGTCCGCTGATGAAGTTCCAGGTGTGGCGCCACAAGTTCGTGGAGCACCTGACGGCCATCGAAGCGGCGAAGCGGCTGACGTACCACGCGGTGGACCTCTTCGACCGGAAGGAGAACCCGGTGAAGGAGGTCTCCATGGCGAAGTTGTTCGCGGGAGACCTGGCCCAGCGCGTCGCCTACGACACGCAGCAGTTCTTCGGCGGCATGGGCTACATCGAGGAGACGCCCATCGCCCGCATGTGGCGCGACGTGCGCCTCATCACCATCGGCGGTGGAACGTCCGAGGTGATGAAGGAGATCATCTCGAAGCTCTACGGCTTCTGAGCCGTGTGGACGGGGCGGGTCCGTCAGTCAGGGCCCGCCCGTCGCCTCGAACACCCGCCTGAACCCGCGACGCGCCGGGGCCTACCGGGTGCTCTGATGCTGCTGCGCGTAGGTGCCGCTGTTCTGCTCCTCCTCGATGACCTGGATGGCCGCGCTGCCCGCCGCCGCCGCGCCGGCGCCCGTGGGCGAGCCCTCCGCGGGACGCGGCTGACACACGCACCCGGCCGAGCTGCGGATGACGACCACCGCGCCCAGCTCCATGTCCAGGTCGGTGCAGATCTGCTTGCACTCGGTGGCCCGCTCCTTGGGGACGGCGTAGTTGGTGGCGCCGATGGTGGTGCAGCCCGTCAGGCACAGCAGCGTGGACACGGCGAGGAGGTTGCGGATCATGTCCCGCCGTTTAGCACGGGCCGCGCGTCGGTTAGGGTGTCGCCGTGGAGGTGGTGATGGCACCTGTGATTCCGGCGAGCGTGGCGTGGTACGTGACGGGCCGTTTCTATCTGGCGTCGAAGGACTCGACACTCCAGGACCTGGGCTACTTCATCCACCTGGAGGGGTTGCACGGGCCGCTGCTCGAGGACCCCAGCGGGAAGGTGGCCGAGGCCACCGCGCGCCTCACCTTCCGCTCCACCCCGTTCAAGTCCGTGACGCTCGACAACGGCGGGCTGTCGCTGAGCGTGGACCCGGTGGGAGACTTCACCGTCTACCTCACCGAGCAAGGCGCTAAGCGGCCCCACTTCGACGACCCGGAGTCGTTCTCCGCCGGGCGTCCCATCGCCACGTTCCGTCGGGCCAGCGTCGTGGTGGGCGGCGCCTTCGACGGGCCGGCGAGCTCCGGACGCTCGTTGTCACTCAACGTCTTCACGGCGCGCATCGTGTGGAGCACCGGGTTCGAGCTGAACGGCGCGCGCTACGACTTGAAGGACCTCCTGCCCCACGGAATCACGCAGTGGGGCGAGTGTGGACCTTCCGCGCTCGCGAACCCGCCGCAGGGCTTCTCCAAGGTCGTCCCGTTCGTGGGTTCGGCCGTGGCGGTGGCGCCGGGGCTTTCGCGCTGAGCCGTCGCCCTCGTCAGCGCTTCCTGAACAGAGCCTCCGCGGCGTTCATCATCGCGTCGCGGCTGGCCTTCGCGTGCAGGCCGCCTTCGCCCACCTGGAACAGCTCGCAGAAGTTGGCGCCGTCCTTGTCGGCGGGCACCTCCGCGAAGGGCTCCTTGCACTCCTTGGCCACGCTCGCGTCGTAGTGCCGACAGTTGCGGCACGAGCGTACGTCTTCGTCACAGTTCGGACACGTGTCGCTGCGTCCCACCTGATTGGCGATGATGTCGAGCGAGTGTCCACAGTGCGCACAGCCGGGCATGGCCACCTCCGCGAGAGCAGGGTCGCCATTGTGCCAGCGCGCCGAGGCGCCTGGGAGTCCTACCGTTGGAGGCTGGACATGAGTGCTCCCGTGGGCTCCGAGGGAGCAACCGACGGGGGCGAGGACGGGCGCAGGTCGCCCATGGCATCCAGGAGCTGGTCATCCAGGCGCTTGAGCAGGAACAGCACATACGCGCCCACCAGGGCCATGGCGGCCGCCAGGATGCCGAGCATCATGCCCCGCTCCCACAGGTGGGCCTTCTCCATCACCCCGCGCCGCTCGGCGAAGGTCTTCAGCTGGGCGTCCGCGGCCTTGCCGTCCAGCCGCAGCGCATAATCCTCGGCCTGGGCGGTGCCTCGCTCCATCAGCCACTGGCCCTGGACCTGGAGTGCGTCCGCCCGGGTGTAGCAGTAGACCGCTCCACCCGACGAAAACAGGGTGAGGCACAGCGCTGCCGTCAAGCTCCGGGTGCCCATCTCAACGTCCTCCGGATCCGCCATTGCGCGGGCCTCGACACCCACGACCGCTCCGGCTTCCCGAAGACAGTAGCGGATGGTAGGGAGCCCCTCTGACATGGGCAAGCCCTACCGTCCTAAAGACCACTATTTCCAGAAAGCCAAGCAGGAGGGCCTTCGCGCTCGCTCCGCCTTCAAGGTGGACGAGCTCATCAAGCGCTTCCCCATGGTGAAGAAGGGCCATGTGGTGCTCGACCTGGGGGCCGCGCCTGGAGGGTTCCTCCAGATTCTCGCGGAGGCCGTGGGCGCTTCGGGGCAGGTGATTGGCGTGGATATCGTCGCCATCCGTCCCTTCACGCAGCGGCACGTGCGCACGGCGGTGTTGGACGTGCTCGCGGATGACTTCGACGCGAAGCTGACCGCGATGCATGACGGTCTGTTCGACGCGGTCATCTCCGACATGGCGCCGAAGACGAGCGGCATCAAGGCCACCGACGAGGCGCGCAGCCTGCGGCTGGCGGGCAAGGCGCTGGAGCTCGCGGTGGCGCGGGGCCGGCCGGGCTCGTCCTTCGTGGCGAAGGTGTTCATGGGCGGCGACTTCGAGGACTTCCGCAACCAGGTGCGCGCCCTCTTCGAGGAAGTGAAGGTGGTTCGCCCCGAGGCAACGCGCGGCGCCAGCATGGAGGTCTATCTGGTGGGGCTGCGTCGCAAGGCCCCCTCGGGAGAGGCGACTCCGACTTCCTGAGCCGTAATGTGGAACGCCTGGGCGGCCTCCTGTGTCTAGAGTGCCGACCATGCACCACACCCTCCGGACCTGGACATCCGCTGTCGCGCTGTCGCTGTTGTCCCTGTTGCTGCTCGCCACGCCCGTGGCCCGAGCGGCGCAGGCCAAGGCGCTCTCTTCCTGGAAGGACATCGACGCGCTGGTGTCGAACCAGAAGGTGGAGGCCGCCGCGCAGGCCGCGGAGGCCCGCCTCGCCCAGGCGCGCAACGGCGCGGACGAGTCCGAGTGGGCGCGCGCGCTGATTCGCACCGTACAGCTCCGCTCGGCGTTGCACGGCTATGAGACGGCGGTGCGCTTCCTGCGCGAACAACCCTGGCCCAAGGGAGCGCTGGCTCGCGCGACGCTGAACCTCTACTACGCCAACGCGCTCGTCACCTATGCGCAGGCGTACGGCTGGGAGGTGCGGCAGCGCGAGCAGGTGGCGTCATCGGGGCCGGTGGACCTGAAGGCGTGGACGTACGACCAGATTCTCACCGAGGCCCAGCGCGCCTACGAGGACGTCTGGAAGCAGCGGCAGTCGTTGGGCGCCGAGCCGGTGAAGGTGCTGTCCGAGTACGTCGAGCCCAACACCTATCCCGCGGGCATCCGCTCCACGCTGCGCGACGCCGTCTCGTATCTGCGCGTGGAGCTGCTGGCGGACAGCTCGCACTGGCGGCCCGAGCAGGCCAACGAGGTGTTCCGGTTGGACCTGGGCTCGCTGCTGGAGGGCGCGCCAACGGTGGAGCTGACGGATGCCAACATCCACCCGCTGGTGAAGGTGGCCGCGGTGCTGGGGGACCTGGAGGCGTGGCACCGGACGGGCGGGCGGCGTGAGGCGGCGCTGGAGGCCCGGCTTCGTCGCTACGAGGTGCTGCACCAGCACTTCTCCGAGGCGGAGGACCGCGCGAGCATCCGTCAACACCTGGCCGCGCACCTGAACGCGTTCCGGGACGTGCCCTGGTGGTCCATGGGGCAGGGACTGCTCGCGGAGCAGGAGAACGCCGCGGGCCACGCGGTGCGCGCGCATGCGCTGGCGAAGGAGGGAATGCAGGCCCACCCGAAGTCGCTGGGGGCCACGCGCTGCCGCACGCTGGTGGAGACGCTGGAGGCGCCTGATTTCCGCGTCGCCTCCATGCAGTCGGACGGCGCGGACCGCCGCTCCATCGAGGTGACCCACCGCAACGTGCCGGTGGTCTACTTCCGGGCGTTCCTGCTCGACGTCGAAGCGCGGCTGAAGAAGGTGGACGACTACAACGTCCTGCCCTCAGGCGACGAGCTGATGCGCTACAACCGGGGACGCAAGCCCACGACGACGTGGTCTACCCAGCTCCCCGCGACGCCCGACTTCCAGTTGCACCGCACCTTCGTCACGCCTCCGCTGAAGGAGACGGGCACGTACCTCATCCTCTCCTCCGCGCGTGAGGACTTCCGGGAGAAGGGCAACCGCATCCAGGCCACCTTCCTGGCCGTGACGCCGTGGGTGGCCCTCACCCGGAACGTGGAGGGCAACTCGATGGAGGCGCGCATCCTGAAGGGTGACTCGGGCAAGCCCGCCTCGGAAGTGTTGGTGCGGCTCATCCAGATGGACTACCGCACCGGCTTCCGCGAGGCGGCCCGCGCCCGGACGAATCCTCAGGGTGACGTGTCCTTCCCCGCGCCGCCGGGGCAGGGCTACCGCTCGTATCTGATGGTGGTGGGCGAGGGACGCGGGGCCTTGCTCTTGCCCAATGGCCTGGCCTTCTACAACCGCTCGCCGCCGAAGGAGGCGACGTCGTCCCTGGTCTTCACGGACCGGAGCGTCTACCGGCCCTTGCAGAAGGTGCAGTGGAAGGTGGTGGCCTTCTCAGGGCGTGGAGACCAGGCGCGGTACAAGACCTTGGAGCAACACAGCCTGGTGGTGAGGTTGATCGACCCGAACCACCAGGAGGTGGAGCGGCTCAACGTTCGCACCAATGACTTCGGCTCGGTGGCGGGCGAGTTCACCGTTCCGACGGGGCGGCTGCTGGGCGTCTGGACGGTGCAGGTGGAGTCCGGGGGCTCGTCCACGATTCGCGTGGAGGAGTACAAGCGGCCCACCTTCGAGGTGACGCTGAAGGACGCGGACGCGCCGCTGCGGCTGAACCGTCCGGCCACCTTCAAGGGCGAGGCGCGCTACTACTTCGGCCTGCCCGTGGCGTCGGGCACGGTGCGCTGGCGTGCCTACCGTGAGCCGGTGCTGCCCTGGTGGTGGTGGTACGACTCCGGCTTCATCTCTCGGCAGCGGCAGCTCGTGGCCGCGGGCTCGTCGTCGGTGGAGGAGGACGGCGGCTTCAAGGTGACCTTCACCCCGGAGGCCGATGAGCGCTCCGCGCGCACGCCGGGCCTCACGTGGCGCTATCGCGTGGAGGCCGATGCCACGGACGAGGGCGGCGAGACGCGCTCGGCCAGTCGGGCCTTCCGCCTGGGCTTCGTCGCGGTGGAGGGGCGCGTGGACACGGACACGGGTTTCCTGCGCGAAGGCTCGCAGGCCGAGGTCCGACTGGTGCGCTCCACCCTGGACGGTGCGCCGCAGCCGGGCGCGGGACGCTGGCGCCTGGTCGCGTTGAAGCAGCCCACGCAGCCGCTGATGCCCGCGGACGAGCCGCAGCCCGCGCTCCCGCTCCTGGAGGTGGACCCGGACGCGGTGAAGAAGCCCACGCCGGGTGATGCGCTCCAGGCGCGGTGGATGCAGACGTACAAGCCGCAGTCCGTGATGGCTCGCTGGGAGGACGGCGCGGAGCAGACGAAGGGCACCGTGCAGCACGGCGCGGATGGTGTTGCGCGCGTGAAGCTGCCCTCGCTGAAGGCGGGTGCCTACCGGCTGCACTACGAGACGACGGACGCGTTCGGGCAGAAGTTCACGGTGGCGCGCGAGCTGCTGGTCGCGGGTGCGCGCGCGCCCGTCGCACTGGCGGCGGCGCTGACGGTGGAGAACTCGAGCGTGCGCGTCGGAGAGGTGGCGCGGTTGCTGGCCATCTCCGGCTTCGAGGGCCAGCCGTTGATGCTGGACCTCTACCAGGGCGACCAGCGTGTCCTGCGCAAGTCGCTGGTGGGCGGCCAGACGCCGGCGGTGGTGGAGGTGCCGGTGACGGAGGCGCTGCGTGGAGGCTTCACCGCGGTGCTGACGCTCGTGCGCGACTGGCAGCTCGTCCAGTTCTCCGAGCACGTGTTCGTCCCGTGGGACAACAAGGAGCTGAGCCTGGAGTTCGCCACGTTCCGCGACAAGCTCCGCCCGGGCGCGAAGGAGACCTTCCGCGTGACGGTGAAGGGCCCCAAGGGCGCGAAGGTGGAGGCGGGCGCGGCCGAGCTGCTCGCGTATATGTACGACCAGTCGTTGGACCTGTTCGCGCCGCACTCGCCGCCGAGTGTCTCCTCGCTCTATCCGCCGCGCATGTCGTCGGTGTCCCTGCTGTCGTCCCTGTCGATGGGGCAGTCGCAGTGGCTCGTCTCCCAGGGCTATGGCGAGGCCTTCCAGTGGGAGCCTCCGACCTCGGATCGGCTGAAGTTCGAGGACAACTACGGCCTGGGAGGGCCAGGGCGCAGACGCTACCGGAATGGGAACTCGCGGTCCTTCGAGTCCTTCGGAGGTGTCTCCGCGCCGCGCCCGGCGCCGGTGGCTCGCTCCGAGTCGAAGGAGAAGTCGATGCGGGAAGAGCCCGAGGCTCCACCGCCGCCGCCCGGCATGCCCCCGATGGAGGAGATGAACGCCGCGGCGGACAAGCTGCAAGGCGCTCCCGCCCAGGCCGAGGCGGCCGCACCAGCCGCGCTGCGCTCCAACTTCGCCGAGACGGCGTTCTGGGTGCCGCAGCTCCTCACGGGCGCTGACGGGTCCGCGACGCTGGAGTTCACCGTGCCGGACTCGGTGACGGCGTGGAGCGTGTGGGTCCACGGCCTGACGAGGGACCTGGAGGGCGGCTCGGTGCAGCGCACCACCCGCAGCGTGAAGGAGCTGATGGTGCGGCCCTACGTGCCGCGCTTCCTGCGTGAGGGAGACCGCGCGGTGCTGGAGGTGGTGGTGAACAACGCGTCGGAAGAGGCGCGCCAGGGCACGCTCACGCTGGACATCGTGGACCCGGAGACGCGCAAGAGCCTGCTTTCGGAGTTTGGGGTGAAGGGCGCGTCGCAGAACTTCACGGTGGCGCCGGGGAAGGGGACGAACCTGCGCTTCCCGCTCACCACGCCCGCGCGCGTCGGGACGGTGGCCTTCCGTGTGGAGGCCCGCGCGGGGAACCTGAGCGACGGCGAGCTGCGGCCGTTGCCCGTGCTGCCCGGCCGCGTCCACCTGGCGCAGTCGCGCTTCGTCACGTTGAAGGGGCCGGGCTCCAAGACGATGCGCTTCGACGACTTGAAGAAGGGGGGCGACGCGACGCGGGTGAACGAGCAGCTCGTCGTCACCGTGGACACGCAGTTGTTCTACGCGGCGCTCCAGTCCCTGCCGTACCTGGTGAACTATCCGTACGAGTGCTCGGAGCAGACGCTCAACCGCTTCGTGTCCTCCGGCATCCTCGCCAGCCTCTACGCGAAGTATCCGGCCGTGGCGAAGATGGCGAAGGAGATGAGCCAGCGTCCCACGCGCTTCGAGACCTGGGACTCGGTGGACCCCAATCGGAAGATGACGTTGGAGGAGACGCCCTGGCTGGAGATGGCGAAGGGCGGCCCGGATTCGGACCAGGACCTGGTGAAGGTGCTGGACCCCAAGATTGCCCGCGCCGAGCGCGACGCGGCCATGGGGAAGCTGCGCAAGGCACAGACGTCCAGCGGTGGTTTCCCCTGGTGGCCGGGTGGCCCGCCGTCGCCGTACATGACGCTCTACATCGTCCACGGCCTGTCGCGCGCCATGGAGTACGGCGTCGAGGTGCCGCAGGACATGACGCGCAACGCGTGGGGCTATCTGGCCCGGCACTTCCGAGAGGAGTACGCGGAGAAGCTCACGAAGAAGGGGCAGAGCTGGGAGTTCATCACCTTCCTCAACTACGTGGCCTCCGCGTACCCGGATGCCAGCTACACCGGCGAGGCGCTGACCGCGGATGAGCGCAAGGCGATGCTCGCCTTCAGCTTCATGCACTGGAAGAAGCACTCGCCCTACCTGAAGGGCTACCTGTCGCTGACGTTGAAGCGCGCGGGACGCCAGTCGGACGCGCTGAAGGTCTGGGACAGCGTGATGGACTCGTCGAAGACGACGGAGGACCTGGGCACCTACTGGGCGCCCGAGGACCGCAGCTGGCTCTGGTACAACGACACCACGGAGACGCAGGCCTTCGCCCTGCGCGTGCTGACGGAGCTCAAGCCGAAGGACGAGCGGCGCGAGGGCCTGGTGCAGTGGTTGTTGCTCGACAAGAAGCTCAACCACTGGAAGTCCACGCGCGCCACGGCCGAGGCGCTCTACGCGCTGGTGAAGTACCTGGAGGCGGAGGGCGCCCTGGGCATCCGCGAGGACGCGAAGGTGACGGTGGGCCCGCGCGTGGTGCAGATGGAGTTCGCGCCGGACGTGTACACGGGGAAGAAGAACCAGGTGGTGGTGCCGGGGCCGGAGCTCCGGCCGGAGACGATGAGCTCCGTGGTGGTGGAGAAGACGACGAAGGGCTTCGCCTTCGCCTCGGCCACATGGCACTTCTCCACGGAGAAGCTGCCGGACGAGGACCGAGGGGACTTCTTCCAGGTGTCGCGCCGCTACTTCCGCCGCGAGCGCGAGGGCCGCGAGGCCGTGCTCCAGCCGCTCGCCGAGGGGGCGCTGCTCAACCCCGGCGACGAGGTGGAGGTGCAGCTGTCACTGCGCACGAAACACGCCGCGGAGTACGTCCATCTGAGAGATCCGCGTGCCGCGGGCCTGGAGCCGGAGAACGCGCAGTCCCGCCACAAATGGGACCTGGGCATCGTCTGGTACGAGGAGACGCGCGACTCGGGCACCAACTTCTTCTTCGAGTGGCTGCCCGCGGGTGAATACACCTTCAAGTACCGGCTGCGCGCGAACATGGCGGGCACCTTCCGCGTGGGTCCCGCCACCGTGCAGTCCATGTACGCGCCGGAGTTCACCGCGTACTCGACGGGCGCGGTGCTCACCGTGGGGCCGGCGAAGTAGCGCGGGCTTCACGGCGGTCCTCCTGGTTTCGACTCAGGGCCCGACTCGGAGACACGAGCGGGCCCTGGGTGTTTTCAGGTGACCGGGCTACAGGCCTCGCGAGGCCGTCTCGCCGCAGGCGTCACGCGTGGACCTATCGCGGCTCGCCTTCGCGCCAAGACAGGCGCATTCGCCGCCGAGGAGGGCCGCGCTCACTCCCCGCAGGTGGCGGCGTCGTCGGTGGGGTAGAGCGTGGCGATGCCGTAGGTGCCGTTGCGTGTGCCGCACCAGATCTGCCAGCGCGTGTCGCCCAGGTCCTTCGCGCCGTAGATGCCGCCTTCCTTCTTCGCACCGTCGCGGGCGCAGCACCGTGCGAAGGCCCGCGTGCCAATCGACAGGATGCCCACCGCGTCCGGGGCCTCGGAGAAGCCGCCCATCCGCTTCTCCCCACAGGACCAGGGCGCGACGCCCTGGTAGCGGATGAGGTACTTGTCCTTGTTCTTGGCCACGCCCCCGCGCGCCGGGCCGCCGTAGCAGAGCTTTCCCTCGGACTCGAGCTGCGCGTAGCGCGGCAGGAAGTGCAGTCCGCCGATGGGGCCCCTATCCCAGTCGTCTCCGCAGAACACGTGTGTGAAGGCGTTGCGCGGACCCGTGCTCACCCACAGGCTGGTCAGCCAGTCGATGTTCGGCTGACGCGTGCCCGGGCGTCCCGCCGCGGACAGGGCCTGCTGGATGCGCGGGTCGTCGTAGTAACGGGTGACGAAGCGCCGCACGTCGTTCGCGCTCACGCTCACATCCGGGCGCGCGGGGCACAGCGCCAGCACTTCCTTGTCCATCGCGGACAGCGTGGGGCGCTTGTCGAAGAGCGGCTTGCGGGAGCACGTCGTCGCACAGCCCGTGGCGGCCTTCCAAGTCACCGCCACCGTCGGGGGGGGAGCGCTCGCGGCCGGGGCGGCTCCTTCGTAGCGCGGGGCCGCGCCACTGGGTGCCGAGACGACGACGCCCCCGGCTTGCTCCTCGTCCGACTCATCCGAGCGGGACGCGAACATCTGCTGCCGAGCCTGGGCGCGCTGGGCCGAATCCGCACGGTCCGCGGCCGCCAGCACCGCGGCGCTCGGAGCCGCTTGCACCGCGGACTCCTGGGCGCCTTCGCACAGCACCCAGCCCTCGGTGGAGACACCCCGCAGCTTGCACCAGGCTCGCCCGGGTCCGCCCTTCTTGAGCAGGGGGTACGTCGTCCCTGCCTCCACGGTGAAGACGACCTTGGATGACTCCGGCTGCTCCACCGCGTCCACGGAGACGTCGGACACGAACGCGCCGGGGCCCGCCAGGGCGGGGAGGGCGGTCAGCAGCAGGCCGAGGCTCAGGGCGGGAAAACGCATGGCGCGTGACTCTATCCCAATCCCACCCCGCCCCTCGACATGGGGGCGGGGTGGGATTGGGATAGAGCTGTCTCTTAA
>NZ_VIFM01001034.1 GCF_006636215.1 Myxococcus llanfairpwllgwyngyllgogerychwyrndrobwllllantysiliogogogochensis | reverse complement strand
TTGATACAGAGTGCCAGCCTGCCACTCCAGCTCACGCACGCAGGTCGTCTGATGGATCCAGCCCTGCGCGCGGGTGGGCTGATGCATCTCGTCCCCGTCGGGGACGCCCATCCAGCCGACCAGCAGGCGGCGGCCATCATCGGCCTGCATGGTCTGCGGCGCGTAGAACTCAAATCCGCTGTCCAGCTCGTGCAGCGGGCCGTGGTCGAAGATCCCGTGTTCGGCGTCGAAGCGGCCTGCCATCCACACCGCCGGATAGGTATTGAGAAAGCGCTGCGCTTCGCGGCCCAGCCCCTGCGGGCAGCAGATCAGCAGGTGGGTGTCCGCCAGCGGAAAGAGATCCGGGCACTCCCACATGTAGCCGGCGTTCGCCAGGCCGTTCA
>NZ_VIFM01001033.1 GCF_006636215.1 Myxococcus llanfairpwllgwyngyllgogerychwyrndrobwllllantysiliogogogochensis | reverse complement strand
GGCAAGACCGTGCTGGAGGCGATGCCCGAGCTGGAAGGCCAGGGCATCCGGGAACTGCTCGACGAGGTGTACCGCACCGGCCGGCCCTACATCGGCAAGAACCTCAAGGTCCAGCTGCGGCGCACCCCAGGCGGCCCGCTCACCGAGCACTATCTGAACTTCGTCTACCAGCCGACGCTGGACGGACAGGGCGCGGTGAACGGCATCTTCGCCGAGGGGCACGACGTGACCGACCAGCGTGTCGCCGAGGAAGAACTGCGCATGCTCAACCGCGAGCTGGAAAGCCGCGTGGCCGAGCGCACCCGCGACCTGGAGGACGCGCTGGCCCGCCTCACGGCCGAGTCGCGCGAGCGCGAGGCCGTGCAGGAAGCGCTGCGGCAGTC
>NZ_VIFM01001032.1 GCF_006636215.1 Myxococcus llanfairpwllgwyngyllgogerychwyrndrobwllllantysiliogogogochensis | reverse complement strand
GGTATGCAGGGGGCGGAGCACGATGCTCCGGCCGCTCGGAAGATTTCGCAGGATCGCCATCGTGCACGTCGGGACGCTTTCAAATCAGACGTACAGGGGCCATGGATTGAGAAGGCCCTCATTCTGCGGGGTTTCGCGCCAGCCCATCTGGACGGGCACGCGGTACAGCCGGGGGTTCGCGAACTCGGGCCAGATGTGGCAGGCGCCGGGCACCACGGTCCTGATGGTATGGAGCGGAATGTCGGGCCGCGTGTAGTCGTGCACCACCACTTCCATGCCGCAATTCCCGGCCGCCGCCACGCACTGCGCGATGTCCGCCCGGAGGCCGCCACTCCCGCGGTCGTCCTCGCGGGGCCGGGAGCGCCCGCCGGCCCATCCACGGT
>NZ_VIFM01001031.1 GCF_006636215.1 Myxococcus llanfairpwllgwyngyllgogerychwyrndrobwllllantysiliogogogochensis | reverse complement strand
CTTTTATTCACCTATTATAAAGGTGACAGTGATGGCTTGATTTATCTAGTCGCTTGTTTTCTTGCTTGTCTGTTCTCTGCATTAGATGTCTACAGCATTTACTATGATGCAACGTTACAGTCCAAAAAGAATACAATTATAAATGCTTTTGGCTTGATTATCTCTTTAATACTACGATGGGGTGTCGCTGTCTTTGCATTGAGTCCGGAATTTTTATGTATTCCTATAATATGTAGTGGGCTTATTCCATACATTATCAGGATGTGTTATTTTAATGGGGGCTTAAAAGTAAAGATAAAAAGAAGAAAACATAAGTTTTTATATACTAAATATTTATTCAAAACTGGGATTACTTTTGTTGTTTCAACCATATCTGTTGCTAT
>NZ_VIFM01001030.1 GCF_006636215.1 Myxococcus llanfairpwllgwyngyllgogerychwyrndrobwllllantysiliogogogochensis | reverse complement strand
GCGCGACAGCAGGCCGCGGTGCCGGGGCGCCGCGAACCGCACCGGACGATCCGCGCTCAGCGCTCGGGGCCCACCGGCCCGGTGCCCAGGATCAGGTCCTTGAGCCGTTCGGTGGCGCGCGCATCGTCGATGCGGCCCTGCAGGTGCTGCATGACGATGTCGTTGATGTGCTGCTGTACCGAGCGCGGCGACAGCGCCGAGAACGCCGCGAGCACCGTGCGCCGCATGTTCGCGCTGCGCAGGTCGCGGATGGCCTGGCGGCCGCACAGGTCGGCGCCGGTGTCGGGCACATCCACGCGCGCGGGCGCGGCGCCGCTGGCGATGCCCATCTCGCGCTGGAAATCCACGTCCATCACCATGCGCATGAAGGCGCGCTGCGTGGC
>NZ_VIFM01001029.1 GCF_006636215.1 Myxococcus llanfairpwllgwyngyllgogerychwyrndrobwllllantysiliogogogochensis | reverse complement strand
GCTTTAATCACGCCCGTCGTCCCGTTACCGGCGATCATTACCATGCTGCCGGTAGCAATAGCGTTACGATTACGGTCATAGGTTTTCATGGTCTCCTCCTAAATAAACCTGGGTGAAAGCAATGATTAAGCGCGCAAATTAATACCGCTTTCTGCCTAAAAAAGTTTTGAGGATAATCAAATTTATTTTAATAACCACCTGAGCATAAAGGCAAGAAGACCTTATGTTCGCCTCCATCGCATCGCCTGCGCGGCGAGGGGATGAAGCGTGATACTGTCCGTCATATGTCAGCCAGGTTACTGTTTTATGACCAGATTATTAACCTTGCCAGCCCGCGGAAAATAGCGAAAGATGGCACTATTAGGGCATCAACGGTGCCAGTG
>NZ_VIFM01001028.1 GCF_006636215.1 Myxococcus llanfairpwllgwyngyllgogerychwyrndrobwllllantysiliogogogochensis | reverse complement strand
GAAGTGGGAGACTTAGGTCCCTTGGATTCATTCCTTGCAATCACCAACCCGCTGTGCGTTTCTGTCCTTCCTGCCTTGATGAGGACTTCAAAAAATACGGTGAGCCCTATCTTCATCGAATTCATCAGATGCAGCCCGCATTGACGTGCACAATTCATGAAGAATGGTTAAGAATTTCATGCCCTAAGTGCAAAATGCTTGTTGTGCCAATTAATAGAATGATACTTCGACCTATGCCCATCGTCTGCGAATGCGGCGCGGATCTACGGTCATTGCCGGTCAGAAAATCGCCAGCAAGCAGCGCCTTCAAGCGATTGAGTCAATTTTGTGCGGATTCAATTTTTTCTAAAAATTCACTGTGGTCGCACGCTCAAGTCAAGTCC
>NZ_VIFM01001027.1 GCF_006636215.1 Myxococcus llanfairpwllgwyngyllgogerychwyrndrobwllllantysiliogogogochensis | reverse complement strand
ATACGGCGCCTTATGATTGTTTTCTCCTCGTTACATATTCGTCGCGGCGTACGCGTCCTGCTGGACAACGCCACCGCTACCATCAATCCTGGCCAAAAGGTCAGTCTGATGGGGAAAAACGGCTGCGGGAAATCGACGCTGCTATCGCTTTTGAAAAACGAGATAAGCGCTGACGGCGGCAGTATGACCTTTCCCGGCAACTGGCAGCTGGCCTGGGTGAATCATGAAACCCCGGCGCTACCGCAGCCGGCAATCGATTATGTCATTGACGGCGATCGAGAGTATCGCCAGCTGGAGGCCGCGCTCCAGCAGGCTAACGAACGCAACGACGGTCATGCTATCGCCACCGTCCACGGTAAGCTGGACGCCATCGACGCCTGGAC
>NZ_VIFM01001026.1 GCF_006636215.1 Myxococcus llanfairpwllgwyngyllgogerychwyrndrobwllllantysiliogogogochensis | reverse complement strand
CCCTACGACACCGGCCAGAGCACGCGTGACCGCGTGTCCTCGATCAACCACCGCTTCCAGATCAGTCCGGCGCTGAGCGGCAACGTGCAGCTGTACAACGCCAACAGCCACACCCAGGCCACGCTGACCGACCCGAACGTGCCGTCGCCCAACGGCGCGCCGTTCTCCGAACAGGTGCAGACCCCGCGCCTCAACCGGCTGGGCGGCATGGTCAACCTGCAGTTCGAGACCGGCGCGCACACCGTCACCGCCGGCTTCTGGCAGGAGAAGAGCAAGGCCGCCGCCAAGACCGAGTGGTACCAGCAGCCGCTGCTGGGCGAGGGCCCGCCGCTGAAGGCCACCGGTCCGTTCGATGTGTACGGCCCCGCGTTCAAGACCGACAAC
>NZ_VIFM01001025.1 GCF_006636215.1 Myxococcus llanfairpwllgwyngyllgogerychwyrndrobwllllantysiliogogogochensis | reverse complement strand
GCATCATCGTGTGGTCGAACGACGAAGCTGAGGATGTCAGAAATCTCCTGACCGGCCTGTACTTGGCCGGGAGCAACAACTACGGCACACCCTTCGACAAATCCCTCATCGAACGGTCGAGCATCATTGTTCTTGAGGCCGTGGTCAAAGCAGTTGAGGAGGGCAATGACATCAATTCGCAGACCATCGAAGGTCTTGCAGCTGCCCAGCTGTTGCAGCCGATCACCATCACCACGCCGCCCCCTAACGCCCAAGAGATCGTCAACGCGGCTTACGCCGAGGCCACGCGGGTTTCGGCTGCTGCGCACGCCGCGTACGAAGAGGAGCACGGGTCCTCCTTCAGTGGATTCGCGCACGTGCACGCTGTCTCGTATACACCTCCCC
>NZ_VIFM01000102.1 GCF_006636215.1 Myxococcus llanfairpwllgwyngyllgogerychwyrndrobwllllantysiliogogogochensis | reverse complement strand
CCCCCATCCCTTCCATCTCCCCGCAGCCCCGCCTGGCCGACTTCTTCCAGGGGCTGGGCCTGCTCGGCCGGGCCTTCGGCCTCATCTTCCGCTCCCGGCGCCTCTTCGTCCTGTCCGCCCTGTGCGCCGCCGTCACCGCCGTCGCCCTGGTGGGGCTGGCCTGGCTCCTGTGGCACTACGCCCCGGGGGCCCTGGGCTCCCTCTGGACCCAGCCCGAGTCCTGGTATGGCCGGGGGGCCTGGTACACGGTGCTCGTCCTGTCCTGCCTCGTGCTGTGGGTGGTGGGCGCCAACATCGTCCCCCCGCTCCTGCTGGCCCCCCTCCAGGACCCCCTCTCCGAGGCCACCGAGGCCCTCTGTGGGGGAGGCGACGGCCCGCCCTTCACCCTGTCCAGCTTCGTGCGGGGCATCGTCACCGGGCTTGCACACACCCTGGCGCGGCTGTTCTTCCTGCTCGCCGGGCTGACGCTCCTCTTGCCGCTCCACCTCTTGCCCGGGGTGGGCAGCCTCTTGTGGACGGTGCTCGGTGCCCTGTGGACCATGACCTGGATGGCGGGCGAGTTCCTGGCGGCCCCCATGACGCGTCACCTCTACCCTTTCGCCGAGGTGAGGCGCATGCTCCGCCAGCGCCGGGCCCTCACCCTGGGCCTGGGAGCGGGCGTCTACCTGCTCCTCTGGGTTCCCATCCTGAATACCTTCTTCCTGCCCGTGGCCATCGTCGCCGGGACGCTCATGTACCGAGGGCTGCGCGAAGCGAACCTTCTGCCGCCTCCGCCCACGAGCAGCCAGGGGGCGCTGCCCTGAAATAAACGCCTCCACCGACTGTCGGTCCCTCCAAGGCGGGAACGCAGTGCCCGCCAGGGACGTTCTGCCTCTTCAGCGGAGAGTCGATGCCTTGAAGCACCAGAAAGCCGTGATTAGGCTTGCCCGGCCGCTTCAATGCCCAGCTACCGTTTCAAACGTTCGGATTTTCTAGGCATTTCACGCCACACCCCGGGGCGCCCACAAGCGCTCCAGCTTGGATGAATCACATGCCGCGTTTTCTCCGCCGCATCGCCGCTGTTGCCGTGCTCCTCGGCGCCTGGGCCCTCGTGGGCAGTCACCGGGCGCCGATTCCGCTGATGATGGGAGCGGCCGAGGCCGGGCAGGGACAAGGCACCTGGGATGGCAGCCTGCCCTCCGCCAAGGGCGAGAAGGCACCCCACGACCTCAACAGCCTTCGCGTGCTGACCAAGGTCATCCTCTACGTGAAGGAAAACTACGTCGACCCCAAGCGCATCAAGCCGAAGGAGATGATGATCTCCTCGCTCGAGTACGTGGAGAAGAGCGTTCCGGACGTGCTGGTGGACGGCAACCCGGAGACGGGCAAGCTGGCCGTCAACGTCAACGGCAAGACGCGTGAGTTCGACATCGGGCATGTCGACTCGCTGTGGAAGATGTCCTTCGCCCTCAAGGACGTGTTCGACTTCCTGTCGAAGAACATGCGTCCCATCGAGGACACGCGCGACATCGAGTACGCGGCCGTCAACGGCATGCTGTCCACGTTGGACCCGCACTCGGTGCTGCTGCGCCCGGAGCTGTACCGGGAGATGAAGCTGTCCACCAAGGGTGAGTTCGGCGGCCTGGGCTTCGTCATCCAGATGCGCGAGGGCAACCTCACCGTCGTCAAGGTGCTGCCCAAGACGCCCGCGCACCGCGCCGGCATCCAGAAGGACGACCGCATCAAGAAGATTGGCGAGGAGTCCACCGTCAACATGGACCTCAACGAGGCCGTGTCCAAGCTGCGCGGCCCGGTGGACAGCCGCATCATCATCACCGTGGAGCGCGACGGCTGGGACAAGCCCCGCGTGATGACGCTGGCCCGCGCGATGATTTCCATCGAGAGCGTCCAGCACAAGATGCTCTCCGGCAACGTGGGCTACATCCGCCTGAAGAACTTCCAGGGCAACACCACGCGGGATTTGGAGTCGGCGCTGGGTGAGCTGCGCAAGCAGGCGGACGCCAAGGGCGGCTTCAAGGGCCTGGTGCTGGACATGCGTGGCAACCCGGGCGGCCTCCTTGAGCAGGCCATCCAGGTGTCCGACACGTTCCTGTCCAACGGCACCATCGTCGCGACGGTGGGCCTGTCGGACAAGCTGCGCGAGGAGAAGCGCGCGCGTCCCACCGAGGGCGAGGACACCTATCCCATCGCGGTGCTCGTCAACGCGGGCAGCGCCTCCGCGTCGGAAATCGTGGCGGGCGCGCTGAAGAACCTCAACCGCGCGGTCATCATCGGCCGGCAGACGTTCGGCAAGGGCAGCGTCCAGGTGCTGTACGACTTCCCGGATGACAGCGCGCTGAAGCTGACCATCGCCAAGTACCTGACGCCCGGCGACGTCTCCATCCAGGAAGTGGGCATCGTCCCGGACATCCAGTTGGTGCCCACTCGCGTCACCGACGAGCGCGTGGACGTGTTCGCGTCGCGCCGCTCCATGGGGGAGGCGGACCTGGATCAGCACTTCGGCAACCCGGACTCGGCCACCGTCGCCAAGAAGCGCGAGGACGTGTTGGACCGCGAGAAGCCGCGCGAGAGCCTCAAGTACCTGAAGGTGGACCCCAAGCAGCAGGAGAAGCTGGCGGTCGCCGCGAAGGAGGAGCCCAAGAACCCCAAGGCCGTCGCCGCGAGCAAGGACGGGGACAAGAAGCCGCATGGGGAGAACGACCCGCTGCTCGACGTGGCGGGCCAGGGCGAGGACCTGGACGACCAGCTGGACGCGGAGTCGCAGGAGGAGATCAAGGAGGACTTCGAGGTGCAGTTCGCGCGGGACTACGTGCTGAAGGCCCCGGCGGCCACCCGTCAGCAGCAGCTGCAGCAGGGCAAGGCCTTCATCGAGCAGAAGCGCCGTGAAGAGGAGACCCGCATCAACGCCGCCATCGCCGCGCTGGGTGTGGACTGGAGCGCGGGTCCCACGCCGAAGAACGTGCAGCTGACGGGCACGCTGACGCCGACGCCGGACACCAAGATTCACGCTGGCGAGCTCTTGGAGATGGTGGTGACGGCGGAGAACAAGGGCGCCGAGCCGCTCAAGCGCGTGCGCGCCTGGACGGAGAGCGACAACGCCTTCCTGGACCGCCGCGAGTTCCTCTTCGGCGCGCTCAACCCGGGCGAGAAGAAGTCCTGGAAGGTGAAGGTCCGGCTGCCCAAGGACCTGACCAGCCGCCGCGACGACGTGACGGTGCGCTTCTTCGATGACCAGGGCGCGCTGCCGGAGACGCGCGTGTCGGAGCTGAACTTCGCGGAGCTGCCGCGGCCGTCCTTCGCCTTCAACTGGCAGGTCGTCGATGACTGCGCCAGCTGCAACGGCGACGGCACGGTGCAGCGGGGCGAGTCGGTGGCGGTGCTGCTGGACGTGACGAACGTCGGCCCCGGCGTCGCGATGGATTCCTTCACGCAGATCAAGAATGGCGGGGACGCGAACATCTTCATCGAAAAGGGCCGCTTCAAGCTGGGCGAGCTGAAGGCCGGCGAGACGAAGACGGCGCGGTTCCAGGTGGAGGTGAAGAAGGGCTACAAGGGCGACACCTTCCCGCTGAAGCTGGCCATCATCGACGAGCCGCTGGAGGAGTTCGTCATGGAGAAGATGGAGCTGCCCGTGAAGGACGCTCCGGTGGCGACGCTCGAGGCCAAGAAGGGCTCGGTGCGCGTGGCGGAGAAGACGGAGTTCTTGGGCTCGCCCGTGGAAGGGGGCCGCACGGTGGCGAAGCTGAACGCGGCCGCGGTGCTGCCGGTGGAGGCCGCGAACAAGGGCTTCTTCCGCGTGGAGCTGGAGAAGAACCGCTTCGCCTTCGTGCGCGCCCAGGATGCCCGCGAGGTGAAGACGGGCAAGCCCGTGCAGCCGAAGCTTGCGTGGACGACGACGCGGCGCCCGCCGGACATCAAGCTGGACGCGGACCCGTCCGCGGGCGGCCTGGTCGCCAACGGGGAGAAGTTCACCCTGTCCGGCGTGGTGACGGACCCCAACGGCCTGTTGGACGTCTACGTGCTGGTCAACGACCAGAAGGTCTACTTCAAGGGCGTGGACCCGAAGGGTGGCGAGCCGAACACCCTGAAATTCTCCACCGAGTTCACCCTGAAGGAAGGCAACAACAATGTGCTGGTGGTGGCGCGGGAGAGCACCGACTTCGCCAGCCGCCGCACCCTGGTCATCCGCCGCCGTCCGGCCGAAGTCGCCCAGAAGGTCACGGGCCAGAGCCCCGGCGGGGTGAAGCCGCAGCCGCAGTAGGCGTCTGACGACACTCGGCGCCGCCTTCCGGGCGGCCCTTCCGGTGGGTTCTCCTCACGAGACTCGTCGGAAGGGCCGCCCGTTTTGTTGACGCTCCTCGCGGGCTGGCGTTAGCGTCCGCCGCTGTGGGGCGCCCCCGGCCGGCGGGTTCCCGGGAGGCGGTGACTCGAATGCGGACGTTCAGTCGGTGGCTCGCCCTGGCGGCGTGTGTCTCGGGAGCGACCGCATACGCGGACGACAACGATTTGCGCATCGCCGACTTCGGAGATCCGAAGGCGATGCAGGGCGGAGCACTCACCAACGCCGCCGCGAACGCGAACTTCCGCGCCTTCGCCCGCGTCATGGGCGCCGCCATCACCTCGGCGAACCTGATGCCACCGGAGACGACGGGGCACTCGGCCTGGGCCGTCAACGCGGAGCTGTCCGTGGTGTCGCTGCCGGACAGCGTGCGCATCCCCACGGAGAACCCGGAGCAGCCCTCCACGGTGCTCATCCCCTCCTTCCACGTGCGCAAGGGCCTGCCCTTCTCGCTGGAGCTGGGCGGGCGCGTGGGCTGGGTGGAGAAGAGCAGCCAGGTGGTGGCCACCGGCGAGGTGAAGTGGGCCGTCAACGAGGGCTTCACGTGGCTGCCGGACGTGGGCCTGCGCGGACACGTGACGAAGCTGTTCGGCGCCCGGGACTTGAGCCTGACGGTGATGGGCCTGGACATCGGCGTGGGCAAGCAGTTCCCCCTGGGCGGCATGGTGACGCTGACGCCTTACGGAGGCCTGGACCTGGGCTTCGTCGGGGCCACCACGAGCCGCCTCGACTTCGACCCCTCGCGCAGCTACGAGGACTCCACCGTGGGCGACTCGCGCGGTGCGCTGACGGGCACGGACAACTACGCCAAGGTGTCCTTCGGCGACAACGTGAACCAGCGCATCTACGGCGGCGTGCGCTTCATCGGCGGCGTGCTGCAACTGGGCGCGGAGCTGTCGCTCACGCGCACGGGCAGCGTCGAGACGCCTCGCGCGGACAATCCGAACGCGCTGGAGGACCGGGGTCTTCCGGCGGTGTTCGCCTTCAGCACCACGCTCGGCCTGGACTTCTAGGCACGGCGGTCAGGCCGCGGCGCGCAGGGCCTCTCGCAGCGCGCCGGGCCGGTTGGTGATGAGGTAGCTGACCCCCATCTGCTCCAGCGCGCGGGCCCTCGCGGCGTCGTCCACCGTCCAGGTGGCCACCCGCAGCCCCGCGGCGCGCCAGGTGGCGACCCGCTCCGGAGTGCAGTCCTCGTAGTAGGGGTGCACCGAGTGGGACGAGACGAGCGGGCTCACCGCGTACGCGTGCACGCCCCAGCGCCGGTCCGGGTCGATGAGGTAGCCCCGCCGCAGCTCGGGCGCGACGGCGAGGAGGCGGAAGAGGCACAGCGGGTTGAAGCTGGAGACGACCACGCGCTCGGCCAGTCCCCGGCGGCGCACCAGGTCCGCCACCTTCTGGGAGAGCCCGTCGTCGTCGAACCGGTCGCACTTCAGCTCGATGTTGACGATGAGCTGCGGCGGCAGCGCGTCCAGCACATCCTCCAGCAGGGGGATGCGCGCCGGAGCGAAGCCCAGTGACGTCCCCACGTCGGCGCGTTGCAGCTTCCACCAGGGCGTGTGGCGCACCTCCCAGGGAAGCCGCGCCAGCCGCTCCAGCCGCTCATCGTGGCAGACCACCACCTCGCCCGAGCCGCACACCATGGCGTCCAGCTCCACGCCGTCGGCCCCCTGCCGGGCGGCCTCGGCGAAGGCTTCCAGGGTGTTCTCGGGGGCGTCAGCCGAGGCGCCTCGGTGGGCAAGCAGGAGCATGGGCCGCAGTGTGCGATGGAAGCCGGTCCGTGCGCAGCAGAAGAGCGGACGGGCGTCCACGGGTGGACGCGCGGCTTGCCTCCCCTGCTCCTTTGCTGCACTGTGCCCTCATCATGTTGGGCCTCGGCCTCGGAGAAATCATCGTCCTCGGCTTCATCCTGCTGGTGGTCTTCTCGGCCGCCCGGATGGGTCAGCTTGGCAACGCGGTGGGCAAGTTCGTCTACTCGTTCCGCAAGGCGTCCAAGGGCGAGGACCTGGTCGACGCGAAGTCGCTGCCGTCCTCGCGCCGGGGCTCCACCGACGCCGAGTACAGCGAGCACGACTCACCTCGCCGCCGCTAGTCCGCTCGTCCCCTCTTCCATTCCCGTTCAGTCGTGGGTGTGACGGGCTCCGCGTGGGGGCTCGGGCGATTCCTCGCTCGTGAGTCGCTGCGCCGCGGGACCTTCCGTCAGCAGTCGCGCGGCCTGCTCCCTCAGGGACAGGTGCAGCCCGGTGCTCGACGTGAGCTCGCGCAAGTCACTGGTGTTGAGCAGGGGGACGATTTTCGCGCCGATTTCAGGGGGCAGGTACGGGTTGAAGACGAGCGCGCGGCGCACCGCATGGCGCACGGACCAGCGGGCGGACCTCCAGATTTCCACCAAGGGCTCGGGGCGGGCCGGACGGCGGGCGGCGATGCGCACCACCAGGTCCTCGGTCAGTCGCGGATTGATGAGGACGTTGCGCAGCACGGACGGGTTGCTGACGGTGGCCAGGCGCGACAGCGTGTCCGGGTCCCTGGTGAGCCGGGCCTGCTGCTTGAGGTGACCGAGCGACTGGGAGAAGGCGTTGGCGTCAGCCCGCGCGGCGGCATCCGGGTTCATCTCGCGCTTCGCCGGGCCCTGGGAGAACAGGTCCGCCACCGAGTCGAGCGCCTGCACGTGCGCGAGCCTGCGCAGCTCGGTGACGTGGGGAATGTGCTCCGCCTCCTGCTCCAGCGCGGCCAGGAAGTCGGACAGCACGCAGGTGGCGGGCTCCCAGCCGTGACGCGAGAGGGAGATGAGGTGACCCACCAGCTCATTCGCGTCGAACGGGTCACCGCGCGACAGCTCCCTCGCGGCGGCCTTGCGGCGCACCTCGGCCCCGCCACCCAGCGCGTGGAGGAACCTGGCGACGTTGCGTGCGTCGTCCACTGAGGGCATGGCGCTTACTCCGTGGGCGCGGCCTGGACGGGTGCCTGAGGCGGCGCGGCCTCCGTCGGTGCGGGAGCGGCCTCGGCGGGTGGCGGGACGGCCTCCACGGTGACTTCGAGCCGGAAGCTCCCGAGGGCCGCCGGATACTCGTGGAACACGAGGAGGAAGGGCACGCGGGCCCCAGGCGCAACGGACACGGCGCCCGCGTCCAGGCGCTTGCGCAGCGCTTGAGCCGCCTCCGCGTTGCCCACGGCGTGGAGTTCCTCGGGAGTCGCCACCAGCCCCGCGAGCCCCTCGACGGAGCGCACGCGCTGGTCGCCATCGAAGAGCGCGCCTCGCACGCGGATGTGGGTCGCGGACGCGGTCCGGTTCTCCGCGTCGCCCCGGATGAAGAAGAGCGGGCGCCCCGCCTGCGTCTCGAACAGGCCGTTGGAGACGTCGAGCGCCACCAGCGGCTTGGGGGCGGGGACGACGAGGGCGCGCAGGTTCTCGGGCGACAGCACCGACAGGTCCAGTCGACCTTCGCTCAGATAGACGCTGCCCACCGCGCCCAGTCCCACCACGAGCGCCGCGGCCACCATGAGGTTGACGAGCAGCGCCGTCACCTTGCGCGCGCGGCTCGGCGGCCGGGCCTGGGGAATGCCGACGTCTTCCGGCCGGGCCGTGGGCTTGGCCACGGAGACCACGGGCGCGGCGGACATCTGCGGGTCCAGTTCGAGCACCTCGCGCTGCCCCACTCCCGCCCCGCCAATGCGGCCGAGCGTGACTCCTCCGAAGTCCAGGCCCTCTTCCGGGGGAGGAACGTCGTCAAGGAGCGAACCCGTCGAGTGCGCCTGGGAGTCATCGAGCCCGAGCGCGCCCTGGGACGAAGTGCCGAACAGCGCGGCGCGCCCGGTGTCGGAGGGCTGCAGGCCCGCGTGCTCACCGAAGTCGCCGTCCGAGGAGAGGTCGAACAGGTCCTGGGCACCCGCGGGCGGCGCCGAGGGTGACTCGAAGCCCGCCCCGGCGGCCGGGTGCGGAGGACGGCCGGGCATCGTCGCGTCGCCCAGGTCGAGCGCACCAAACGGGTCCGCGCCCCCCGGAGCCGACTGGAGCGGAGGGCGGCCGGGCATCGTCGCGTCGCCGAGGTCGAGCGCACCAAACGGGTCCGGGCCCCCCGGAGCCGACTGGAGCGGAGGACGGCCGGGCACCGTCGCGTCTTCAGGCCCGGAGAACAGCGCCGCACGGGCCGACGGAGCAGCCCCCTGATGCGGAGGCCGTCCCGCCTGCGTCGCGTCGTCGGGCCCGGTGAAGGAGGCTCCCGGCTGGGCAGCGCGCGCTGGAGGCGCGGTGAGGGGAGCTCCCGCCAAGACCGCACGCGGCGCGGACGCGCCGACAGATGCTCCCGTCGGGGCGGCAGGTGGCACGGACGCGGCAACGGGTGCTCCCGCCGGTGCCGAGCGTGGCGCCGCGACAGGTGCTCCCGCCGAGGCCGCACGTGGCGCCGCGACAGCAGCTCCCGCCGGAGCAGCATGTGGCGCGGAGCCACCCGCCGAGGGCGCACGTGCTCCCGACGGAGCCCCCGCGCCACCGCGCGCGGCCGGGGCACTCGGCGGCGCCCCGCGTGAAGCAGGTGCCACCGGCGAGAACGACGGCTGTCCCGCCATCGTCGAGTCGTCGATGTCGATGGACGCGAACGGGTCGTCCTCCACGCTGGGAGGAGCGGACGCGACGGGCGCGACCTGGGCGGGCGGACTGCCCACCATCGTCGAGTCGTCGATGTCGATGGACGCGAACGGGTCGTCATCCACGGCGGGCGGCGCGGGAGGAGCCGCTCGCGAGCCGGGAGCCGACGGGCGTCGGTCGGCGATGCTGGGCCCCGTCACGGGCGCGGGCAGCGCGTCGAATGGATCCTGCGCGCCCCCGGGCATCGGGGCGGAGAGGAAGTCAGCGAACGGGTCGTCCGCGTCGGGCGCCGGGGGCGAAGCGCTGCCCGCGAGAGTCCCCGAACCGGGCGGCGGCGGGGGAACGGCTCCCCCACCCTGGCGCAATGCGGCGGGCGGAGGGGGCGGCGGCATGGCGCGAGCCGCCATCCCACCCGGTGGCGCGCTCCGAGGGGAGGCAACTCCCGGCCCGGCCCGCGGGGAACTGGGGGCAAAGCCCGGCAAGGGCACTGCGCCAGCCGGCATCGGCGCGCCATCCTCGACAGGAGGGGGCACCGCGCCGCCGTACAGCCCCGTCGAAGTGTCGACAGGTGGACGAATGGCTTCGGGCGGTGCGGGCAGGGGCACGGCGCCCCCGTTGCGCGCCGCGGCGACACCCGGCGAGCCCGAAGCCTGGAGCGGAGGCCGCGGCATCGGACCGATGCGCGTGGGCTCGCGGAAGACTCCGTCCTCCGTATCGAGTTCCCCGTCCATGCTGTTCCAGGAGGGGTTCTCGGACGAGGACGGCGAGCCCGACAGAGCGCGCGTGGCCGCGACGCCCTGGGCGAAGAAGCCAGGGCGCGTGACTTCCACGCCCTTGGGGTCGGGAGCGACACCGAACTCGGCGAAGGGGTCGGCCTGCCCGGCCGAGGAGGGAGGCGAGGACGCACCGGCATCCTCCCCGCCAGGTTCGCGGGTGACGCGGAACGTGTTCTGACATTTGGTGCAGCGGACCTTGACCCCCTTATCGGTCACCTTCTCGTCGGGGATCTTGAACCGCGTCTGGCACCGCGCGCACTTGACGATCATTCAGGCCTGGGGCGGGGACGAGTATAGGGCCACCGGGCGAGTACGGCGAGTCGGGTTCTCGCTGCTTGCTCGCCTCCAACCCCTCTGGTACGAGGTTCGCCCCTGCGAGACTCAGACATGGAAGCTGGCTTTGAGTCGAGCCCAAAAGGGGCGGAGAGACCGATGAGCGAGGCCGAGCAAGCAGGCGCTCCGAGCAAGGAGCCGAAGATCATCAAGCGGTACACGAACCGAAAACTCTACGACACCGTGGAGAGCAGGTACGTGACGCTGGATGAGATCGCCGCGATGATCAAGGAGGGCACCGAGGTGCGGATTGTCGATAACCGCACGAAAGAAGACCTGACCTCGGTCACCCTCGCGCAGATCATCTTCGAGGAGGAGAAGAAGAAGAACCAGATGCCGCTGTCGGTGCTCCGGGAAATCATCCGTCACCCTGGCGAGTCCATCTCTGGTTTCATCCAGAAGGAGGTCACTCCCCGCGTCGCCTCCATCCGAGAGGAAGCGGAATCCCGTCTCGACAAGCTCCTGCGTCGCGAGGAAGCCGCCAAGGCGGGCATCCCCGAGGCCGCCGCCACCACCGAGGAGCCCCTGCAGGCCGCTGACTCGGCTGCCGCCGGTGGCCTGTCTCCCGCCGACCTGCTCAAGGCCAGCCAGCGCGCCTTCGAGGACTGGCAGCGGAAGATCGACGAGCGCGTCAAGCACGTCGTCGAGAACCTGACCGGCAACCTCCCCGCCCTGGGCCGCGACATGCAGTCGCTCACCCAGCGTCTGGAGGAGCTGGAGAAGAAGCTCGAGCAGTTCGAGCAGCAGAAGAAGCAGGAACCCTAGTCGGCTCGCGCCGCCCGCTTCCGTTTCCGGGGAGCGGGCCCACCGTGGATTTCCGCGGCGATGGCCGACAGCATCCGCGCCCCTCGGCTCCGGGGCGCGTACTCGAAGATGGTCTTCCCGTGGCTCTGCGCCTCGTCCACCTTGACGTCGTAGCCCAGGGGCGTGGTGGCCAGTGAGTCCGGGAAGTACGCCCGGAGCCGCTCCAGAATCGCCGTGGCCAGGGCCGTCTTCCGATACAGCGTGGGCACCACCTTGGTGACGCTCAGCTCCGGACGTCCCTCGGCTTCGCCCACCTGCCGCACCGTGTCCGCCACCTCCGCGCAGCCGTCCAGCGCCAGGTACGTCAGCGCCACGGGCACCACCACCTCCGTGGCGGCGACGAGGATGTTGCGCGTCGTGAGCCCCATGGACGGCGGCGAGTCGAAGACGACGGCGTCGTAGCCCGCCTCCCGAGCCGCCTCCAGCCGGTCCGCCAGCCGGTGGGCCCGGCGAGCGTCCGCCGCCACCACCACGGGGAAGTCCGCCATCTCCTTGTACGCGGGCAGCACATCCAGCCCGGGCACGGCCGAAGGGCGCACCACGTCCTCGAGGCGGACCGTGTCGTCGGTCAACAGGTGGAAGACGTTGCGAGAAAGCGTGCGCACGTCCAGGCCGAGCGCCTTGCCGGCGTGCCCCTGGGTATCCAGGTCCACCAGCAGCACCCGCAAGTCCCGCTCCTTCGCGAGCCACGCGGCGGTGTTCACCGCCAGCGTCGTCTTGCAGGTGCCGCCCTTCTCGTTGATGAAGGCGATGCGCCGCATGGGCCTTGGACTCCCCGGCTCGGGTCCGGGTGCTTACTTCTTCGACGACGGCGCCTTCTGCGCCACCAGGGTGTCCACCTTGCTCTCCACCGACGCGAGCAGCCGCTCCAGGTCATCCACCTTCGCGCGCAGCTGCTCCAGGTCCGCGGTGGACGGCAGGTTCATCGCCGACAGGGCCGAGCGCAGGGCGCTGTCCAACGTGCCCTTCGCCGCCAGCGAGCGCGACACCAGCGTCTGCACCGTCGCCACGAACTTCTCGTTCGACAGGAGCTGCTGCGCCAGCTTGCCGACGCGCTCCTCGCCCGTCTCGACGAGCTTCTTCATCATCGGGTTGTTCTTGAGCATGGGAATCAGGAGCTTCACCCGCGCGGGAGACACCCGCCAACAGGACGTCGGGAAAAAGACGCCGCACTCTGCGAGGGGGCAACGCGACGTGTCAAGCAGGGCAACACCCCTTGGCCAAACGCGTTGACTCCTGGAGACACGATTCCTACGGTTCGCCGCTCTCTTATGGCAGGGCTCCTGGACAAGCGGTTGTGGGTCGTCTCCGGCAAGGGCGGCGTGGGCAAGAGCACGGTTGCCGCGGCGCTCGCCCTTCGCTCGGCGCGCGCGGGGCGAAGGACGTTGGTGTGCGAGGTGAATACGCAGGAGCGCATCAGTCGCTTCCTGGAGCACCCCGCCGCCGGCCCCGAAGTCACCTTGTTGGAAGAGAACCTCTGGGCGGTGGACGTGCGTCCGCAGGAGGCCATGCGCGAGTACGGCCTCATGGTGCTGCGCTTCGAGGCCCTCTACAAAACGGTCTTCGAGAACCGGCTGGTGCGCTACTTCCTGCGCTTCATCCCGTCCCTGCAGGAGCTCGTCCTGCTGGGGAAGATCATGTACCACCTGCAGGAGAAGCTCCCCGACGGCAGGTGGCGCTTCGACACCATCGTCCTGGACGCGCCGGCCACCGGTCACGCCATCTCCTTCCTCAGCGTGCCGCACGTGCTCGTGCAGACGGTGCCTCAGGGGCCCATGTCCCGCGAGGCGCAGAAGATGCGAGACCTGCTGGTGGACCCGTCGGTGACGGCGGCGGTGCTGGTGGCGCTCCCGGAGGAGATGCCGGTGAACGAGGCGCTGGAGCTGCACGCGGCGCTCAAGGACAAGGTGCATATCCGCACGCACGCGGCGGTGCTCAACCAGTCCATCCCGGAGCGCTTCACGGAGGCGGACCTGGAAGCGCTGGTGGGCCACCCCGAGCTGCACCGGGTGGCGCAAGCGAACCATGACCGCGCGTCGCTGACGGTGCTCGCGGGCACCAAACTGGAGCGCAACCTTCACGCGCCGGTGTTCACCGTCCCCCGGCTGTACCTCCCCACCTTCGGTCGGGATGCGATTGAACAGGTCATGGGCCACCTCGAAGCACTGGTGATGGGGGAGAAGTGAGCACGACGGCCCTCGGTCCCGCGCTCTCCAAGAAGCGCGTCCTCATCTGCGTCGGCTCCGGCGGTGTCGGCAAGACGACAGTCGCGGCCACCCTGGCCCTGCGCGCGGCGGTGGACGGCCGCGGCAGCCTGGTGTGCACCATCGACCCGGCGAAGCGCCTGGCCAACTCGCTGGGCCTGTCCGCCCTGGGCAACGCGGAGACGCAGGTGCCGTCCTCCGCGCTGGAGCCGCTGGGCGTGACGGCCCGCGCGCCCCTCCACGCGATGATGCTGGACATGAAGCAGACGTGGGATGACCTCATCACCCGCGTCGCGCCTCCCGACCAGCGCGAGCGCATCCTCGCCAACCGCTTCTACCAGTCGCTCTCCACGGCCCTGGCGGGCAGCCAGGAATACATCGCCATGGAGAAGGTGTGGGAGCTGCGCCGCAAGGGCGAGTACGAGCTCGTCGTGCTGGACACGCCGCCCACGGCCCACGCCCTGGACTTCCTCGACGCGCCCAACCGCGTCCTCGACTTCCTGGACAACGAGGCGGCGAAGTGGCTGCTGGCCCCCGCGCTGAAGGCAGGCAAGTTCGGCCTGTCGCTGTTCAACCGCAGCGGCTACGTGCTGCGCGCGCTGTCCAAGTTCACCGGGACGGAGATGCTCCAGGAGCTGTCCAGCTTCATGCTGTCGCTGTCCGGCATGAACGAGGGCTTCCGCGAGCGCGCGCGCGGCGTGCGAGCCCTTCTGGAGGACGCCACCACGGGCTTCGTGCTGGTGACGAGCCCGCATCCGGAGCGCATGGATGAGGCCATCCACTTCAACACCCTGTTGAAGCAGCACCGGATGGAGGTGGTGGCGCTGGTGGTGAATCGCGTCCACCCGCTGCCCACCGAGGCCATGTGGGCGGATGCCGCCACGCTGACGCCCACCCGGCGCGCCAAGGTGGAGGAGACGCTGCGCGAACTCCAGGTCCTGGCCGAGCAGGATGGACGCGGCATCGCCCAGCTCCAGGCCGCCTGCCCGGGCATCCCCCTGATTCAGGTGCCGCGCTTCGGACTGGACGTACACGACATCACCAGCCTGTGGCAGACGGGCCGCTACCTGCTCGGCGACGACACCTTCTGAGGCCCGGGCCGAGCACCCGGCCAGGCCCGCCCGGGAGGCGGCCAGCCGGGGCGGCACGAAACAGGGGGACGCATTAAACTGGGCGCGCCCACCTGAGCGGTGGGAACTCCGAGGGACGGTGCGTTGTCCTGAGGCGGCAAGGCCAGGAGGCGCATTCCGTGACGGGAAGCGAGCGGACGTACATGTCGGTCAGCCGTTGGTGGTGGGTAGTGGCCCTGGGGCTGGGCGTCACCGGATGTCGGACGACGGGCAGCGCCGCGCGTCCGGAGGCCTCCGAGTCAGGACCGAAGCAGGAGCTCCAGTTCGACGCCGTGACGGTGACGGCGGACCTGGAGCTGGACAAGCTCAACGACGAGGAACTCTTCGCCGGGGGGACGTCGGCCTTCGCGGCCAACGACTTCAAGCAGGCGGCGCGCTACTTCGGCCGGTTGGCGGACTTCCACCCCAACAGCCAGCACCGTCGCTCGTCTCTCTACAACGCGGGCCTCGCCCACCAGCGCCTCAAGGAGTGGGAGGAGGCGTGGCACCGCTTCTCCGAGCTGGCGGACCCGGCCAAAGGCCAGGGTGACGCGCTGGACGCGTCCTTCCGCGTGGCGGAGACGCAGTACCACCTGGAGCGCTACGACGAGGCCATCGCGGTGTTGACCACCATCGCCGCGCGCGAGGACCTCCCGGCCAATCGCCGAATCGAAGCCCGGGTGCAGCAGGGCGTCTGCGAGCTGGAGGCGGGCCGCACCGACGCCGCGGAAGCCACGCTGCGCAAGGCCATCTCGTCCTACGAGGCCCTGGCCGACAAGGACGAGGTGGACGACTACTTCCCCGCGCAGGCGCACTTCTTCATGGGGGAGCTGTACCGGCTGCACTACGAGAACGTGAAGCTGGACCCGGCCAAGGGCGCCGACAAGCTCGCCGAGGACCTCAACTACAAGGCGGAACTCCTCCTGTCCGCGCAAGGGCATTACCTGCGCTCCATCCGCGTGGGCAACGGCTACTGGGCCACCGCCGCGGGCTCGCAGATTGGCGCGCTGTACGAGGACCTCTACGCGCAGATGGTGAGCTCACCGGCGCCCTCGGAGCTCAACGCCGAGGAGTCCGTCGTCTACCGACAGGAGCTGCGGAAGAAGATTCGCGTGCTGCTCACCAAGTCCATCAACATCTACGAGCGCACCCTGGAGACGGCCGAACGCATCGGCTCGCAGAGCGCCTTCGTGGACCGCACGCGGGAGAGCCTCGCCAAGGTGAAGGCCCTGCTCCTGGCGGACGCGGAAGGGGAGCCCGTCCCCGCCCCACCCGCCTCCGAGCTGGAGCCCCATACGTAGACCGGTGGACCACCCCTGGCTGGGCAGCCAGGGGCCGCGCGGCGTAGCCTGGGGACTTCGCATGGAGCCCCTCTTCACGCCCGAGCAACTGGCGGAGATTCACGCCTACCACCTGCCCTACTACGTCCGGGCCGCGGTGGACCCCTTCGCGCGGCTGGCCCTGCTGGCGCTGCTCCTGGGCGTGCTCGTCCACCCCTTCTTCCGCATGGCCACGGCGGCCGCGGCCGGCATGGAGCGCAGGCTCGGCTTCTTGCGCACCGCCCCCGTCAGCCGCGCCTTCTTTCGCGCCATGGACCGGCTGTGGGGTGAGTCGGGCTGGGGCGCGGCCGTCCTCTTCGCCTTGATGACGGACCTGTTCGTGAAGCTCGTCTACGCGCCGGTGGACATCTGGTTCGCGTACTCGCTGGAGCACCAGCACGGCATGTCCAACTACACCCCGGCCGCCTTCGCCCGGGACATGCTCAAGGGCCACCTGCTGGGGGCGCTCGCCATCGCGGCGCTCGTCATCGGCCTGTACGGCCTGGCCCGTCGCACGCGCCACTGGTGGTGGATTCTGGGCGTGCCCGTCGCCCTGCTCCTGCTCGTCTCCTCCGCGCTGGACCCGTATCGGGGGCGCCTCTACTTCGACCAGCACCCCCTTCCCGCGGGCCCCTTGCGCACGCGGATGACGGAGCTGATGACCCAGGCGGACATCGCCTTCTCCGACGTGCTGGTGGAGAAGACCTCCATCGCCTCGCGACGGCTCCAGGCGTACTTCGCGGGCCAGGGCCCCACGCGCACCATCGTCCTCAACGACATCATCCTGCAGGAGCTCACCGAGGACGAGGTGCTCGCCGCCGTGGCCCACGAGGCGGGCCATGTGCATGAGCCGAAGTGGCCCGGCCGCATCGCCTCCTCGCTGGCCCTGGTGGCGCTCCTCTTCGCCATCGACCGACTCCTGCGCGCCGCCTCCACGCGAGGCTGGTTTGGCACCACGCGCTTCGCGGACATCCGCACCCTCCCCCTGCTCTCCCTGCTCCTGTCCGGCGTCCTCCTCGTCGGCGGCCCCATCGCCGGGGCCTTCTCTCGCGAGCGCGAGCGCGAGGCGGACCGCTACGCCCTGCGCCTCACCCACGACGTCGACGCGTTCCGCCGCATGCTGGTGAAGGCCGCCCGCGTGAACAAGATGGACCCCGCGCCCCCCCGCTGGGTCGTCCTCAAGGGACAGAGCCATCCCCCCATTGGCGAGCGGCTCGCCGACCTGCCTCAACCCTGACGCGACCCGAAAAAGCGGCCGGCAGGTGGGCTCCCCCATTTCCCGTTCCCTCTCCACACGAGCCCACCCGCCGACAGCCGCCGCCGGGCCACTCCCCCGAGCGCCGGCGGCACCACACCCCCCCGTGCCCAGCTACGGCTGCTGGGCGTCCTGCTTCAGCTTCTCCACCGCCACCAGGGTGATGGCCTTCACCAGCGCCCTCGCCCGGCGGCCCGCCGCCGTCTCGCCGTGCGGGTCCACCTCCACGGCGTTGGAGAGGTCCGTGAACCCCTGCCGCTCCCCCTTGCGCAGGTACAACTCCCCCCGATTCGCCAGCGCCACCGGATGCGCGGCATCCCTCGCCAGCGCCGCGCTGTACTCCGCGATGGCTTCCTCCAGCCTCCCGAGCTTCTGGTACACGGTGCCCAGCGCCGCGCGAGCCCCCGCGTCCCTCGGGTTCCCCGCCACCAGGCCCTCGAAGAGGATGCGCGCCTCCTCCAACCGCCCCGCCGCGGCCAGGTCACACCCCACCTGCGCAATCGCCTTCGCCTCCTCGAAGGTCATCCCCTCCACCTCCGCCCACGTCGCCTCGCCCCGCGCGAAGGACTTCATCCGCTGCACCGCGCCGCTCTCCATCCGCATCGCCTCAGCCCCTTCGTGTTTGATGACGCGTCCCATGGCTCCTCAGGCCCCGCGCAGGTTGGAGATGGCCGTCTTCGCCATCTCGTTGAACTTCGCGGACATGTTGCTCATCAGGTCGAACATGGACTTGCGCTTCTCCAGCAGTCGCTGAAGCCGCAGCTCCAGTTCGCGCATGTTCCCGTCGAGCGTCGCCGCCTTCTTCTTGTCCGCGTCCGACGTGCCCAGCGACGCGCGGTCCTCCCCCGCGCTCGCCATGCTTTCCATGACCTGGAGAATCTCCGCGTCCGTCTCCGTGGAGATGGAGCCGAGGATGGCCTGCACCTTGTCCTCGATGCTCATGTTCGGGTTGTCGACGATGGAGCGCGCGCTCGAGCCCTTCGACGGGGACGTCGTCATCTTCGAGCCGCCCGACTGCGCCAGCTCCGCCTTCACATCCAGCAACCCGATGATGCCGTCGCGGCCGTCGATGCCCGCCGCCATCTCCAACCGGTCGAAGTACAGCGGGTTGTCCTTGAAGAACTGCGCGGCCTTCTTCAGCGTCGAGGACGCTGCGGGGCTCAAGAGCAGCGCCGCCATGTCCTCGCGCGTAACGCGGTCATCCTTCGTTCCCGCCGCCGTGTCGAACGTGCCCCAGTTGTCGCGCAGCACCGCCACCGCCTCGAGGTACTCGCGAAAATCCGGGTCCTTCGACGTGGGCGGCTTGCCACCGCCACCCACCGGGCCCGTTCCTCCACCCGTGCCCGGTGACGAAGTGCCCGGCGATGGGCCTCCCGTGGACGGAGGACGCGTGCCCGGTGAAGGAGTGCCCGGCGATGGGCCTCCCGTGGTGGGAGGGCGCGTGCCCGGCGTCCCCGTCGAGGGCGGACACGTCTCCGGCTCGGGCTTCGGCGTCCGAGGGCGCTCCGGTCGTCCGTAGCGAGCGAACTCCTCGCCCACGCGCTTCAGCTCCGAGCGCACTCCCGACAGCTTGATGCGGTCGTCGTTGTACAGCCGCCCCACCACCGGCATGAACCGCGCGAGCAGCCCGCTCGAATCCACCCGCTCGAACAACGCCGCGTTCTCCGTCAGGAAGCGGGCCGCGCTTCGCAACTGCGGGGACAGGCTCGCGTCGTTGGCCGCGCGCCGCAGTTCGTCCTTCGACAGCGAGCCGGACTTCTTTCCATCCGCGAGGTCCAGCTGGTCGAAGTTCGCCTCGAGCACCTTCAGCGCGTCCTCGTAATCCAGCATCTTCGGGTCCAGCGCGCTGGTGCCCGTGGGAAGGATTGCCGCATAGCCCTCCGTCTTCGCCGCCGCTCCCCCCGAAGCCGACGCGTACTCCGTCTTCGCGGGCGGGTTCTTCTTCAAGTCCTCCGCCACCCCCACCACGCCGCTCGCCGCCAACAACACGTTGCCCGTCGCGACGCCCGCCGCCGTCTTGATGGAGTTGGAAACCAGGGGCGGCAATCCCCCCGCGTCACCCGCCCCATTCATCGCCGTGCCCTCCGGGCTGGCCAGCAGGTTCGTCGCGCCCTTCAGAAAGTCCACCATGAGCCCTCCCGCGCGGCGTGTTGGAAGCCGTGCCGTGCGATGGGCCGTCGGGTTTGCAGAGAGGATGCCGCCTGACGGCTCGCACGTCGTCGCAGCGAATTCCGTCGGTTAGCCTCACTGACAGGCAAGGCGCGTCCCCGACGTCGGACGGAGCGGTCCGCGACGGAGGATTGCGGTTATGGTCCCCGGCACATGCGCACCTTCGGTTTGGACTTCGGAACCAAGACCATCGGCGTGGCCGTCTCGGATGGCCTGGGTCTCACCGCCCAGGGCGTCACCACCATCCGACGAACCTCGCTCAAGGCGGACCTCGCCGCCCTCGGCGCCCTGGCGCGCGAGCACGAGGTGGACCGCATGGTCATCGGACTGCCCCTCAACATGGACGGCTCCGAGGGCCCGCGCGCGGAGGCCTCGCGCAAGTTCGGGGACGCCGTGGCCCAGTCCCTCGGTGTCCAGGTGGAGCTGTGTGACGAGCGCCTGTCCACCGTGGCCGCCACCCGCACGCTCCTGGAAGCCGACGTCAGCCGAGCCCGCCGCAAGGAGGTCATCGACCAGGTGGCCGCGCAGTTCATCCTCCAGGGCTGGCTGGACGCCCGCCGCCCCCCGGAGACGGCCCTGCACGCGGATGACTACGACGACTACGACTCGGAACCCTCGGAGTGAAGAAGGCCCTGGTCGCCGTGCTCGCGCTCGCCGTCCTCGCGGCGGCGGGCGTGGGAGGCTGGTACTTCCAGCAAGCGCGCCACCTCGACGACTTCGCCGACACGCCCTCCGCGCTGCCCGCGCCCGTGACGGTGGACGTTGCTCCTGGCACGGGGCCTCGCGCGCTCGCCCGGCTCCTGGCGGCCCGAGGCGTGGTGCCGGACGAGGAGCGGACCTATCGCTACCTGCGACAGGAGGGATTCGGGCCCCGACTGAAGGCCGGTGAGTACGAATTCCAGGGCCCCATCACCCCGGCCCAGGTCCTGGAGAGAATCGTCACCGGTCAGGTGAAGTTGCACCGTTTCACCGTGCCGGAGGGACTGCGGGCGGAGGAGATCCTCCCCCTGCTCGCGGCGTCCGGGCTCGGCCTCAACCTCCAGAAGCTCGAAGCGCTCGTCGCCGATGCGGCCTTCCTGAGAGAGGCAGGCGTGCCGGCGAAGTCCATCGAGGGCTTCCTCTTCCCGGACACGTACACCTTTTCCAAGGGCGTAGGCGAAGAGGCCGTGCTTGGGAAGATGGTGGCGCGAGCGCTGGAGGAATACCGGAAGGCGGACGCGGCGAGGCAGCCGGGCGTGAAGCTGAGCCTGCTGCAGACCTTCACGCTCGCCTCCATCGTGGAGAAGGAGACGGGAGCGCCCGAGGAGCGTCCGCGCATCGCCTGCGTCTTCCACAACCGACTCCGCAAGGGCATGCGCCTGGAGACGGACCCCACGGTGCTCTACGCCATGCGCCTCTTGCGCGGCGTCTTCACGAAGAACCTCACCCGCGCGGACCTCCAGACGCCGCACCCGTACAACACGTACAGGGTGTCGGGCCTGCCTCCGGGCCCCATCGCCAGCCCGGGCGCCGCGGCGCTCCAGGCCGCGCTCGCGCCCATGGCCTGCGAGGACCTCTTCTTCGTGTCACGCAACGACGGCACGCACCTCTTCTGCCCCACCTACGCCTGCCACCAGGCGCTCGTGAAGCAGTGGCAGGTGGAGTTCTTCCGCAAGCAGCAAGCAGCGCCCCGCAAGCCCTGAGGCCCCCCTACTCGCGGCGCCGGTACACGTGCAGCGGCGCGATGAACCCCTCGACCTCCTCGTAGCCGACGCCATCCAGCGTCAGCGTGCGCCCCTCCAGCTTCACGCCGGGGTCCTTCACCAGCGAGCCCTGGTCGAAGCGCACCAACACCTCCGGCCGAGCCTCCGCCAGCCGCTTGCGGAAGGTGTCCCAGCGCACGCGGGCGATGCGCTCCTCGGGCAGCCCGGAGAAGAAGGCCACCTGCAGGTCCATGTAGCTGGGGTCGTCGTCGAGGGCCACCGCGCCCCCCTTCGCCGCCACCTGCTCCTTCACGAAGTCCGCCACCCGCATCACCGGCACCGGGTTGGTCGACGTGGGACTCACCGGCCGCAAGGAATCCTGCAGCCGCCCCTCCGCGTGGAAGGTGAACAGGCCCATGGCCACCGGCAGCGCCACCGCGAGCACCGCCGTCACGCCCACCACCGCCTTGCGCAGCCCCTCGCCCTTGCTGCCCACCAGCGCCGCGAAGCCGAAGGCCACGAACACCGGCAGCACCACCAGCTGCGTCACCGTGAAGCGCCCCAGCGGCACGAAGTTCAACAGCACCACCGCGCGGAACGTGAAGTACGCGGTGGGCACCACCGCCGCCGCCACCAGCCAGCGCGTGTCCGGCCGCGCCTTCCACGCCTTCACCATGCCCACCATGCCCAGCAACGCCACGCCCGGCGACAGGGTGAGCAGCGCCACCCCGGGCCAGAAGAACAGCTGTTGCACCCGCCACCCGATGGCGGCCCCCGAGCCCGCCGAGGACAGCACCCAGTTGCGATGGAAGTCCTCCACCGCCTTCACGGGGAAGAACGGATCGCCATGCATCAGCTCGTTGCCCTGCATCCACAGCAGGGGGAACGGGAGGCACGCCAGCCCGAAGCCCACCGCGCGCGTCAACGCCGCCACCTTGTCCTGGCTGCTGAAGACCAACGCCACGCAGAGCAGCGGGATGTACATCCACGCGTCGTAGCGCAGCGCGCAGGCGAGGTTGAGCATCAGCGCGGCCTGGAACAGCGGCGCGAAGCGGTTCTCGTCCACCGCTTCCGCGTACAGCGCGAAGGCGGCCAGCATGAAGAACAGCGACACCGCCTCGCTGCCCGCCGTGGTGGAGAACTGCAGATGCATGCCCCAGGCGGCGAAGGCCAGCCCGGCCACCACGCCCTCGCGCCAGCCGAACAGCCGCCGCGTCAGCGCGAACAGCGGCACCACCGACAGCACGCCGAACAGCAGGCTCACCACGCGCCCCGCCACCTCCCTGTCGAACACCGACAGGGCCACGCCCACCAGGTACAGGTGCAGCGGACCGAACTGGTACGCGCCATCCCCGTACGCGGTGATGAGGTGCGGCTCGCGCAGCCAGCGCTCCGCCAGCTCCGTGCGCACCACCGCGTCGCCGTAGAGATTCTCGTTGAGGAAGAACACCACCAGCCGCGGCAACAGGGCCACCACCAGCAGAATCCCCAGAAGCCAGCGCGTGCTCGGCTCGTGCGCGGGGGTGGGGACCGCCGCGAGGCTCGGCACGGGGGACGAAGGGTGGGAGACAGGAGTAGGTGCGGTCGCCATGACGCGCGGCAGGATACGCAGGCACGGCACAAAGCCAAGCTGGCGACCCCCGCTTCCGCCACCCTCGCCCTCCCAGCGACTTCACCCTCAGCGAAGCCCGCCCCGAAACGCCCGGAGCCTCACCGCGCGTGCGTCTTCTTCCAGCCCGCCCACCGTACGCAAATGGGCGAAGGTATCACCCTCCAGGCCCGGGTCGCCCGCCTGGCTGCCGCTCTTTCCTCGCACGAACGCAAACCCTGACGCCGACATGTGGAGCGAACGGAGACGCCGCCCCACAACCAGCGGACAGTTGGCCCTTCCGCGGGCGCCCGAAAACCCTTCAGGCGTTCAATACCCCTCGCGTTCGGGGGGGGCACCTACCCCCTCGCCAGCGCCGCCCTATAATCACCTCTGCCTCTTCACCCCGTGGAGGGGGCGCGCCTGGTCGGCGTCCTGCCCCTGACACGAGCGTAACGCGCGGTCCCATTCCGCGGCGGGGTCCCGAATTGGCTGCAGGGCTGTCGTGCCTGGGACCTCGGCGGGATGGTTGTGGAATGGCAATCCAGCCCTCCAGGTTCACCATTCTGGCCCCCTCGGGTGTGAACATTTCGCACCCCTGGACGGCCCCCGAGGGAGAGACATGAGGGACGCTGAAAAGGGTTCGTGGGTCTCCAGAATCGCCGCGCTCCAGGACGCGAAGACCTACGCGGAGCTCACCTGGGAGGGCTCATTCGAGGACTACCTCGAAATCGTCCGCAAGAACCCCAAGGTGACACGCACCGCCTTCCAGAGGATCTACGACATGATCCTCAGCCACGGGAAGACGGAGTACATCGACAACAAGAAGAAGCTCATCCGCTACCACTTCTTCAGCGACGAGAAGTTCGGCGGCCGCGACGCCATCTTCGGCCTGGACGTGCCGCTGATGAAGCTGGTGAACGTCTTCAAGTCCGCGGCCCAGGGCTACGGCACCGAGAAGCGCGTCATCCTGCTGCACGGCCCCGTCGGCTCTTCCAAGTCCACCATCGCCCGCCTGCTCAAGAAGGGCACGGAGGACTACTCCAAGACGCCCGAAGGCGCCGCGTACACCTTCTCCTGGACCACCGACAAGAAGCTGCCGGATGGCACCACCGTGAAGGAGAAGATGAAGTGCCCCATGAACGAGGAGCCCCTCAACCTCGTTCCCCGGGAGTGGCGCCCCAAGGTCTACGCGGAAATCTCCCCGCCGGAGTCCGGCCACACGATTCCCGACGGCTCCGAGCTGTGCCCCGCGTGCCGCTTCGTCTTCAAGGACCTGATGACGCAGTATCACGGTGACTTCGCCCGGGTGATGGACCACATCCACGTCCACCGGCTCATCTTCAGCGAGAAGGACCGCGTGGGCATTGGCACGTTCCAGCCCAAGGACGAAAAGAACCAGGACTCGACCGAGCTCACCGGCGACATCAACTACCGGAAGATCGCCGAGTACGGCTCCGACTCCGACCCGCGCGCCTTCAACTTCGACGGCGAATTCAACATCGCCAACCGCGGCATCATCGAGTTCGTCGAGGTGCTCAAGCTGGACGTCGCGTTCCTCTACGACCTGCTCGGCGCGTCGCAGGAGCACAAAATCAAGCCGAAGAAGTTCCCGCAGACGGACATCGACGAGGTCATCCTCGGCCACACCAACGAGCCCGAGTACAAGAAGCTCGAGAACAACGAGTTCATGGAGGCGTTGCGTGACCGCACGGTGAAGATTGACGTGCCGTACATCACCAAGCTCGCGGAGGAGGTGAAGATCTACGAGAAGGACTTCAACTCCCGCGCCATCAAGGGCAAGCACATTGCCCCGCACACGCTGGAGATGGCCGCCATGTGGGCCGTCCTCACCCGCCTGGAGGAGCCCAAGAAGCACAACCTCTCCCTCCTCCAGAAGCTCAAGCTCTACAACGGCAAGACGCTCCCCAACTTCACCGAAGACAACATCAAGGAACTGCGCAAGGAGAGCAACCGGGAGGGCCTGGAGGGCATCTCCCCGCGCTACATCCAGGATAAAATCTCCAACGCCCTGGTGAGCGACAAGGGCGAGGGCTGCATCAACCCCTTCATGGTCCTCAACGAGCTGGAGGCGGGTCTCAAGACCCACTCGCTCATCAGCAACGAGGACGCGCGCAAGCGGATGAAGGAGCTGCTCACGTCCGTGAAGCAGGAGTACGAGGACATCGTCAAGAACGAGGTCCAACGCGCCATCTCCGCCGACGAGGACGCCATCGGCAAGCTGTGCGGCAACTACATCGACAACATCAAGGCCTACACCCAGAAGGAGAAGGTCAAGAACAAGTACACCGGCCTCTACGAAGAGCCCGATGAGCGCCTGATGCGTGCGATTGAGGAGAAGATAGACATCCCCGACAGCCGCAAGGATGACTTCCGCCGCGAAATCATGAACTACATCGGCGCGCTGGCGGTGGAGGGGAAGACCTTCAACTACCGGACGAACGAGCGGCTGCACAAGGCGCTGGAGCTGAAGCTGTTCGAGGACCAGAAGGACAGCATCAAGCTGAAGAACCTCGTCTCCTCCGTCGTGGACAAGGAGACCCAGGAGAAGATCGACCTGGTGAAGGACCGGATGATGAAGAACTACGGCTACTGCGAGATCTGCTCCACGGACGTGCTGAACTTCGTGGCGAGCATCTTCGCCCGCGGCGACGCGAAGGAGTAACCACCTCAGGAGAAGGGCGAGCCGTCGTGACCTTGAAGATCCACCAGGACCATTCCCGCTTCAAGCAGATCGTCCGCGGGAAGATCAAAGCCAACCTGCGCAAGTACGTGCAGAAGGGCGAGATGATTGGGAAGAAAGGCAAGGATGCCATCAGCATCCCCATTCCCTTCATCGACATCCCTCGCTTCAAGTACGGCCACAAGGAACAGGGCGGCGTCGGACAGGGCGAGGGCGAGGTGGGTCAGCAGCTCGGCCCCGGGGCGGTGGAGCCCGGGGAGGGCCACCAGGCCGGCCAGGGCGAGGGAGACCACGCCCTGGAGGTGGACGTCACGCTCGAGGAGCTGGCGCAAATCCTGGGCGAGGAGCTGTCGCTGCCCAACATCGAGCGGCGCCACAACGAGAAGATCGTCACCCAGAAGATTCGCTACACCGGCATCAACACCACCGGTCCGGAATCGCTCAGGCACTTCAAGCGCACCTTCAAGCAGGCCCTGCGGCGGCAGATCGCCGCGGGCACGTACGACCCCGCGCGCCCGGTCATCATCCCCACGCGAGAAGACCGCCGCTACCGCAGCTACAAGCTCCAGGACCTGCCGGAGACCAACGCGGTCATCATCTACATGATGGACGTGTCCGGCTCCATGGGCGACGAGCAGAAGGAGATTGTCCGCATCGAGAGCTTCTGGCTCGATACGTGGCTGCGTCATCAATACAAGGGCCTGGAGGCGCGCTACATCATCCACGATGCGGTGGCGCGCGAAGTGGACCGCGACACCTTCTTCCACACCCGCGAGTCCGGCGGGACGATGATTTCCAGCGCCTACAAGCTCTGCCGGGACATCATCCTGGCGGACTACCCCAAGAGCGCGTGGAACATCTACCCGTTCCACTTCAGCGACGGTGACAACTGGAGCGCGGACGACACGCGCCAGTGCATCGAGATGCTGCGCAACGACGTGCTGCCCAACGTCAACCAGTTCGCCTACGGACAGGTGGAGTCCCCCTACGGCAGCGGCCAGTTCATCAAGGACTTGCGCGAGGCGGTGGGAGACACCCCCAACGTCGCGCTCAGCGAAATCGCGGACAAGGACGCCATCTACGCGTCCATCAAGGACTTCCTCGGCAAGGGCCGCTGACGTCTGGCCTCCCCCACGTGCCCCTCGGAGAGACTTCCCGATGCCCAAGAGCCTCACACCCCGTCTCGCCGCGCTGAGGGACGAAATCCACGGCTACGCGAAGGAGTTCGGCCTCGACTTCTTCGACACCGTCTTCGAGATGGTGTCCTACGACGAGATGAACATGGTGGCCGCCTACGGCGGCTTCCCCACGCGCTACCCCCACTGGCGCTGGGGCATGGAATACGAGCAGCTCGCGAAGGGCTACGAGTATGGGCTCAGCAAAATCTATGAGCTCGTCATCAACAATGACCCTTGCTACGCGTACTTGATGGAGAGCAATCCGGAGGTGGACCAGAAGCTGGTCATGGCCCACGTCTACGGACACTGCGACTTCTTCAAGAACAACTTCTCCTTCCGCCACACCAACCGGCGGATGATTGACGAGATGGCCAACCACGCCACGCGGGTGCGCCGCTGGGTGGACAAGATTGGCGTGGAGAAGGTCGAGGACTTCATCGACCGCACGCTCAGCCTGGAGAACCTCATCGACCAGCACTCGCCCCACATCCGGCGCAACCCGGACCCCCGGCGGGCGGAAGACGAGCTGAAGGCCAACGAGCGCGTGGAGGGCTTCAAGGTCGGCCGCGAGTACATGCGCGGCTACATCAACCCGTCGGAGTTCCTCGACTCCCAGCGCAAGAAGGTGGAGGACGAGAAGCAGCGCGCCAAGAAGTTCCCCGAGCGCCCCCAGCGCGACGTGCTGCTCTTCCTGCTGGAAGAAGCTCCGCTGGAGCCGTGGGAGTCGGACATCCTCGCCATTCTGCGCGAGGAGGCGCATTACTTCGCGCCGCAAGGCCAGACGAAAATCATGAACGAGGGCTGGGCCAGCTACTGGCACTCCACCATCATGACCCGCCGCGCCCTGCGCGATGACGAAATCATCGACTACGCGGACCACCACTCCGGCACCATGGGCACCCGCCCCGGCGCCATCAACCCCTACAAGCTGGGCATCGAGCTGTGGCGGGATATCGAGGAGCGGTGGAACAAGGGCCGCTTCGGCAAGGAGTGGGACGAGTGTGACGACTTGCGCGCCCGCCGCTCCTGGGACAAGAAATCGGGCGCTGGCCGCGAGAAGATTTTCGAGGTCCGCAAGCACTACAACGACATCACCTTCATCGACACGTTCCTGACGCCCGAATTCGCGATGGAGCAGAAGCTCTTCGTGTATGGCTTCAATGACAAACGCAACTCCTGGGAGATTCTCGACCGCGAGTTCCGCAAGGTGAAGAGCAAGCTGCTCCAGGGGCTCACCAACTTTGGCCAGCCCATCATCGAAGTCGTGGACGGCAACCACGAGAACCGGGGAGAGCTGCTGCTCGCGCACAAACACGACGGGCAGGACCTCAAGGGCGACTACGCCCGAGAGACGCTCAAGAACCTCCAGTCCCTCTGGCGCCGGCCCGTCAACATCATCACCCGCTATGACAACAAGGGCGTGATGCTCCGCTTCGACGGGACGACGCAGACGGAGAAGAAGGTCGAGCTGTAGCGTCCCGCGCCGCGGCCCTCGCCGGGACGCTGACGCAGGCTCACCAGGCGGCGGCGTGAAGCCGTCAGAGCGTGGTGAGCCCTTCCCAGGGTTGGACGGCCCCCGGAGAAGCCCTCTCCGGGGAAAAGGCCGCTTCGCCTCCAAGCGGTGTCATCAGGCGCTCCAGCGCCAGGCACAACGCGTCCGCGAGGCCGAAGCGCCCGGCGGGGTCGTCCGCGAGGCAGCGCTCGATGGCCCCCGCGAAGTCCCGGTCGATTCCCGGCACCAGCTCCGTCAACGGCACCAGGCTCCCGGCTCGCGGCCCTGCCAGCGGCGCGGTGGCGGTCGGCCTCACGCGGGGAACCTTGCCCGTGCACAGCTCGTACAGCAGGAGGCCCAGCGCGTAGAGGTCACTCTGCGGCGTGGCCGCCGCGCCCAGGCGAACCTCGGGCGCCATGTAGCGAGGCGTACCGACGACGCCCGGCACGGCCCAGGGCGTCGAGCGGTCCGTCCCCACGAAGGCGGCCAGCCCGAAGTCGAGCAGCTTGATGGTGCCGTCTGAGTCCAGGATGGCATTGCCCGGCTTGAGGTCACGGTGAAGCACACCGCGCTGGTGCGCGGCCCTCAGTCCCCGTGAGAACCCCAGGGCGATGTCCAACACGTAGCGCCAGGGCAAGGGCAAGGGCAGCTCCGCCAGGCTCTTCCCATCGACGTATTCGTACACCAGATAGGGCCGCCCCTCGATTTGACCGGCGCGGAAGACGGTGACGACATTCGGGTGCTTGATGCGCGCGATGGCCCGCGCCTCGATGGCGAAGCTCGCCAGCGTGCTCGTGTCCGGCTGGAGCGCGACGCTGAGCTTCAGCGCGACCAGCCGGTCCAAGGACGTGTCGTGCGCCAGATACACGGCCCCCATCCCCCCGCGCCCCAGAAGCCGCATCAATCGGAACTCGTCCAGCTCCGTCGGCGGCGTCCACGTCTCCCCCAGGGGGGCCATCCGATGCGGAGCGAACACCGACTCCGCCGGGTCCAGGTGAAACGCCTCGCTGCGCACGACGGCCACCAGCAACTCGCGGCAAGCCGGGCACGCCGCGGCATGGTGATGGACCCGGGCACGCGCCCCTGTCTCCAGCCCCCCTTCCATCAGGGCCACCACCTCTTCTTCGCACAGGCAGCTGGATGAAAGGATTTGCCACCCCCCTGAAGCACCCCGGGTGAAGCCTCGCACAAAACGGGCCTCATTCGGAAAACCTGGAAACTCGCCCTTTTCATGCCCAAAGACGACCTCCACCCAGATTACCCTGCCTAGCCAGCAAGGTCATACGCTGGGATATAATGGCGCCCAGAAGGGGGGGGGCTTGGCATTCGCACCGTTATTCCTCGCGCGCATCGGCACTCGCGGCGAAGGGGCCCAGCCCCCTGACGGCCTCGAGCAGCAACTGCTGCGTTGCTGGAGGGCGGGCAGCGAACAGTGGCCAGACATCCCCCTGGGCGCCGACGCCTTCGTCTGTCATCTGGCCACCCACGTCCCCCACCGGGCGTCAGGCGACGCGCTGGCGCACCTGCTCGCCCAGCTGGTGCCAGCGGACCTCTTCCTCGCGTGTGCGTGCGCGGAGGGCCTTCCCTCGGCGCTCGCCGCCTTCGAGCGACACCACATGGTGAGCCTGCCCTCCGTGCTCGCGCACATGCGGCTGTCCCCCGCGGTGGTCGACGAGGTCCGCCAACGCGTCCGGGAGCGGCTGCTGGTGCGCGGCCGAGGCGCACCGAAGATCGCCGAGTACTCCGGTCGGGGCACCCTGGCCAACTGGGTGCGGGTCATCTCCCTGCGCACGGCCTTGAGCCTGCTCCGGACAACCCACGACGAAGGCCCACTCAGTGACGCCCTCCTGGAGCTGCTCCCCGCCCCCCACTCGGACCCGGAGCTCGAGGTCATCCAGCGCCGCTACCACGACGAGTTCCGCCGGGCCCTGGAGGACGCCTTCGCCGCCCTCCCCAGCGAGCATCGCTACCTGCTCCGCCTGCACTTCGTGGATCACCTCTCCACGACCAAGATTGGCGCCCTCTTCAGCGTCAACCAGTCCACCGTCTCCCGGTGGCTCCAGAGCGCCCAACAGGCCGTGCACGACGAGACGCGACGGCTGCTCATGGAACGCCTGGACCTCTCCTCCCAGGAGTTCACCAGCGTGCTCCGGACCGTGGAGAGTCAAATCAATCTCAGCCTCAGCAGCATCCTCAATGAAAGTATTCACTCTAAGTGAAATTTGAGAATCTCTGCATAGGTTGAAGCCAGCGGGCGTCATTAACTCGCGAACATTGCGTTGGCACCCCGTCCCCGGAGTCGCCGTCTAGCGGATTCCCGTGGGTGCCTGGCGCCACACGGCCTCGGCCTCGAGCGGTCTCCCCCGCCGCTCCCCCACTCCAGCACATCCACCTGGCAGCGGAGCCCCGTTGCCATCGCGCCACCAGTCCACCTGCCCCACGCGGAGACGACATGCGATCCCCACAGCCTCACTTCTTCCGCGGCCCTCGAAACAGAGCCCAGGTCCTGTCCGCGCTCGCAACCCTCGCCCTGGTGGGGAGCGGCGGCTGTGAGCGACAGGCGCAAGAGCCCCAGGCCGACACGAGCCTCTCTCACGAGCGCGTGCGCCTGGCGAAGGCACCCGACGACCTGCGCATCCCCGATGAGTACATCGTCGTCTTCTCCGAAGGGGTCACCGGGATGGCCATCGACGCGGCGGCGAACCAGATCGCCCGCGCGGGTGGAGCCAACTCGCTGATGCACCCGTACTCGGTCATCCCCGGGTTCGCCGCGCGGCTGGACAAGGCGGAGCTCGACCGGCTGATGCGAAACCCGGGCGTGGCCTCCATCCACGAGAACCAGCAGGTCTCGCTCACGGGGCTGGTCCCCAGCCCCGCGGATGGCATCGACCGGGCGGACCAGCGCCAGGGCCACGACGGCACCTACAATGACCATGGCAGCACGGGCGCCGGGGTCCATGTGTATGTCCTGGACACGGGCCTCAACGCGGAGCACTCGGAGTTCTCCGGCCGGGTGGGCGAGGGGTTCACTTCCGTGGTCGACGGCCTGGGCACCGACGACTGCAACGGCCACGGCACCCACGTGAGCAGCACCATCGCGGGCACCCTCTACGGGATGGCCAAGGAGGCCACCGTCCATCCCGTGCGGGTGTTGCGCTGCACGGGCAAGGGAAGCTGGGCTGGCATCATCGCCGGCCTGAACTTCGTCGGGACGCACTGTCCCCTCCAGGATGGGCCCTGCGTCGTCAACATGAGCCTGGCCGGGGAAACGTTCGTCCCCGTCAACACCGCGGTGGCCAACCTGGTGAATCAGGGCATCACCGTCGTGGTCGCCGCTGGCAATGACAACGTGGATGCCTGCACCCGCTCCCCCTCGAGCGAACCCAAGGCCATCACCGTCGCGGCCGTCGACGACGCGGACACCCGGGCGGGGTTCTCCAACTGGGGGCAATGCGTGGACCTGTTCGCCCCGGGCGTGAGCATCCTCGGTGCGTCCATTGGTGACGCGGTGGCCACCCACGTCGACGACGGGACCTCCATGGCCAGCCCCCACGTCGCGGGGGCCGTGGCCCAATACCTGAGCACCCACCGCTCGGCCACCCCGACGCAGATCAACACCAACCTCAAGGCCTCGGCGACCCTTGACTGCGTACTGCATCCCCAGAACTCGCCCAACGTGCTGCTCTTCAGTGACTTGAACCAGGGCAACTTCGTCTGCGCCGCGCCCGGAAGCTGCGTGGGGCTCTGCGGCGAGGCCGCGGACGGCTGCTTCTGCGACCCGGGCTGCGCGGAGTTCGGCGACTGCTGCCCCGACTACGCCCAGGTGTGTGAGTGATTTGAACGTGTCTGGATGTCCTTGACGGCGGTCTGAAGCGGAGGAGGCACTATGATGGGAATGCGTCGTTTTCTGGTGATGGGTTGCACCACGGGACTGGCGTTGCTGTCGGGCTGCACGTCGGCGCCCCGGGATGAACAGGTGGCGAACTTCGGCCGCACCAGGCAAGGAGTGGGAGATGCCTCGCGGCTGACCAAGGCCGAGTGGGCCACGTACCAGGCAGACCAGAGCTACCTGCACGGCATCGCCAAGCCCGACGTCCGCATCCGCCTGAACCTGGCGGACCCGGCGCAGTACCGCTTCGCGCTCGCGCGGCTCAAGATCGCCGGCAAGACGCCGGAGAACTCTCCCTACCTGTTCGAGGCGATGGAGACGCGGCACCGCGAGCACGTGGCCCTGGGCTACAAGCCGGGCCTGCTGCCCGTGAGCAAGGACCTCGCGGAGAACTCCGCCGCGCGGCAGGAGCAGCACGTCATCGCCGCCGCGAGCACGGGTGAGGACACCGACGTCCTCAACGATGGCACGGGCACGTCCACGTCCTCGTTCCCGGGTGGCTCCTTCTACACCTATACGGACACGACCTATACCGACACCACGGGGTACCCGCTGGGCGAGCTCATCTGGGGTGAGCAGTACGACCTCGGAACGAACGTGACGGTCAACGCCAAGGGCAACCTGGCCCTGACCCGGCTCACGCGCTACCGGATTGCGTCATACAAGGCCGAGGACACCGTGGAGGGCTTCACGGACTCGTACGTCTTCAAGGAGGTCGGCTCCGACGTCGCGACCACCACCACCCAGCAGCCGCGGCTGAACCTCCCGCCGGTCATCGAGGCGCCGCTGGACATCAAGTTCAACGACAACCTCATCTCCGTGTGCCTCAACCGCACCTGGACCCAGGATTGCGACTACGACCTGACGGGCAATCCCCAGTCCGTCAAGCTGCCGTTCAAGGGCAACGTCTCCATCCGCAGCGCGCACACGTTCAACGAGGCGGTCATCAATCAGTACCGCGTCGACCTGAACAACAACGTGGCGCGTCCCGACTCCGGCCACATCAAGCTCATCCTCACCAACGTGGGCGGCGGCTGCGACGTCACGGACACCAACACCCTGCAGGCCAAGATGGCGCAGTTCTGGAACCGCGTGACGCTGAGCTCGGACAAGAAGACGCTCTACTGGGACATGACGGAGGCCAACGCCGCGTTCTTCGACGACGGCTGCCGTCAGGTGCAGGACACGGTGAAGCTGACGGCGCAAATCACGCTGCCGCTCGTGCTCGTCTCCGGCACCGTCTCCACGCCCTATCAGTCCTCCATCACCCTGAGCAACGACGACCTGGTGGACCGGCCGAGCTACTCCTTCAAGAAGCTCACCATCACCAACAGCTGCCTGGCGGCGGGGACTGAAATCGAGCTGGCCGCGGGCAAGGTGGCGCCCATCGAGTCGGTGAAGGCCGGTGACCGGGTGCTCAACCCGCACCAGCCCGCGCTCACCGTCATGGACACGGCCATCGGCGTGGAGACCGTGCCCATGGTGCGCATCCGCAGCGAGTCCGGCCGCTCCCTGCTGATGACGGAGATGCACCCCATCCAGGTCATGGCGCGCGGCATGGTCCAGGCCCGCTCCCTGAAGAAGGGCGACGTGGTCATGACCAAGACGGGCCCCAGCAAGCTCGTCGACGTCAGCCGCGAGCCGTACGCCGGCAAGGTCTACAACGTCAAGGTGGGCTCGGATGCGGAGAAGCTGGCGCTCGCCGCGGACCAGACCGTCGTCTACGCCAACGGCTTCGTGGTGGGTGACGGCCAGATTCAGCAGAAGTACGAGTCCATCGCGATGACGAGCAAGGACGGCAATGTGCTCGCCCACCTGCCCAAGAAGTGGCACCGCGACTACGTGATGTCCGCCAAGCGCAAGTAGAGCGCGCCTGGCTCGCGGCCAAAGTCAGGCCCCTGCTCGGAAGACCCGGCCACCCAGTGGGAAACCGCTGGGTGGCCGTGCCCGTTATCGCCCACCGAAGCCCGCATCCCACGTGCCACACCAGCTCAACACCACGGAGTGAACCTGATGCAGACGCGCACCGTTCTCCTGCTCCCGTTTGTCGTAGCGCTCGCCGTGGCGTGTGGTGACGCCAGTCTCCCTCCGCCCGAGCCGGAACAGCCACGAGCCTCCAGGCTGCGCGCCGACGCCAGGACGGAGCGGCTGCGCCTCGCGGGCCAGTTCATGGCGCCAGCGCCAGCAACCTCCAACACCCTGAACGCCACGGCCGCGGCGCTCGCCGCGGCGATGGACGCTCCCGCGGGGACCACCGCCACGCTCACGGCGCCCGCGGATGACTCGGCGCTCGTGCTGCCCACCTTCGGGGTCATCAAGCCCCGCATGGGAAACACCCTGGCCGTCCTGAGCACCGGCACCATCAACCAGCATGCGACGCGCGCCACCGAGCCCGGCACGGACTTCACGCCCACGGGAATCGAGGGGGACGCGGTGACGCTGCGGCTCACCTTCAACGTGCGCGCGGGAATCTCCCGCATGTCTTTCGACTATCGCTTCCTGAGCGCCGAGTCGCCCGACTACGTCGGCAGCGAATTCAATGACGTGTTCACGGTCCGGGTGACCGATGCCACGAACACGCGCATCATCGAGCAGACGTCGGTGAACAGCGCCGAATTCTTCGATGCCTCCGCCACGCGCGCCGGAGGCTCCGGGTTCGACCTGCTCGCCGACGACCCGGATGGCATCGACTACTTCCCCATCACCTACCCGTCCACCATCCCCACGTTCCCGGACATGGGCATCACCAACTACAAAATCATCAACATTCCCATCAGGGGCGGTGGGCCCGTCACCCTCGAGTTCTCCATCCAGGACCTCGGGGACGGCATCCTGGACTCGGCGGTGGTCCTGGACAACATCACCTTCGGGACCTTCCAGGTGGTCGACCCGAACCCCGAGCTCATCGACAGGAGCTCGCGCACGGTGTCGCAAGACCTGGAGGCGCTCGCGCACGAGGACAACGGCGCCTCCATTCGCGCGGTGGTCGCCGATGGCGAAACCAAGCTCGTCGTGCGCGCCAAGGTCAGCGGCGCTGGAAACATGGTGTTCTCCGTGCCCGCCGCCACCGGGAACCCGAACGGCGTCTTGAGCGCCATTGGGAGTTCCACCGTGAGCAACACGGTGTCGGTCCCCGCCGTGCAGCTCAGCACGGGCTTCTACGCGCTGGCGCTGTATACGAGCCCCGAGGACTTCAACAACGGCACCTCCGCCGGGGTCAACAAGCGGACCACGACGCTCTCCGCGGCCTTCACCCCGACGGGAGGGGCCACTGTCACGGAGACGCTCCCGCTCAACATCATCCGCCCCCCCCTGGTGGTCGTTCACGACATCTGGTCCAGCTGCCTGTTCTGGACGGGCAGCGCCCGCATCTCCGGCAACCCCCTGTTCGACGTCACCTGTGCGGACTACGCGCTCTACAATTCGGCGGGCATCGAGTCTCCGCAGAACGTCGACGTCGTTTCGAAGGCCGTGGACGAGGCCTTGACCGAGCACCGCCATGACAATGTCGCCGTCACCCAGGTCGACGTCATCGGCCATGGCATGGGCGGATTGATGGCCCGCAAGTTCGTCGACCGGACCGACTACCACGACGACTCGAACCTCGGAAAAGGCTACTTCAACCGGCTCATCACCGTGAACACCCCCCACCTGGGCACGCGCATCGCGGACGAGGTCGTGAGGATGCGAACGTCCTTGAACGCATCGGAGATGACCGCCGTCAGGAACATGTTGCGCAACTTCGGCGTCAAAATCGACGGGGCCGAGGGAGGCGCCATTGATGACCTCGTGACGCAGAGCCCGACCATCAACAGCATCCAGACCACCCCGGTCCCATCGCATGTGCTGGTCGGCACCGGAGGAAACACCATCGAGCACGGTACCGCCTTCGAGATGCTGCTTCCCTCCACCCGGACGCTGTACATCAACATGCAGAACAGACACCCCTACACCAAGGGCGCCGAGTCCTCTGTGAAGGACAGGCTCATCCTGACCAAACTGGACACCGTCACAGGCAACAAGAGCCGCATCTTCTGCGACGACCCGTACGACCTCTTCCTCGCCGAGGCAGACCAGCGGGGAGGGCTCGCCAACAACAGCACCAGCACCCCATTGACCACCTTCCCGGTCGTCAGCGGCGACAACGACTCCGAACACTTCCAGGTCATGAGCAACGACGCCCAGGACAACCGGATCGTCGAGCTGCTCAACAGCCCCGTCAAGGGCCCCTTGTTCGCCACGTCCATGCCCGCCCCAGGACTCCTGACCCGGGAGAACAGCTGCCCGCCCACCCTGGCGC
>NZ_VIFM01001024.1 GCF_006636215.1 Myxococcus llanfairpwllgwyngyllgogerychwyrndrobwllllantysiliogogogochensis | reverse complement strand
CGCCGACAGCGTGGCCGCCGCCTGCAAGGACCTGGAGGCCGCCAAGCTGCCGCCGACGCTCATGGTCGACTGCAGCCATGCCAACAGCAGCAAGCAGCACGAGCGCCAGCGCGACGTGGCGCGCGACATCGCCGGCCAGATCGCGGGCGGCTCGCACAGCATCTTCGGCGTGATGGTGGAGAGCCACCTGGTGGCCGGCGCCCAGAAGTTCACGCCCGGCAAGGACGACGCCTGCGGCCTGGAGTATGGCAAGAGCATCACCGATGCCTGCCTGGGCTGGGACGACTCGCTCGGCGCGCTCAAGGAGCTGTCGGACGCGGTCGCCGCACGGCGTTCCGCTGTGGCCCTCGCCGCTTGACACGGCGTCCCCCGGGTTAACCGGGAG
>NZ_VIFM01001023.1 GCF_006636215.1 Myxococcus llanfairpwllgwyngyllgogerychwyrndrobwllllantysiliogogogochensis | reverse complement strand
GTCTGGGGACCGCCGAGATCGAATCGGCGCTGGTCTCACACCCAAAAATCGCCGAAGCGGCGGTGGTGGGGATCCCGCATAACATCAAAGGCCAGGCCATCTATGCCTACGTGACGCTCAATCACGGCGAAGAACCAACGCCGGAGCTGTATGCCGAAGTGCGTAACTGGGTACGCAAAGAGATCGGCCCGCTGGCGACGCCGGATGTGCTGCACTGGACCGATTCGCTGCCGAAAACCCGCTCGGGCAAAATCATGCGCCGCATTCTGCGTAAGATTGCCGCAGGCGACACCAGCAACCTCGGCGATACCTCGACCCTCGCCGATCCTGGCGTCGTGGAAAAACTGCTCGAAGAGAAGCAGGCCATTACCATGCCATCGTAAGT
>NZ_VIFM01001022.1 GCF_006636215.1 Myxococcus llanfairpwllgwyngyllgogerychwyrndrobwllllantysiliogogogochensis | reverse complement strand
TTCACCGCCACGCCCGCCCCCTGCGCGGCGGCCACCACCTGCGCGAGCGAGGCGAACGACTGCGCGCGCGTCATGCGCAGGTTGGCGAGGTTGTGCGTTTCGCTGGCGGACATCACCAGGTTCAGCTCGTCGGTGCGCGCCTCGATCGCGCGCTCCGCACCGCGCACGTTCGGCACCAGCGCCGCATACACCACGCCGGGGCGGCGCGCGATCTCGCGCATCACGATCTCGGCGTCGCGCAGCGCGGGAATCGCCGAGGGCGAGACGAAGGCCGTCACTTCGATCTTGGCGAGCCCCGCGTCCGACAGCGCATCCACCAGCGCGATCTTGTCTTCCGTGGGAACGAAGGCCTGCTCCATCTGCAGGCCGTCGCGCGTCCCCACCT
>NZ_VIFM01001021.1 GCF_006636215.1 Myxococcus llanfairpwllgwyngyllgogerychwyrndrobwllllantysiliogogogochensis | reverse complement strand
GCACCGCATCGTGACCTTCGGCGGCCAGGCGCTCACGCCCGCGGTGGTCGAAAGCCCCTACATCATCCGCGTGGCGATCGCGCTCTTCATGGTGGCGGCCAGCATTCCCGGCCGCTCGGAGATCTGCCACGCCGGGCCGATCCGGCGGGCCCATCCGCGGTTCGTGGAGAACCTGCGCAGCCTGGGGGCGCAGGTCGAGTGGAAGGATTAGCGGGCCGGGTTGCGGCGGGCGGATGTGCGTATCGACCCGCGCGTAAAACGGGGCGTGGCGCTGAATGCGACTCCTGGGTCTCTCGATGTCTGATTGAAAAGCGCATTACTTGTGAAAAAGTAGTGCGTTTATTAAACTCTGCCCGCATGAGCCAAGCCGAACACATTCTTGAGC
>NZ_VIFM01001020.1 GCF_006636215.1 Myxococcus llanfairpwllgwyngyllgogerychwyrndrobwllllantysiliogogogochensis | reverse complement strand
ACCCTGACGGGCGCCACGACGCTCTCCGCGACGGCGTCCGGGCTGGTGCAGGGGCTCTACGAGTTCGAGCTGACGGTGACGGACGACGACGGCGCTACCGCCAGCGACAGAGTGAAGGTCCAGGTGACACCCGCGCCCACGGGCCGTGGCACCACGCAGGAGGTCTACAAGTCACCCTCGACGCCGGGCGGCTACGGCTATGTCGTGTACCTGCCGCCCGGTTACGAAGAAGGCTCGAACTGGCCCATCGTCTTCTTCCTCCACGGGATGGGCGAACAGGGAGATGGCGGTGTCGACCAGCTCAAGAGGGTTCGTACGCACGGGCCGCAGGCGTACATCGACCGGGAGGGGAAGGACTATCCCTTCATCCTGGTCTCTCCGCAGA
>NZ_VIFM01001019.1 GCF_006636215.1 Myxococcus llanfairpwllgwyngyllgogerychwyrndrobwllllantysiliogogogochensis | reverse complement strand
GCTAAGATGAATGAACAACTTTGTCAGCGGATAGAAAATAGTGCGCATTTCAGGGAGTTAGTTGCATCACGGCAACGGTTTGCCGCCATTCTGTCAGTGATTATGTTAGTGATCTATGTGGGCTTTATTTTGCTTATCGCCTTTGCACCCGGCTGGCTCGGCACCCCGCTGCACGCCGGAACCAGCGTCACCCGTGGGATCCCGCTCGGCATTGGCGTGATCGTCATTTCGTTTATCCTGACCGGTATTTATGTCTGGCGAGCTAACGGTGAATTCGACCGTTTGACCAAAAGCGTTCTCAACGAGGTAAAAGCATGATCAAGAGAGTCCTGACGGCGCTCGCCGCCACGCTGCTGCCCCTCGGCGCTCACGCCGCAGATGCTATT
>NZ_VIFM01001018.1 GCF_006636215.1 Myxococcus llanfairpwllgwyngyllgogerychwyrndrobwllllantysiliogogogochensis | reverse complement strand
GTGATGGGCATCGGCCCGGTGAGCGCCTGCCGCCAGGCGCTGCATCGCGCCGGCTGGACGCTGGACGAGGTGGACCTTATCGAAGCCAACGAGGCTTTTGCCGTCCAGGCGCTGGCCGTCGGTCAGCTGCTTGAGTGGGATAGCGAGAAGGTCAACGTCAACGGCGGCGCCATCGCCCTGGGCCATCCCATCGGCGCCTCCGGCTGCCGGATCCTCGTCAGCCTGGTGCATGAGATGCAGCGCCGGGGCGCCAGCAAAGGGCTGGCAACCCTGTGCGTCGGCGGCGGCCAGGGCATCGCCATGACCCTACAACGTTAACAGGAGCCACTATGTTTACACCACGCCTGGCGGTACTCGGCGCGGGACTGATGGGCGTCGGTATCGCC
>NZ_VIFM01001017.1 GCF_006636215.1 Myxococcus llanfairpwllgwyngyllgogerychwyrndrobwllllantysiliogogogochensis | reverse complement strand
GGGTGGCCAACGCCATTCTGCTGGCGCCCTGCATGCGGGTGGTCCGCCCTCACGCGGTGGCGAAGTTCGCTCAAGTCTGGGACCTGATCCCCGATGCAGATCGCACGCTCAGCGCGGAAGAGAAATCCCATGCGCTGGTCGCATGGCTGGCGGCGCTGGTCAAACGACTGCCGCTGCCGGACAACCTGGCCGCGCTAGGCGTGCCTCAGGAGAGTATTTCCGCCCTCAGCGCAGCGGCGCAAAACGTCAAACGCCTGATGAACAATGCCCCATGCAGCGTCAGCCGCGAAGAGATCGCGGCCATCTACCAAACGCTGTATCCAGAACATGCCTAACAGGAGAAAGTTAAATGAGGAAAGCTATTAGCGGCGTACTCACCGCCATTG
>NZ_VIFM01001016.1 GCF_006636215.1 Myxococcus llanfairpwllgwyngyllgogerychwyrndrobwllllantysiliogogogochensis | reverse complement strand
GTTGCGGGCCGGTGCGCAGCAGGATGTGGCGCACGTGGGTCTGCAGGGCCGAGGAAGGAATGCCCACGCGCGAGCGCTCGATCACCCGCAGCACGTGGAAGCCCGCGGGCGAGCGCACCGGGCCGGCGATGCCGCCCACCGCCACCTGCTGCGTGGCGCGCAGGAAGAGGTCCGGGTAGCGGTCGGCCACGCGCAGGCCCAGTTCGCCGCCGGCGGACGCTTCGGAGGCGTCGGAGAACTCACGCGCCACCTTGGCGAAGTCCTCGCCGGCCCGCACGCGGTCGGCCGCCTGCTGCGCGCGCTGGCGGCGCTGCTCGACCACCTCGGGCGTGGCGTTCTCCGGCACGGTGACCAGGATGTGGCCCAGGTTCAGTTCATACTTGGAC
>NZ_VIFM01001015.1 GCF_006636215.1 Myxococcus llanfairpwllgwyngyllgogerychwyrndrobwllllantysiliogogogochensis | reverse complement strand
GACCGTAGCAGTGCGCGCATACACCAAAGTCGGTGTCACAGGATACGACGGAACGCACTTTGACGGAGTCAACGGAGTTCTCTTCCAGCAGGTCACACCAGTGCTCGTGCAGCAGCGTGTTGCGTGGAACCAGAATATCCGCAGTACCCGGCTTCAGAACGTCTTCAGCGGTCACACGACCCAGTACGCGATCGCGCAGCGGCTCTTTAACATCACCACCCTCGATAACCGGGGTCATGGTGATGCCTTCCAGGGTGCCACAGTCGTCTTCAGTAACAACCAGGTCCTGTGCAACGTCAACCAGACGACGAGTCAGGTAACCGGAGTTCGCTGTTTTCAGTGCGGTATCCGCCAGACCTTTACGCGCACCGTGCGTGGAGATGAAG
>NZ_VIFM01000101.1 GCF_006636215.1 Myxococcus llanfairpwllgwyngyllgogerychwyrndrobwllllantysiliogogogochensis | reverse complement strand
CCCCACACCCGCCCGTCTCCGCACCACCCGCCGCGTGATACGCCGCGAAGAAACCATCGCTCGGAATCGGCGAGCCGGTCGCCAGGGGCGACGCCTTGCTCTGATTGCCCGCCTTGTCGAAGGCGAAGGCGCGCACGCCGTACTCCTTGTCGTTCACCAGCTCATCCATCCGGAACACCGTGTTGTCGGACGTCTGCGTCTTCGAGCGCACCACCTCGCCCGCGGTGGCCGTCCCGCCATCCCCATCCCCTGGCACCAGCTCCACCACCTCCACCAGCATGCTCGTCGTGTCGCTGGGCACCGTCACGCTGACGCTCAGCGCGCTGTCCAGGCCCGTCACGCCCGGCAGTGCCGGCGCCTGGGGAGAGGTCGGGTCCAGGATGAAGTTGACGCTCGGCGAGCCCACGCTGGAGGTCGTACTGTCGCAGGCCCCAAGCGAGTCCTGCTTCTCCACCGTCGCACAGAGCCTGTAGGTCTTGTCCGCCGTCTGGGTTTCACACGTGAGACCACCCGCGGCGAGCGCATCACTCATGCGCAGCTCGAGCGTGCCGGACGTAGTGGCGGTGTTCCCCTCGGCGATTTCCAAGAGTTCCTTGTCCCCCTCGCCCGGTTCCCCCGAACAGTTGCCGTCCGACAACCAGAAGACGAGCGGACTGCACGCGAGGGTCCCCGTCCGCGACCAGGAGACGGACCTGCGATCGGCGCAGTTGGCCATGGAGACGACGATGTCGTTGTCGACGATGACCGAGCCGGAGAACGTCACGGTCTGCCCCAGGGCGGTCGACGCGAAGAGCAGGAGCACGGCGAATGTGAGGCGCATGGGTAGCCGGAAGCTAGCAAGCGGGAGGCCACGTTGAAATCGTTCCCGCAGGCCTACTTCTGGCCCTCGCGGGCCGCTCCGGCGAGCCAAACAGGCAGGGCGGCCGCGGCCGGCGTGCCAATTTGTCAGACGGGGCGTTCAGCCAGCTTCAGGCCGGCCTCCACCAGGTTGAGGGCGGCGCCCCGGGTGGCGTTGTCCACGGCGGCGAAGAGCGTCACCCACTCGGGGGCCTGGGGGAAGGCGCGCACCCGGCCCACGTGCACCGTGGGGTCCGACGTGACGAGCATGGGCATGGGGTAGATGCGCTCACCGGGGGTGTCCAGCACCTTGAGGGCGGGTGACGTCTTCAGGGCCGCGCGCACCTGCTCCACCGGGCCCGCCTTCTTCAGCTGCACGTTGAGGGTGAGGCCGTGGCCGTAGAAGCTGGGCACCTGCACCGCGGTGCCGGCGAGCACGGGCGCGTCGCCCCACGTCGCGAACAGCCGCGCGGCCTCCAGCGTCCAGCCGCCCTCCTCCTCCGTCCACGGGGAGCCCACCATGAAGCCGCCCACCTGGGGCACCAGGTTGAAGCCCACGCGGTGCGGGAAGGCGCTCGGGTCCGGCTCGCGCCCGGACATCAAATCCGCGGTCTGCTTCTCCAGCTCCGCCACGCCGCGCACGCCCGCGCTGGACACGCTCATCATCGCCGTCACCTGCGCGCGCACCACGCCGAAGGCCCGGCGCAGGGGCTCCATCACATGCACCGACGCCGTCGTCACCGCGCTCGGCAGGCACACCAGGCGCCCCTTCATCGTCGCGCCCAACAGCTCCGTGTTGAAGCCCGGCAGCACCAGCGGGACGTTGCCGTCGGACCGGAAGGCGGAGCTGACATCCACCACCCACGCGCCCGCGGCCTGAGCGGCCGGAGCCAGCGTGCGAGACGCCTCCGCGGGCGTGGCCAGCAGCACCAGCCCCATGCCCTTGAAGGCCTCCGGAACGGCGCGCTCCACCTCCAGCGAATCCTCGCCGTACTCCACCTCCAGCCCCTTCGAGCGCTCGGAGCCGAAGGCGCGCACCTGCTCCGCGGGCACGTCGCGCGCGTACAGCGCGGCCAACACCTCACGGCCCACCACACCCGTGGCGCCCACCACGGCAATCTTGAGATTCTCGTTCATCGCGCGTCCTTTGCATCGCCCGAGCGCGTGAGCGCTGGACGCTTCAGTCGTCCTTCAACCGCGCCGTGGGCGCAGGCCCCGGCAGCGGAGGGAACTTGGGGTTTCGCTCCGGCTCGGAGGCCCGCACGTAGTGCGGCTCCATGGCGAAGAGGGCCTCGAGCGAGAACGTCTCCGGCATGCGCGCCAGCCGCGTCAGCTCCACCGCCGAGGGAAAGTCCGGCCCCGTCAACAGTCGCTCCGCCGCCACGCCGTGCGACACCAGCGCCGCGCGGTAGTCCACCAGCGCCGGCCCCAGCGCCACCGCCCGCGGCTCCGCGGCCATGCGCGCGGCCACGTCCTTGGGCGACATGGCCGTCTCCGGCTCCAGCGCCTCCACCGTCGCGCCGCGCCGAACATACGCGCCCAGGTACAGGTCGTCCTTGCGCGCCACGGCCAGGCAGTAGAGCGGCACGTCCTCCGGGCCCTCCAGCGCCACGGCCGCCAACGAGGACGCGCCCGCGACCTTGAGGTTCGCCGCGTACGCCAGCGACTTCACCGTGGCCAGGCCGATGCGCAGCCCCGTGAAGGAGCCCGGGCCCAGGCCCACGATGAGGCCCTCCAAATCCGCCAGCTTGACGCCATGGCGGTCCAGCAGCTCACCGACGACACCGGGCAGCGCCTCGCTCTGCTTCACGGGAGGACGCACCACGGAGTGCTCCACCGCGCGCACGGCCCCCTCCGGCCCGCGCTCCACCAGGGCGAGCGACATCGTCAGCGTGGAGGTGTCCAGCGAGAGGAACATGGGCGCTCCCTACACCGGCGCGGCCCACATTGCGCGGGGAATCTCCGACACGGCGTCCTTGCAGCGGTACAGCCGCACGCGCACCACGCCCTTGTCCAGCATGCCCAGCTTGGAGGCGGCGGCCTTCGAGACGTCGATGATGCGCCCATCCACGTACGGCCCCCGGTCATTCACGCGCACCTGCACGGCGCGGCCGTTCTCCATGTTCACCACGCGCAGGCACGCGCCAAAGCGCTCCTTGCGGTGCGCGGCGGTGAGCTCGTTCTGGTTGAAGCGCTCCCCACTCGCGGTGGGACGGCCGTGCAGCCCCGGGCCGTAGAACGAGGCCAGCCCCTCGCCCACGTAGGAGCGAGGCATCTGCTCGCGCTTCGTCACCCGGGGCGAGGACGGCTCCGGGCTGGAGTCCTCACGCGAGTCCGGCTTCGCGGCGCGCGACGCGCACCCGGTGGAGATGCCCAGCGCCAGCAAGATGACGAAGGTGCTCGCGCGCATGGGACCTCTAGCGGGTGATGTCGTTGGTGAAGACCAGGAGCATCAGCAGGATGAGCAGCGCCAGTCCCACCATGTTGGCGGCCTCGCGCACGCGCACGGGGATGGGGCGACGGCGGATGCCCTCCCACGCGGCGGACAACAGCGCGAAGCCATCCAGCACGGGGATGGGCAGCAGGTTCATCACGCCCAGGTTGATGGAGATGATGGCCATCAGGTTGAGGAAGGAGTCGAGCCCCTGCTCGGCGCTCCGGGCCGCCAGCTGGTACATCATGATGGGGCCGCCCACCGTGCTCAGCGGCACGTCGCGGGTGACGAGCCCCCCGAGCACCTTCACCATCTGCCCCACGATTTTCGGCACCACGATGGCCGCCTGCTTCAGCGCCGCGGCCGGGCCCAGGTGCACCGTCACCTCGTCCGCCCGCGCCACGTCCGCGTCCACGAGCGTCCACCCGCGCGCGCCCAGGGAGAGCTTCGTGAGCTGCTGCCCCATGCCGTCCTCCGCCATCAGCGGGGCCTGCGAGAGCTTCTCGGTGTGCTCGCCGTCCGTGCTCCGCCACGTCAGCGTGAAGGGCTTCGCCTCCGCCCCGCTGAGCTTCACCTCCAGCATCCGGAAGGACGGGAGGACCTCGCCGTCCAGCGAGACGATGCGGTCACCCTGCTTGAGCCCGGCCTTCTCCGCCGCGCTGCCGGGCACCACCGTCGCCACGTACTGGTCTGCCGGCTCCGCGCCCAGCGCCGCCAGGCCCGCACCGGGCTGACGGGGCACCGTCACCTCCGCCACGCGGGCCACCTGCCCCTGCACCACGCCCGCCGCCACGGTGTCCATGCGCCGCACGACGACCTTGAGCGGCTCCCCTTCCGGGTGCCGGCCCAACTCCTGGTACAGCCGCGCCTCGTCCGGAACGTTCGTCCCGTTGACGCTCAGCACCCGGTCGAACGTCCGCAGCCCCGCAGCCTCCGCCACGGACCCCGGAGGCACACCCACCAGGGGCGGCTTGGCCAGCGGCAGCACGCCGATGAGGCCCCGCTCCACCGTGTCGATGGGCGACGTCTCCGTGTTCTTGATGGGCTTCACCGTCAACGTCACCGGCTGGCCATCGCGCTCCACGACGATGGGAATCGGCCGCTCGAAGCGCCCGACGAAGGTGTCCCGCATGTCGTCGAAGGTGCGCACCGACTCGCCCTCCACGGACAGCACCCGGTCTCCGGGGCGCATGCCGGCGGCGGCGGCGGGCATTCCGGGCTCCACGTACCCCACCAGGGTGGACGTGGCCTGGTGCGGGCCGAGGAACACGAAGAAATAGACGATGACGGGAAAGATGAGGTTGAAGGCCGGCCCCGCCAGGACGATGAGGCCGCGCTTCCAGGGGGGCTGCGCCAGGAAGCCGCGCCTGGCTTCCTCGGGGCTCAGTTCTTCATGGGGCAGGTCGCCCGCCATCTTCACGAAGCCGCCCAGGGGCAGGATGGCGATTTGATACTCCGTCTCGCCCTTCACGAAGCCGATGAGCTTTGGCCCGAAGCCGATGGAGAACTTGAGGACCTTCACCCCGCAGGCTTTCGCCACGAGGAAATGGCCAAGCTCGTGCACTGTCACGAGCACGCCAAGCAGGAGGATGAAGAACCCCAGGTTCTGAAGTGAGGGCATGGCGGCAACAGTAATCGTGAGCCCCCGGACGGACAACGCACATCCGGGCCCGCCAGCCAGGCGGGCGAGCGAAATCTCACGATTCTACGGAAGCAGGCCGCGCACGAACTGCACGTAGACGAACACCAGGGGGGCGTTGAAGAGCAAAGCGTCGATGCGGTCCAGCACCCCACCGTGCCCGGGGATGAGGAAACCCGAGTCCTTCACCCCGTAGGCGCGCTTCAGCATGGACTCGCACAAGTCACCCACGGGACCCAACAGGCCGCCGGCGATGCCCAGCAGCACGCAGTCCCACACGGTGAACACGGGGAAGAAGAAGCCCCGGGCGATGAACATGCCGCCCACCGAGCCGAGCATGCCGCCGAAGAAGCCCTCCCACGTCTTGTTGGGGCTCACCTCGGGGTACAGCTTGTGGCGACCCAGGAAGCGGCCGAAGAAGTACGCGGCGGTGTCGTTGGCCCACGTAATCGTCAGCGCGCAGATGACCCACGCCAGGCCATGGTCCGGCAGCAGCCGCAGCGCGGACAGGGCGGTGAGGCCCACGGCGCCGTACAGGAAGCCGTTGACCAGGTGGGCCGTGCGCGTGGGGGCCTCCGCGAGCGGGCCCTTGAACAGGTGGAAGATCCACGCGAAGAACGCGAAGACGATGGTGAGCCAGAAGGCCGTCTCGCCCGTGCGCGCCGCGTCCTTGAGCGGCAGGAACGGCATCACCGCGGCGAAGGCCATGCCCACCCAGGCGGCCGCGTTCAGCCGCTTCTGGACGATGAGATAGTACTCCCCCACGCACGCGGCGGCGGCGAGGCCCAACAGGCCCGCGCTCCACACGCCGCCGAGGAAGAGCAGCAACACCACGAGCGGCAGGAGCGTCAGCGCCGTCACGATGCGCACGACGAGGTTCTTGTTCTTGTCGTTCACGCCTTGGCCCGCTGGGGGGTGTCCTCCCGCTTGACTTGGGCGGAAGTGAGACCGAAGCGCCGCTCTCGCTGCTGGTACTGAGACACGCAGCGGAGAAACTCATCGGTGCGGAAGTCCGGCCAGAGGGCGTCGGTGAAGCACAGTTCCGCGTACGCCATCTGCCAGAGCAGGAAGTTGGACACGCGCTGCTCGCCGCTGGTGCGCACCACCAGGTCCAGCGGGGGCAGCCCGTTCGTCCACAGGAAGGACTCGAAGTCGGCTTCTTCCACCCGGCCCGCCAACAGCTCGCCCCGGGAGATGGCCTCCGCCATCCGACTGGCGGCGTGGAGGATTTCCTCCCGGCCGCCGTAGGACAGCGCCAGCGACAGCACCATGCCGGTGTTGTGCGCCGAGTCGGCGATGAGCCGGTCCAACGGCTCCCGCACGAAGCGGGGCAGGCGCCCCACGTCACCCACCGCGTTCAGGCGGATGCCGTTGTCGAGGATTTCGGCCCGCTCGCGCTCCAGGTAGTCGCGCAGCAGGTCCATCAGCCCGGCGACCTCCTCCGCGGGGCGGGCCCAGTTCTGTGAGGAAAAGGCGTAGAGGGTCAGGGCCTGGATGCCCACGCGGCGGGCGGTGCGGGTCACCTCCCGCACACTGGAGCTCCCTTCGCGGTGGCCCTCAAGTCGGTCCAGACCCCGCGACTCCGCCCACCGACCGTTGCCATCCATGATGATGCCCACGTGGCGCGGCACGGGCCGGGCCTTGACCTGATTTTCGAGGGCGGAAACCACTAGGGGGCGTTCCATTCGAGCCGCGCACCCTACCGGCGCAGAGGGGCCACGTCCACGAGCGCGTGGCCCAACCGTCGCCCGAGGCCCCTGGTCGGTCGCCCGCTCGGTGCGAGCGGCCCAGGACTCTCAGACCATGTAGGCCTGGGTGGGCCCGGCCCGGGTGCGGGCGGAAGGACGGATTCAGTCGACGGGCCAGTTGGGGCGGGCAATCTCGATGGGGCTGTTGTGCCAGGGCGAGTAGGCGGTGGCGTCGGCGACGCGGTAGGGCGTGCGGTAGGTGCGCTCGAAGTACTCGTCCCAGTGGGGCTGGGAGCCGTCCAGGTCGGTGAAGCCGTACTCGCGGGCCAGGGCCCAGGAGCTGTGGACGGTGCCGGCCTTGGTGGCGACGTTCGGGTCCGCGGCGAGCGCGGCGACGGCGCGGCCGACGTAGGACGGTGACTCGGAGGCGATGAAGTCCGGCTCCACTTTCGCGCCGTCGCGCCAAGTGGCCTCGGTGACGCCGAAGCCCTCCAGCATCTCCTCGGAGCGCAGGAAGCCGGGCGTCACGGCGAGCGCGGTGACGCGGGTGCGACGCAAATCTCGCGACATGGCGAACGCGAGCCGGATGACGCTCATCTTCGCGACGTCGTAGATGACGCTGCCTCGGTAGCCGAAGTGGTCGCCGTCGGTGATTTCGACGACGAGGCCCCGCTCCTGCCCGAGCATGAGCGGAACAGCGTGGCGGCTGGTGAGGATGTGGGTGAGCACGGCGCGCTCCAACACGGTGCGCGCGTGCTCGGGAGACTGCTTCCAGAAGGGAACGCCGAGCTCGGAGATGGCGTCGCAGCCCCAGATGTCATTCACCAGGATGTCGAGCCGCCCCTGCTCCTTCTGGATGCGCGCGCAGAGGGCGGCGACCTCCTCCGTGACGGTGTGGTCGCATCGGACGGCGATGCCGTGGCCCCCCAGCGCGGTGACCTGCTCCGCGGTCTCCTCGAGCACCTCCGGGCGCTTGGAGCCAGAGGCGGGACGGCCGCGCACGCTGCGGCCCGTGCAGTACACGGTGGCGCCGGCCTCGCCGAGCCGGGTCGCGATGCCCCTGCCCGCGCCCCGCGTGGCTCCCGCGACCAGGGCGATGCGTCCTTCGAGCGGCTTCTTCATGGTGTCTCTCCTCGGACCGGCGGAGGTGGGGTGCGGATGGCCGGTGATGGGAACACCTTACGGAGGCAATCATGACATCCCCTGTCATGATGGCCCGCGTACAGTGCGCGCTGGGATTTCCGACATGCGCGCCGACCGACTCGTCAGCCTGATGATGTTGTTGCAGACCCGTCCGAAGCGGACGGCGGGAGAGCTCGCGCGCGAACTCCAGGTCTCCGAGCGCACCATCCACCGGGACCTCGACGCGCTGTCTGCTTCGGGCGTGCCGGTGTACGCGACGCGCGGGTCCGCGGGAGGCGTCGCGCTGCTCGATGGGTGGAAGACGCAGCTCACGGGGCTGACGCGCACGGAGCTGCAAGCGCTGGCGGCGATGAGCGCCACACCGGGGGGACTGAGCGACCTGGGCCTGTCCGCGCCCCTGAGCAGCGGGTTGGTGAAGCTGGCGGCGGCGCTGCCCGTGTTGCAGCAGCCCGCGATGGAGTACGCACGGCAGCGGCTGCACGTGGATGCCTCCGGCTGGTTCACGGAGCGGGAGTCGGTGCCCCACCTGGAGGTGCTGCGCGAGGCGGCGTGGCAGAACCGGAAGGTTTCGCTGACGTACCGGGACTTCGATGGGAAGCAGAGCCGGCGCACGGTGGACCCGTATGCGCTCGTGCTCAAGGCGGACCGCTGGTACCTGGTCGCCGGGACGGAGAAGGGCCCGCGTGTGTACCGGGGCTCGCGCATCGAAGGTGTCCGGCAGCGGGGAGAGTCCTTCGAGCGGCCCGCGCGCTTCGATTTGCCCTCGTTCTGGCGGGAGTGGTGCGCGCGCTTCGCGGAAAAGGGAGCGCGGTACGAGGTGACGCTGCGGCTGACGGCGGACGCGGAGGCGACCTTGCGCCGGATTCGTCCGTCCACGGAGGCGCCACGGTTCGACTCAGGGCAGGTGGCGGACGGCCGAAAGACTGTCGTCGTGGACTTCGAGCGGGAGGCCATCGCGCTGGGCCAGCTCTGTGAGGTGGGCGGTGGCTTCGAGGTGGTGGAGCCCGCGTCACTGCGAACCCGAATGATTGCCCTGGCGACAGGGCTTCTCGCGGCGCATCCGGACACATCGACAGACGCGCCTGCAATACCCCGCCCGCGGCCTTCGTAAGGCCTTGCGTCGACCCGGCCCTCTCGCCGGAAGTCATGCTAGCGTGGCCATGCATGGATAAGTCCGCATTCCAGAGATTCATCAGGGTCCTCCCACCATTGATGAGCCTCACCCTGGCCCTCGCGGGAGCGGCCTCGGCGCAGCCGGTCGTCTCGCGGGCGACGCGGATTGCGACAGCGCCTGATGCCTTTCAGGAGCGCCTGCGTGACGCGGCACGACTGTACGAGGAACTGGCGTACGAACAGGCATTGCTCGCGCTCTCGGATGCCAAGGCCCTGGCGAGGACCGAGGATGAGCGAGCCGACGCGTTGCTCTATGAAGGTCTGGTGCTGGCGGACCTCGGCCAGCGACAGAAGTCCCTCGTCGCCTTCCGGCAGGGATTGACGCTGCGTCCCCTGGCGTCGCTTCCCGTGAAGGTGTCCCCCAAGGTGCAACGGGACTTCGAGAACGTGCGCCGGGAAGTGTCGCGGGACCTTGCGCGGAATGCGCCCCCGAACGCGGGCAGCACCGGTGCCACCGCCATGCCGGAGCCGAAGGTGCCCCACTCGGACAACCTGGAGCGTCCCATCCAGGAAGTCCCCGAGGTCGCGCTGGTTCCAGTCCACCCGGAGGAGGAGGCCGCGGAGTTGCGAATGGCGCCTCCGAACGGAGCGCTGTCCAGGCTCCGTCCCATCTCGATGGTCCTCGCGGGGGCCGGGCTCGCGGCGGGCGGAGTCGGGAGCTACTTCGGACTTCGCTCCCGGGGGAACATCCAGAATGCCCGCGAGGCCACGCAGGTCGACGCACAGCGAGGGCATCTGGACTCGGCCCGGGGACAGGCACTCGCCGCGAATGTCCTGTTCGGCGTCGCGGTCACCTCGGTCGCGGGGGCGGTCATCACCTACTTCACCGGCTCCGAGCCCGAGAACGAGGAGGTGCATCCATGATGCGCCCTGCCCTCTTGTGCCTGCTGTTCGCCACGGCCTGCACAGTGCCAGACCTGGATGAGCTGTATCCGGACTGCGACGGCCATCTTGACCTCGAGACCGCTTTCGACGGTCAACCGGCCAATGCGGTGCTCGGCGGTGGCACCGCATGTCGAAGCATCCACCTCACGGTAGCCCTCGTGGAATTCAGCCCTCGCTGCGTGCTCGTCCGTGCCCGGGACGCGGGCAGCGGGAAGGAGGTCTCACAAACCTTCAGGGACGTCCTGATCGGCGCAGGGCCCGGCTTCAATCTTCGAGTCGTCGTCTCTCCACCCAAAGGTTGGGGACCCACCGTGGAAGTGGAGGCAAGAGCCTTCGAGCAGAGCTGCGAGGGAGTCGCGGTGGGGATCAACCTCGCGAGCGTCACGGTGGCCAACAACAGGGGGGTCCCCGCCACGCTCCGCATCGAGGCCCAGGACGCGGATCGGGATGGCTATGTCAGTCGCGTCAACGGCGGAACGGATTGCCAGGATGACCAGAGTGACATCAACCCCGGCGCGGCGGAGCGGTGCAACGCGCAGGACGACAACTGCGACGGAATCAACGATGAGGCGCACTTCAACCTGGGAGGTCAGTGCACGCTCAGCGCGGGGTGCCAGGGTGTCTACCGCTGCGACGTGACGGACCAACGCCTCTCCTGCGACAGTCCCTCCGCGCGGTTGGCCTACCTGGACCAGGACCGAGATGGACATGGACAGAAGGGAGTCACCCCGACGACCTTCTGTGACGCGGTGCCAGCCGGCTACGTCACCGCCCCCCCGGATGACTGTGATGACACGAACGCCAGCATCTATCCGGGCGCTCTGGAGCGCTGCGACGGAGTCGACAACGACTGCGATGCAATCCTCGACGAGGGTTTCCCCGGGCTCGGCTCGACGTGCACGGATTCTGCGACGCAGTGCACGGGACAACTCCAATGCGACACAAGTGGCACCACTCTCGTCTGCGGGGCCACGCAGTCCGTCCCGGCCTGGTACCTGGACGAGGATGGCGACGGCTCTGGCCAGACCTCCGGAGCCATCCGCTCCTGCGTGCACCCCGCGGGCGACTACGTCAGCAACACCGGCGACTGCGACGATGGGAACCCCCTCACCCATCCTGGCGCGCCGGAGCTGTGTGACGACCTGGACAACGACTGCGACGGTCAGAAGGAAGGCCCGACCCAGTGCCCGGGAGGACTCACTCCCACCTGGGCCGGGCAGACGGTGGCCTCCACCAGCCAGACATGGATCTCCGCCTCCTCCTGGACTCGCGGCGGGGTCTGGGTGGGCGGCGACGAGAACTTTCGAGCAAGGCTGACCCCCGGGCAGGTGACGTTCACGGTCCTCTCCGACTTTGGCTGCGGCATGACGGACGCCGCGTGGACCAGCGTCTGGGCGGACCCGACCACCGGTCGCGCGTGGCTCGGCTCCGTCGACGGGAGGAAGGCCCGCCAGGACTCCTCGGCGTCGAATTGCGTCCAGGTCCAGAACGACAACCTGTGGGTCCACGGCCTGGTGGGAGTGCGGAACAACAACGTGCTCACGCTCTACGGAGCGACCGACAGCCTGGCCTCGGACGAGGGCGCGGCCTTCACCTGGAACGGCACCGGAACACCGACCTACAACCCCATCAACAACAACTTTCACTATGTCTACGACGTGCATGGAGCGACGGCGGACACCGTCTTCATCGTGGGAGGCCCCGCGACGGACGCGCGTATCTATCGCTACAACCGAAGTTCCGGCGAGTGGGATACCGAGGCCGTCGAGGACGTCGCACCCGACCTCGACACGCTCCGGGGTGTCTGGGTGGCGAACGCCAGGCTGGCCTTCGCGGTGGGAGACACAGGCACCGTCCTGCGGTGGCACCTGGGTCAGTGGACCCGGCTGTCCTTTCCCACGACGCACGACCTGACCTCGGTCATCGCCTTTGGCGCGGGGTCCGCCTATGCGACCTGCAAGAGCGGACACGTCTACCGTTACAATGGGCAGACCTGGCAGCAGGTCCATTCCACGGGAGGCATCCGCCTCAATGACATCACGGGCACCGGCCCCGACGACCTCTGGGTCGTGGGCACCAGTGGCCGCATCCTCCACTGGCCCGCATGGCCTTGAGTGCGGCCCCGGGTTGTGAATGAGCCCGGGCGCTCGGCGCGGACTGGTCAGTAGGAGACAGGCACGAGAACGCCCGCGGCCACCACCGTGAGCACGAACAGGAGCGGCGTGGACACGATGATCCACAGCTTGTGATTCTCCAGCTTGTGCCCGAAGAACAGCCAGAGCAGCCCGGAGGCGGGAATCATCGAGGCCGCGGGGAAGGCAAACACCCCCCACTCCGGGCCGCCACTGACGCCGCGACTTTCAAGCTCGATCGCGCGGAGGAAGAACACGAGCAGCAAAGCCCCGCTGCCGCCAACCAGCCCGTAAAGCCATTTCTCTGCAAGGTGCATGGGCGCAAAGCCTACAATTTCATTCCGACACCGCGCATCCGCCCAGGCCACTTTCAGGCCACGGGCAAGACGCGCCTACTCCGTGTGGAAGTTGTGCTTGAAGATGTTCTTCTGCCTCGCCTTCACCTCGTATGTGAATGTCTCGTCCTTGCCCAGCGCGGTATTGATGAGCCGGATGGTGTGCTTGCCTTCGGGCAGCGAGATGGGGTCCACCGGCGTCTGCCCGAGGCTGTCTCCGTCCACCACGACCGTCGCATAGGGGCGGATGCGGAACTCCAATATGCCCGTGGCCACGACCTTCGCGCGCGGGCGCGGTGGCGGCGCGGCCTTCGCGACAGGTTTCACCTCGGGCAACACGGGTACTGGCGCGGCGGAAGTGCCGCCAGCAGCGGACACGACAGCCGGCGGCGCTTTCTCCACGGGCGTCGCGGTCACCCCCTTCGGTGACGGTACCGGCGCGGTGGGCGGAGGCTCCGCCTTCATCACCGCCACTTGCGGCGCCTGTCCCGCCGGCGGGGCATCCCCGCCCGCGACCCGCTCCTGCGCGGTGGAAGGCTTGGGCGGCTCCACCGTCGACGGACGCTTCGCCTCCGGCCTCTTCCCCAAGGGAAGAGGAGGAGGCACCACGACAATGGGTTGCTCGCCCCGAGTGGCCACCACCGCCACGCCGCCGAGCACGAGCACCGCTCCACCCACGAGCACGGCGAGGAGTCCCGTCGAGGCCTTGCTCGCCTTGGGGGCACGCACCTGCGCGCCCGTGGAGATGGCGTCCTCGTCCGCCCCGCCGCCATTCGTCGGGACGCGCTCCTCCGCATCCCGCTCGGACTCCCCCGACGGCCCCGCGGGCGCTGTCACCGCGGCGATGCCCGACGCGTTCCAGCCCTCACCCGCGCTTCGAGCCTCGGAGGCCACCCCACCCTGCGCCGGCAGCATCGGACGGGAGGCCGGCTTGCGTCGCGCCCCCGCCGCCTTCGCCGCACGCTCCGGAGCGTCCGAGCCCTTGCCGCCCTCATTCGAGACGGGCTGCGGACGTCCCTCCGCAATCATCCCCCGCACCGACAGCGGCATGGGCGTCGTGGGAGACGTCGAGTCCACGGGCGGAGGCGGAGGCCCCTTCGCCTCTGGAGGCGCCGCCATGGACTTCGGCGTGCTCCCGGGCTTCGCGGGCGTCGCACCTCCCATCGCCGCGGGCGAGGCCACCACCGGCCCCGACATACCCTCCGCCACCAGCTTCGCCACGAACTGCGCGAGCTGGTACGCCCCCACGGACTCACCCGACGACAGCAGGTAGCGCTCCAGGTCCGCCTGGAGCGCGCGGCAGTCCGCGTAGCGGGTGTCCCGCTCCTTCGCGAGCGCCAGGTCCAGAATCTTCTGGAGCGCCACCGGCACATCCGGCCGGCGCTCCACCACGGGGATGAACGGCTCGAACAGGATGGCCTGCATCGTGCTCGCCTCGGTCGTCGCGTCGAAGGGACGCTTGCCCGTCAGGAGCTCGTACAGCACCACCCCCAGCGCGTACACGTCCACGCGCCGGTCCAGCGGCTTCGTCCGGAGCTGCTCCGGTGGCATGTACGCCACCTTCCCCTTCACCACGCCCGTCTGCGTGCGGTGCCCCTGCCCCGCCACCTTCGCCACGCCGAAGTCCACCACCTTCACCGCGCCCTGCCGCGACACCAGGATGTTGTCCGGACTCACGTCGCGGTGGATGAGCCCCAGGGGCTCTCCAGTCGCCGGATCACAGAAGTCGTGCGCGAAGGACAGGCCCTCCGCCGCGAGCGACACCAGCTTCGCGCACATCATCGGGGGCAGGGGCTGCTCCGCCGCGCGCTTCACCAGCCGCCGCAGCGTGGGCCCGTCGATGAACTCCATCGCCAGGAAGTAGCTGCCGTCCGCCTCGCCGAAGTCGAAAATCTGGACGATGTTCGGGTGCTCCAGCTGCGCGGCCAGCCGCGCCTCCCCCAGGAACATCTCCACGAACGCTGGGTCCTCCGCCAGGTGCGGGAGGATCCGCTTCAGGACGAGCGTCTTCTCGAAGCCCATGGGGCCCGCGGCCTTGGCGAGGAAGACCTCCGCCATGCCCCCCGAGGCAAGCTTCCGGACGAGTTGATACTTCCCGACTTGCATTTGATGAAGGGTTCTCCCAGGTTTCCCTGGAAAAGTGAAATGCCTGCCCGAGTGTTCTGCCCCGGACCATGCAGCCAGGCATCATCAAGTTTGACCGTGACGCGACGCCGTCCGTAGGATCCGCGCACGCATGCCCCCGAAGGTCATCGGTCCCTACCGCGTCCTGGAGACGCTCGGCAGCGGCGGGGCCGGCACCGTGTACCGGGCCCTGGACCGCCGCAGCAACGACGAAGTCGCGCTCAAGCTGCTGTCGGCCGGCCCCGCGCTGGACGAACGGGCGGCGCGACGACTCGCGCGTGAATTCGAGACGCTGGCGGACCTGTCCCATCCCAACGTGGTGAAGGTCTTCGAGGCGGGGGTCCATCAGGGCTGGCCCTACCTGGCCATGGAGCTCATCGAGGGGCTCACGCTGCGCCACTACCTGGACATCCGAGGGGACGACCTGCTGTCGCCCATCAGCGGCACCACGCCGCGCGGCCTGTTGACGGTGCGGCGCACCGCGGACGAGGACTTCGGCCCTGGCAGCGACAGCATCTCCAACGCCGACGCCGCGGGTGACGCCCGCCCCGCGGCGGAGGGGCTGTTCAGCATGGACGCCTTCAACGAGGAGCCTCCCAGCGAGGACCTGGACCCCTACGGCGCGGGGGAAGGCGAAGACGAGCTGGCCTCGGGCTCCGGCTCGGATGACTCGATGGAGGGCTTCGACCTGCCCCCGCCCGCGGCTCGCAAGCTGGTGGACGACGGCCGGGCGCCGCGCGAGGAGGACCTCAACCGTCCCGAGCGCATGGGGCGGCTGAAGGACACCATGCTCCAGCTGTGCGAGGCGCTGGCCTACATCCACGGGCACGGGCTGGTGCACCGGGACTTGAAGCCGTCCAACGTCATGGTGGACGAGGACCGGCAGGTGCGGCTGATGGACTTCGGGCTGGCCAAGTTCCTCGCGGACGACGTGGCGATTACCGAGGCGGGCAAGCTGGTGGGCACGTACCGCTACATGGCGCCCGAGCAGATTCTCGGGGAGCCGTTGGATGGGCGCTCGGACCTGTACAGTCTGGGCGTCATCCTCTATGAGCTGCTCAGCGGGCGGCCCCCCTTCGATGCGAAGACGCCGCACGAGCTGTGGCGGCAGGTGCTGGAGACGGAGCCTCCGCCGGTGCTGGCGCTGAACCTTCATGGGGACCCGCAGTTCGCACGCGTGGCCCACCGCCTCATCCGCAAGGAGCCGGACGACCGGTTCCAGACGGCCGAGGAAGTCTACGAGGCTCTTTCCGAGTGAATCCCTCCAAGCTGCACACCTTCACCGTGGACGCCGACAAGGCGGGCCAGCGGGTGGACCTCTTCGTGGGCGAGGCGCTGGGCCTGTCGCGCGCGCGCCTCAAGCGACTCTTCGATGCGGGCGCGGTGAAGGTGAACCACCGGGCGGCGAAGAAGGGCCTCACGCTCACGGCCGGGCAGCAGATCTCCGTGGTGGTGGAGGAGGAGACGCGCGAGGCGGTGCCCGACGAGGAGTTCCCGCTCGTCGTGCTGCACGAGGACGCCGCGCTGGTGTTCGTGGACAAGCCCGCGGGCCGGCCCTCGCATCCGCTCCAGTCGGGAGAGACGGGCACGGTGGCCAACGCGCTGGTGGCGCGCTACCCCGAGTGCGCGCAGGCGTCGGTGGACCCGCGCGAAGGCGGGCTGTGCCACCGGTTGGACGTGGAGACGTCGGGCGTGGTGGTGGCCGCGCGCTCGCGCACGGCGTGGGATGCCGTCCGCGCGGCCTTCGGTGAGCGCGCGGTGGACAAGCGCTACCTCGCGCTGGTGACGGGGCCCCTGGTGGACGAGGGCGACATCGAGCTGCCGCTGCGCCATCACCCGCGTCACCCGGACCGGGTGGAGCCCGCGCCACACGGCGCCGAGGACGCGCGCGAGGCGGTGTCGCGCTTCCGCGTGCTGGCGCGCGTGGGCGAGTACAGCCTGGTGGAGGTGCGCATCCTCACGGGCGTGTTGCATCAGGTGCGCGCGCACATGGCGGGTATTGGAGCGCCCATCGTCGGCGACACGCTCTATGGCGGGCGCGAGGCGCCAGGGCTGGGGCGCTTCTTCCTGCATGCACGGGCGCTCGGGTTGCCGCATCCGGAGACGAAGAAGCCGATGCATGTAACGAGTCCCCTGCCCCCGGAGCTGCGCGCGGAGCTGGAGCGACTGGGCTTGCCCCTGCCTCGCGGCGAGCGCGAGGACGAGAGTCCGGCGAGCTGACGGGGCTGCTCACTTCCCCAGGGACTTGAGCATCGCCCGAGCCGCATTGGATGCGCCGCCCGTGGGCACCAGTAGGAGGTACTTCTTGAAGGCCTCCGCCGCCTGGTTGCTGTCTCCCAGGGATTGGTAGGCCATCCCCAACGACAACCAGGCGCGAGCATCGGCGCCATCCGCGCGAACGACGTGCTGGAGCAGGACCACGCCCTCGCGCAAGGACTTCTCCGACTCGAAGCCGCTCACCAGCAGGAGCCCCAGCTCCTTCCGGGCTTCATGCGAGCCGTCCTTGAGCACAAGGGCTTTGCGATAGCTGACCATCGCGGCCTTGGTACGACCTGCCTGCTCCGCGGACCGCCCTGCCTTCATCAGCGCGGCGAACTCGTCTTCGGGCGACAGCGCCTTGACGCCCGCGGCGGACACGACAGGAGGAGGACGCGGAGCGGATGTCGCGCTCCCTGGCTTCGGAGCATCAACGAGGATGGCGACCGCGACAGTCGGGGCCTTGTCCTCGCGAGCGGGTGCGACGGCCGCTGTGCCCGCATCCCTCTCGGGCAGAGACGTCGGACTTGCGACCTCGGGGGTCTTCTCGGGAGACAACGGGACTGCCGGAACCTGGACCTCCGCCAGTTCGTCTGAAGGCACCGGGGCCCCTGTCGTGGGCGACGATGGGGCCGTGGAAGCCTGCTCCGCTTTCGGGGCCGGGGCCGACACCTTGGGGCTCGACTTCCCGCTCAGCGTCCACGTCACCACACCCAGCGCCGCCGAGAACAGGAGCGCGGCTCCAAGCCCCGCGCCCAGGCCTTGTCGATACGAGGTCCACCGGTGGGTGGAGACCTGCGTCACCACGGGAACCTCGTTCATCGTGGCGACAGTGCGAGTCTCCGCGGCGCGAGCCAGCTCCTCCCGAAAGGGCGTGGGCACCTGGGGCTCGCGTCCCTCTTCACGCAACTCCATGGTGAACAGCGTCTGGACGAGCCACGCCACCGACATGGGCGAGAACCGAGGCGTCGTCGCATAGAGAAACCCGGAGAGCGCTTCGGCGAAGGCGTGCGCGGACTCGAAGCGCTCCTCCTTCTTCACGGCCAGCGCCTTCTGGACGATGGCATCCAGCTCCACGGGCAGCTCCGGGCGCAGCGTCCTCGGTGACGGGAACCGCCCCTCCTGCAACTGGTGCATCACCACATACTCGGGGCCCTGCAACGGCAAACGCCCGCACAGCATCTGGTAGAGCACCACACCGGCCGCCCACACATCCGTGCGTGCGTCGACGTCCTCGCCGCGCGCCTGCTCCGGCGAGAAGAAGAGGTACTTGCCCTTCACCACACCGGGCTCGGTCTTGAACCCTCGCAGTTCGCGCGCCTTGGCGATGCCGAAGTCGACGATCTTGACCTGCCCCTCGTAGCTGACCAGGACATTCTCCGGAGAGACGTCCCGATGGACGATGCCCAGGGGAACACCCCGGCTGTCCGCGCGCGTGTGCGCGTAATGCAGCCCTCGACAGACCTCCAGCGCGATGAAGACAGCCTGGGCCACCGGCACGGCGCTCAGGCCATGCTGGAGCGCGCGCTTGATGATGCGATGAAGCGGCGGCCCGTCCACCAGCTCCATCGCCAGGAAGTGCTCGCCCTCCGTCCGTCCGAAGTCGAAGACCTGGGCGATGTTGCCGTGGGACAGCGACGCGGAGATGCGAGCCTCGCTGATGAACATCTGGATGAAGCGCTCATCCTGCGCGTACTCCGGCAGCACCTTCTTGATGAGCACGGGCTTCGTCACGCCCGCCTCCCCCACCAGCCGCGCGCGCCACGCTTCCGCCATGCCGCCCTTGCCAAGCCTTGACACCAACGAATAGCGACCAAAGGGCTTGGAGGGGGCGGAATCCATGAGGCGTGCAATGTAGCCCCACGAATCGCATCAGCCCAGAGCAACCCCTTGGGCTGGGAGTCCATGGAGGCCCAAGGACAATCGGACGGGCGCCATGCAGCGAACGCACCAGCCGTATGGGCCTTCAGACCCACCCCGGGTCAAGGTGCCTCGGGCTCCTCGGGTTGTTCGGTCGCCGCGCGGTCCTCGACGGGGGTTCGACAGACATCCGTGCGCTGGTAGCGCCTGACAATGAAAGCCCTGCCGGCAATCGTCCTATTGTATACACGCCGCATGACCCCCACTCCTCGAGAAACCTCAAGACGACGAAGACTGGTGCTGGCGGCCTGTGTCGCTGGCCTGGGCCTGGTCGTACCCCAACTCTCCTTCGCGGACCCCAATTGCCTCCCCGGCGACACGCGGCCCATCTGCAACCCCACGGAGACAGAGCCCCCACCACCAGTGCCCTTCTGGATTCAAAACGGCCAGCGCTTCTTCGTGATTGGCACCTACGACTACCCCAAACGAGATAACGCGGACGCGGGTCTGGCGGATCTTCTCCCAAGCCTTGACAAGACAGACCTCGGGCTCGGAGAACTGGGTCGCGCGGGATTCAATGCCGTCATCGTGGACATCCATGACCTGACTCCCGCCGACCTGGACAAGATGGAGTCGCACGGGGTCCATGCCCTGGGCAAAGCCTGGAATTGGAGCGATCGGGGAGGGGCACTCAGTGAACTGCACTGGGTGCGAGAGAAGGACGCCCAGCACCATATCGGCAGCGACCTGGACCTCAAGATCCAGGCACTGAAGGGCAAGCCTGCATTCCTCGGCTACGAAAGCCAGGACGAGATGGGCTGGAACAAGGTCGGTTCAGGGCAGGTCGCGCAGTTTGCCGATGGAGGGGTCAATCTGGTTCTGACAGCGAGCCAGCGTGCTCGCATTCCCAGCGTGACGGAGGCCACGAGCTTCCGCGCGTTCGTCAATTCCAGGGACCCCTCGCATCTGGTCTATTACACGGAGGTGGCCGCCCCCAACGCGGGTGGCTTTCCGTCCGGGGGGCCCCTGCTGCCAGGCCTTTCCCCCGCCGCATACGAGCAATGGAGTGACGGGGCGAACGCGTGGGGACACGACAGGTATCCCATCTACGTGACGCTCGAAGGCTACTCTCCGCCATTCCCGGAAGCCCCGCTCATGGGTCCAGCAGAAACCCTCGATGCCATGCAGGTGCTCTATGATCAGGACTCCGCGTCGCCCTATGTCGCCAAGGGCCCCATCCTGATGGTGCTCCAGGGACAGGGCGGAGGGGAGTGCTGCTCCACTTGGCAGAACCCGCTGACAGGACGGCGTCCCAACTACATCGAGACTCGCTTCATGGCCTACTCCTCCATCATCCATGGGGCGCGTGGCATCTTCTGGTGGGGGACGGACGCCATCGAGCAGAACTCCCAGCTCTGGTGGGACATCAAGAAGGTCGCCTCGCAGCTTCGCATCCTGGAACCCGCGCTGGTCGCGGATGGCACTTGGGGGTTGATGCTGACTCCCGGACTCGAAGGCACGCACCGCATCATCGGGCAACGCCATGTCGTCATCGTCGCCAATCACACGTCCAGTCCCATCACCGCCACCATTCACCCACAGACATGGAATGGCACGCTGCCCGCTCGCAGCCTCTTCGAGCAGCGCAGCCCCATTCCATACAGCTCCAGTCTAGGGGGATGGGAGGACACCTTTGGTCCATGGGAAGTACACGTCTACACGGATACGCCCATGTATCAGCGGAAGGATGATTTCGATGGGGATGGTAAGTCGGACTTCACCTGGTATTGGAAATCACCCGCGATGCCCCAGACGGGACTGCTCACGGTGAAGACCAGCTCCCTGCCAAGACCGATGGGCCTCGCAGGTGGGCTCCCCGGGGACATCTCGCTCACGGGTGACTATGATGGCGATGGCCTCACGGACTTCGCCGTCTACACACCTGCCTGGAGCGCCACTACGCCTGGGTTCTTCTCGGTGTGGCGGAGCCAGGGACAACACTGGAGCTGGTTCGACCTGGGCGGGCCTGGCGACATCCCCCTTGCCGCGGACTACGACGGCGATGGGATCACTGACATCGCCGTGTACCAACGCTTCCCGACTCCCGAGGGGACCCCTCCCAATCTCGTCTATGGACAGTTCAAGTGGATCTCGAGCCAGACTGGAGACCCCGAACCCGTCCTCTTCAAGGCTGGCGAACCCGACGACGTGCCCGTCGTCGGAGACTTCGATGAAGACGGCAGGGATGACTTCGCCCTGTACAAGTACAAGAGCAGTACGGGTTGGGGCGGCTGGTTCTCTGTCTGGGTGCGACAGGGAACGGGAGGGTTCTGGGATTGGGACACGATGGGACAGGTGGGAGACATTCCTGTCATTGGCGACTACGACGGCGATGGCGCCAGTGACCGGGCGCTCTATACGCCCCGCTGGCCCGCGAATGACGGCGGCGGCTACTTCACCATCTTGCATAGCTCCACCGGGACGTCCCACGTGAAGTTCCTCGGAGGAGTCAGCGACGTTCCCGTCACGGGCGACTACGACGGCGATGGGAAGACGGACATCGCCGTCTACACGCCTCGAGCGGGCACGCCCGAGACGGGCGGGTTCTACACCGTCACCTTCTCGAGCACGCAGACCACGAGCACGCAGAGCAGGACCGGCGTGCGCGCGGGAGAGATGCCCATGGGCAAGGAGTGGCAGCACTGACAGGACGTGACGCCCTCCAGCCCCCGTGAGGCATCACGGGACGCTGGAGGGCGTCGCGGTTCAGGGCGACTGGCGCAGTCCCCTCGGTAGGGGACTCCAGACGAGGTCCAACGAGGCCCCCCAAGGACCATCGGACCGGTGCCATGCGGCGTGCGCACCGGCCCGTGGGCTCATTCAGACAGGCCCTGGCTCAAGGCTCCTCGGGCTCCTCGGGTTGCTCGGTCACCTCGCAGTCCTCGACGGGAGTGGGGCCGCCCTCGCCGACAGGCACACGGACGCTCACTCCGCCATCACAGCGCTTCACCCCCGCGTCAGTGATTCCCGCGTCGGCCACTCCCGCGTCGACACTCGCGTCAGCGATTCCCGCGTCGAGCACGCCGCCATCCCAACCCGCGTCACCTGGGCCCCCGTCGTATCCGGCATCCACGCCCGCGTCCGTGCCGGCATCCACGCCCGCGTCGGGAGTTCGACAGACCTCCGTGCGCTGGTAGAGCGCCTGGCAATGAAAGCCCTCCGGGTCGCCCTCGTACGTCACCTCTGGCAATTCGGGATCCGTTCCGTACCAGTGGCGGCTGCCGCGAGTGCGGAACTGACACGTCGTGCTGCCACCATTCGCACAGGGGCAGTTTTCCGAAACCTGCCACCCCACGAACTCGAGCAGGTCATGGTTGTCCGCGAAGGCATACCGCTGCGGCGTGGAGAGCGTCACCAGGTCGCCTGGCTCCAGAGGGAGGAATGACTCGTGAGGCCCTGGATAGGGCGACTGGGGATGACTGGCGCAGGCCATCAACGGGGCGCCGTTGGGCCCTTCGGTGAGCGTGGTGGTGGTGCCTTCCAAATCGGTGCGCTCGATGGTGAAGCTCGCACAGAGCGGCGCCGTGAGGGGTGAGGTGCAGGAGTTCTCTCCGGAGCCTCGCGCCGCGACAACAATGGGAGCGATGCTGACGCCGAGCGCCACCACCCCCGTCGTGCCATCCACACACTTCTGCGCACCGGGCTTGAAATCCACCGCGCCTGTTCCTTGACGCTTCTTGGTCAGGTCCGTCAGGTCGGTGAAGGTGGTGCAGCCCAGCTTCCACGGCGTGGTGCAGCAGCACTCGAGCGCCTTGATGTGGTTGTCATAGAGCGTATGGAATTCGGCCTTCGTGGCGGGAAGCACTTCCGGCATCCAGTGGCTCTTCGGCCACACGCCGTTCGCCGCGTTGCGTCCGGGGATGGCGGCCTTGTCGACGGACCTGGGGAACCAGTCCGCGCACGTGTTCTTGGTGCCGATGCGGTGACAGGTGGTGCACTCCTGATTGCCGACATTCCCATCACCGTCCTTCACTTGAGCGGTGGTGACCGTCTCCGGCTTGGGCCACCCACGCCCTGCGTTCGTGAGATAGGCCTCCTCGACGAGCTTGTACTTCCCCTTCTTGAATCCCGCGGGCAACCCATCCACGGTCGCCGCCACCTGGTCGATGTAGGGCGAGTGCATCCAGGGGTCACTGTCATGGCACTTGGAGCAGTGCAGGCTGGAGTTGTCCCGGAGCCGTTGAGGGCTGATGTAGAACGCCCTGGCCGCCGTGGCGGCGGCGCGCTCCGCCGCATCCGCGGAAGCGGGGTCCGCCATCGGATTGGGCACATTCTTGCCATTGAGGTCCGCGCCGCTGCCGCTCAAGGCCTGGAAGTAGCATGTCGCCCCCGACGTCTTGTTGGCGACGACGATGGCGACATCCTGAAAGCTCTCCGACGTATCCAGCCCCGCCTTGTAGCGGCGGCAGATGACGCGCGCCTCCGTGTTCGGGTTGCTCGTCTTGAGCTTCAAGAGGCGTGCATTGTCGACGCAGTACTTGCCGCCAAGGTCCAGCCACACCGGCTTGTCACAGGTCATGCCGTCTGGCGTGTTGGTGGTGTGCAGCAGCGTCCCGTCCCGGCAGTTGAACGTGGCGTCCGTCAGCCGCCCCAGCTCCGCGCGACACGATGCGGCGTACTCGGTGATGTTGCTGCCGTCCACCAACCCCTGCCCCTGTCGCGCCAGGACGACACCGTCGAGCGGCTCGGGAGGCTCGTCAGCCTCTCCTCCCGTGCAGCCCAGGAACAAGGTGGAGACGACGAGCAATACTCCGGCGACGGCAGACTCGGCTGCACGACACGTTCGCATGGGGACTCCCAGGGGTGGGAGTCGAATCCAAACAGAAAGTCGGAGCGCGCCGCGCCCACCGGGCCTCGCATCTCGTGGGAACTGTCATCGAGAGGACCCGCCGCTTCTCTCCGGCCCGGCGCTGCTCGCCCATCACCTTCGCGATGACGCGCTTGCGACACGGGCGCATCCCGCCCGAGCCGTATCTTGCCCGGGTGGCCTGGACGAAAGACGGCTGGCTCGCCGCCCGTCGTCATCCTCACGCGGACCGCGAGCTGCTTCAGGTCATCGCGAACTGCCTCATCGGGTTCCATGCGGAGGAGGACGCCAACGACAGTGGAGTGCTCCGCCCCACGGGCTGAAGAGAGGCGAGCCCCTCAGTAGCAACTCCAGATGAGTTCTTCCGAGCAGGTACAGCCACCCAACTGCCCGTTGTCGTGGTAGCAGACGACCTCGCTGGAGGCCCCCGAGCACAGAAAGCTTTCATACGACGCGCATGGCGGCAGCAGGTGAGCGGGCTTCTCGGACACCGTCGCTTCGGCCCCGAGCGCCGGGGGACAAGCCGCGCGACACCACGTGAGGGATTGGGCACACAGCGCCTTGCCCGGGCCGCTTCCGGCGTTCTCCCGCATGCAGGCAAGGTACTCGGACTGACAGGCCTGCTGGCACGTCACGGCCTGCTCCGACACCGTCTGCTCGAAAGGCTCCTGTTCCGCGCCACCACAGCCCACCAGCACGCACAGGGCCCACAGTCCTCCGACAAGGATGCTCGGCTTCATCGACAATCTCCTGGCTTGAGGTCGATACGTCGCGTGAATCCTACCACTTCGGCCGGCGTGTGCTGGCATGGGCTGTCGAAAGCGCGGGCAGTGGCGGAAGTGACGGCGCGCTACTGGCTGAAGAAGCCGCGGGTCTACAACAACGGCGCTTCCTTCACTGCCATGTTCGACAAGAGCGGCACCTGACCTTGAGGCGGGCGCGGAGCACTCGGGACACCGGGAGATGAAGTCCGACGGCCCGCGGAGCAGCGCCTCCGCGGGACTCGAGTCCTCTCAGTAGGCGTAATAAACAGGCGCCGTGGTGCTGGTGAAGACGTTGTAATCCGTGGCCACGTAGTTGCCGCCACTCCCCGTCTCGCCGGGGAGCGGGCCCGTCTTCGTGCCGTAGACGACCAGCGTTGTGCCAGCGTCCGTCTGGTCCAGGTTGCAGACGGGGACGTTTCCGGCGCCGAAGTTCACCACGATGTTCGTGTCACGCAGCTTCGTGAGCGTGGCCGCGTCGATGTGATTGACCTTGCACTGGGTGTTGGCACTGCCGCTCGGGGACTGCTTGTACGAGAAGGCCGTGGTCAGGCCCACGCTGGTGCCGAGCGCAGCGATGTGTGGAGTGTTGTAGGAGCGGCCCAACTCCACTCTGGCCGCGGGATACGGACACGTCCCCGAGGCATTGCGCGTCAGGGTGATGGCATGGCGCGGAGGAAGCTCCACGGGAATCACGGCCGAGGAGAGGGTGAACAAACAGCCGCCGAAGGAGCTGGTGGTCAGCGCGGCCTGCTGCGCGTCCAGCGTCTCCTGGGAGCCTCCCCTTCGGGAAGTCCACCACAGACAACAAGGGACACTGCGGCACACGCAAAGGCAATCTGCTTGAAGACAGTCATGACGTGAGAGACTCCGATGAGAGGAGGACAAGGACTCTATCGCCGTCCCTCAACGACTCACAGCGCGGACCGCCCTCGCGGAATGCAACGCACCGGCGACACGATTCGCCAGCATCGGCTCTCATCTTCCAGGCACCGAGAACCAACAGGTGTCTCGCTTGACCACGCCCAGAGCGTTCGCAAGGCGCTGGTCGATTGGCGCGCCATGCCTGGGTTTGCACCGGCCGGGCGCCTCGCAAACCCTCACCTGACTCCCGAAGTCGCGCCTCGTAGAGACCTCCACCTCCGCGCTCATCGGCCTGCGTCCGAGCCTCGCCGACCCCGGTGTCCCCCTCACCCGCGACGCCCGGACGACACCGTCCGTGAGCGCCCCTCACCCCCAACTCGCACGGTGCGGCTTGACCCGAGGCCCGTATTCACGGTACTGATCTTGATATTGATACTGATTATCAAAATCAACTGAGCTCGACAGCATCGAGCCGGATACGGAGGGACGAGACGTGGCACGTGATCTGGGACCGAGGGGCAAGATGTGCCGGCGACTGGGGATTCCGCTCTCGCGAATCACCGCGAAGGACCCGGACAAGGACCCGGTGCTGCGGCGTCCCTATCCGCCCGGCCAGCACGGCGCCACGGCGCGCATGGGCAACAGCGACTTCTCCCGGCGGCTGCGGGAGAAGCAGAAGCTGAAGCTGTACTACGGCCTGCTGGAGAAGCAGTGCCGCCGAGCGTTCATGGAAGCGCGTCGCTCGCCGGGCAACACGGGCACGGTGTTGTTGCAGTTGCTGGAGAGCCGCCTGGACGCGCTGGTGTTGCGCGCGGGGCTGGCCACGAGCATCCGCCAGGCGCGCCAGTTCGTCCGCCACGGGTACTTCCAGGTGAATGGCGCCGCCACGGACATCCCCAGCTTCCGCGTCAAGCCGGGCAGCGAGATTCGTTACCTCCCCGCCCACCTGAAGCTGCTCATCGTCCGCGAGTCCTTCGAGCGGATGAAGGGGCGCTCCGTACCGCCGTACGTGCAGGTGCTCGGTGACGGAGAGGGCCTGCGCTTCGTGCGCACCCCGGAGCGGGAGGAGATTCCCGTCGACGTGAACGAGCCGTTCATCGTCGAGTACTACGCGCAGCGCAGCTGACGCGGCGGGCACTCGGAATCACCGCGAATGGGTCTGCCTCCAGGGCCTCCCATTCGCGCCCGAGGCCCCCCGTTCGACGGACTCCCAGGCGCGTCACACCGAGGCGCCTGGGTGCTCAGGGCAGCAGCGCCGCCTTCAACTCCGCCATGGAGTGGAACAGGTGCGCGGGAGCATGGCGCGCCAGTGCGTCCGCCAGCGTGTAGCCCCATCCCACGGCGGCGGCGGGGATGCTCGCCTCTCGCGCCGCCTCGATATCGCGAATCTCGTCGCCCACCGACAGGGCCTCGGTCGTCGTCACCCCGGCGCGCTTGAGCATGCGTCGGAACTTCGCGGCCTTTCCGAAGATGGCGGCGCCACAGTCAAAGTGCGTCACCGAGTCGACGACGGGGCCCAGCACCGAGCGCACCGACACCTCGCTGTCCGAGCTGATGATGGCCACCGTCACCCCGGCGTCCTTCAGCTCCGCGAGCAACTCCGGCACGCCCGGGAACAAGGGCGTGGAGGCGGCGGCGGACAGCTTCTGCTTGCGCATGTAGCTGACGATGGCGGGCAGCCGCCACATGGGCACCTTCGTGTGCGCCATGATTTCGCGTCCGGACATGCCTCGCATCGCCTCGAACTCCGTCGGCGTCAGCCGTGAGAAGCCGAAGCGGTCGGCCATGTCGTTGAAGACGGAACGGAACCACGGCAGGGAGTCCGCCAGGGTGCCGTCGAAGTCGAAGATGACCAGGCGATAGGGAGACATGAGGCGCTGCGGAGTCATACCAGAAACCCCTCACGACGCGCGCCGCAGGCTCCGCACCACGCTGACAACCTGCTCGTGGACGAAGCGGATGGCCTCGTCGTCCTCGGACGCGCTCCGCCAGAGCAACTCCATGGGAGCGCCTCTCAACGTGAAGGGCGGCTTCAGCTGACGAAGGAACGGGCGCAGCGCCACCACGTCCCGAGCGACCATCCCCGGCACGGTCGCGACGAGCGTGCTGTTCTCCAGGAGGGCGCCCAGGCCATGGAACGTGGGAATCGACACCCTCACCCGCCGCTGGTGGCCGAGCACATCTTCCACCACGCCGCGCAGGTCTCCGTTGTACGAGACGATGACGTGCTCCTGCGCCAGGTAGCGCTCCAGCGTGAGCGTCTTCCCGAGGCGAAGCCGACGCGCGTCGTGCAGACACGTGAAGTGCTCGGTGAACAGCTCCAGTCGCCGCATGCCCGAAGGCAGCTCATCCGCCACCGTCACCGCCAGGTCCACCGCCGACGCGCTCAGCAACCCTCCCACGGTGCGGAACTGCACCGGAAGCACGACGAGCTTCAGGTGAGGGGCCTCACTCGCGAGCGCCTGGAGCAGGCGCGGCAGAAGCCAGGACTCACTCGCGTCGGAGAGGCCAAGGCGAACCGTTCGCTCGCTCGTCCGTGGGTCGAACGCCAGGGGAGCCAGCGCGGCCTCCACCAGGGCCTCCAGGTGCGGCCTCGCGGAGGCCAGCAGTCGCCGCCCCCGCGCGCTCAAAACGAGCCCGCGCCCATCCCGGACGAACAGCGGTGAGCCCACCGCTGACGTCAGGCGCCGTAGCGCCGCGCTCACCGCGGGCTGCGTGAGATAGAGGCGCGCCGCCGCCGCCGTGACACTGCCCAGCTCCGCCACGACGACGAAGACTCGCAGCAGGTTGAGGTCCAGCGACTTCTCATAGATGGCGTTCATGTTCTGGATGCATCCTATTGATTGGATTTCAGGATGGCGATTCGCGAATTCTTGTCACGTCGGCACGACAAAGGGAGACGCGATGAGCACGCAGGAAGCCAGGCAGACGCGGCACACGGTGAAGTTGGGTACCACGGGACCCGAGGTCTTCCCACTCGGCCTGGGCTGCATGGGCATGTCCGGCATGTACGGCGCCACCAACGACGACGAGAGCCTGCGCACCGTGCACGCGGCCACCGAGCGCGGCGTCACGCTGCTCGACACGGGCGACTTCTACGGCATGGGACACAACGAACTGCTCGTGGGACGCGCCATCGCCGGGCGCCGCGAGCGGGTCCAGCTCTCCGTGAAGTTCGGCGCGCTCCGGGGCCCGGATGGAAGCTGGCTCGGCATGGACCTGCGCCCCGCCGCCGTGAAGAACTTCGCCACGTATTCGCTGAAGCGCCTGGGCGTCGACGTCATCGACATCTACCGCCCCGCACGGCTGGACCCGAACGTCCCCATCGAGGAGACCATCGGCGCGATGTCGGACCTGGTGAAGGCGGGGTACGTCCGCCACATCGGGCTCTCCGAGGTCGGCGCCGAAACCCTCCGCCGCGCGCACCGCGTCCACCCCATCGCCGACCTGCAAATCGAGTACTCCCTCGCGAGCCGGGGCCCCGAGTCGAACATCTTCCCTACCCTCCGGGAACTCGGCATCAGCGCGACGCTCTACGGCGTCCTCTCCCGAGGACTGTTGACCGGGAGCAAGCCCACCGGCGCCGGTGACTTCCGCGCCCATCTGCCCCGCTTCAGTGGCGAGCATCGCGAAAAGAACGAGGACGTGGTGGGTTCGCTCCACCGCTTCGCGCAAGAGCGGCGGATGTCGCCCGCACAGCTCGCCATCGCCTGGGTGCTCGCACGACAGCCGGGGTTCGTACCGGTCATCGGGATGAAGAACGTAGCGCAGCTCGACGACGCGCTGGGGGCCTTGAATCGGCCCCTGACGAGCGAGGACGTCGCCGCGCTCGACTCACTTGGGGCCGTCTCTGGTGGACGCTATGGGCCCGAGCAGCTGCGCTTGCTGGACAGCGAGCGCCGGTAGCGCCCACGCCCAATTGGAGCCCCTGCAACGTCAGACAGAGCCGCTAGAGTGGTTGGTGCGATGCGAGCCATCATCCACGTGGACATGGACGCTTTCTATGCGTCCGTGGAGCAGCGGGACAACCCAGCCCTGAAGGGCAAACCTGTCATCGTTGGCGGGCATGCCCAGCGAGGCGTGGTCGTCGCCGCGTCCTATGAAGTGAGACCCTTCGGTGTGCGCAGCGCCATGCCCATGGCGCGCGCGGTGAAGGCCGCGCCCCATGCCATCATCGTCAAGCCACGCTTCCCCGCGTACGCGGAGGCCAGCGAGCAGGTCTTCTCCATCTTCGAGCGCTACACCCCGCTCATCGAGCCCTTGTCCCTGGATGAAGCCTTCCTGGACGTCACGGCCTCGGTGGGCCTGTTCGGCTCGCCCGCGGATATCGCGCGGCGCATCCGCAAGGACATCGCGGACGAGCTGAAGCTGCCGTCGTCCGCGGGCATCGCCACGGTGAAGTTCGTGGCGAAGATCGCCTCGGACCTGGCCAAGCCCAACGGCCAGCGGGAGGTCCGCGCGGAGGAGACGGTGGCGGTCCTCGCGGGCCTGCCGGTGTCGCGCCTGTGGGGCGTGGGGCCAAAGACGGAGGAGGCCCTCCAGCGCTCGGGGCTGAAGACCATCGGCGACGTGGCGACGAAGGACCCGGAGTGGCTGGAGGCGCGGCTGGGCACCAGCGGTCGGCACCTGTGGGAGCTGTCGCAGGGCATCGACATGCGCGAGGTGGTGCCGGACCGCGCGGCCAAGAGCGTGGGCGCCGAAGACACCTTCGAGGAGGACCTCGCGGGCGTGGAGACCCTCAAGCCCCACGTGCATGCCCAGGCGCTGCGCGTGGCTCGGCGCCTGCGGCGCGCGGGCGTGAAGGGCCGCGTGGTGCAGCTCAAGCTGAAGCTTTCGGACTTCACGCTCCTCACCCGCCGCACCACGCTGCGCGAGGCGACGGACGACGGTCAGACGCTCTATCGCACCGCGCTGGAGCTGCTGGAGCGCTCACACGAGGGCAAGCCCGTCCGCCTCACCGGGGTGAGCGTGCAGCTCGACGAGGTGCCGCCCCAGCTCGGCCTCTTCCCCGCCGCGCCGCCCCGGACGGCCAAGCTGAACGCGGCGCTGGATAGAATCGCGGAGCGCTTCGGCAGCAAGGCCATCACCACCGCGGACATCGCGGGCAGCGACGCCCCGGATGGCGACGAGCACCGCTCCGAGCGCCCCGTGGACAAGGACAAACCCAAGCGCTGAGCGCGCTCAGTCCGCGGCGGGAACCATGTCGGGCGGCGGCGGCTGGCGCGCGGCCTCGTCCCGGGACATGACCAACACGCCCACCAGCGCCAGTCCTCCACCGACGAGCTGCACCCAGTCTGGCTTCTCACCCAGGAGCGGCACGGCCCACAGCGTGGACAGCACGGGCTCACCGAGCGAGGCCACCGCCACGAAGGGCGCGGAGAGGTGACGCACGGAGGCGTTGAGCAGCGAGTGGCCGATGAGCTGCGGCACCAGGGCCAGTCCCACCAGCACCATCCAGGTGCTCGGCGTGAAGCCCGTCAGCGGCGAGTCGACGAAGCCGTGCGCCACCATCAGCGCCACCGCCGCGACCGAGTAGACGATGCCCACGTACGTGCCCAGCGACATCGACTCGCGCACGCGACGGCCCACGACGAAGTACACGCCCGCCATGACGGCACCGGCCACCGCGAGCAGGTCACCCCAGAGCGCCGTGCCTCCGGCCGCGAAGTCCCGCGCGCCGATGAGGACACTGCCCGCGAGACACAGGACAAGCGCCGCGATACCACGAGGGCCCACGCGCTCACCCAGGGCGAGCCACGCGAACAGCGTCACCCACACCGGCTGCGTGGTGACGAGCGCCACCGAGCTGGCCACGGTGGTGTACTGGAGCGACGCAATCCAGGTCGCGAAGTGCAGCGCCAGCGCCAGGCCGGACAACACCAGCAAGCCCCAGGTCCGCGCGGAGAGGGACGTCAGCTCCGAGCGGCCCCGCACCAACGCGAGCGCCAGCAGCGGCACCGAGGCGAAGGTGAGGCGCCACGCGGAGATGGCCAGGGAAGGCGCCTCCGCGAAGCGGATGAGCGGCGCGGCCCAGGACACGGCCACCACGCCCAGCACCAGTCCCCCGTAGACACGTGTCCGGGGGACCTCCACCTCCACGGGGGGCGCCGGGTTCACGCCTCGCCGGCGCCGGAGCCGGATGAAGAACCCGCTGAGGCGGAGCCCTCTCCCCCGGCACGACGACGACGACGACGACGACGACGCTTGCGCTGGCCACCGGGCTCGGAGCCCTCGCTGTCGGAGGCCTCGGGGCGAGGAGGCGGCACCTCGCCGGCCTTCCACGCGTCCAGCTGCTCACGGTGCTCTCCGGTCGCCTCCACCGTCATCTCGAACACGGTGAGGGCCTCTCCGAAGAGGGGGTGACGCCGGAAGGCCGCGCTCTTGCGGCGGCGCTCGCCGGACAGCGTGCGCTGCGCGAGCAGCAGCATGCGGCAGCGCTCGGCGATGCGGCGGGGCAGCCGGGCCGACTGGACGAAGCCGGCGAGCAGCTCCTCCACCACCTGCGACACGGAAGGACGACCGCCCTCCTGCGGCTCGGCGGGCGGGCCCGAGTGGCTGATGGGCACCAGCAACGCCGCCAGGAGGATGGCGTCGTCGAGCGGCTCACCCGCGGCCACCCGGCGGTCCAGCGCCTGCGCGAAGGCGTAGAAGGTCTTCTCGCCTTCCTTGCCGTGCTGCTTGAGGTACGCATTCACCGGCGGCAGCAGGAACTTCATCGCATCCAGCGCGTCCAGCAGCTTCAGGGCCGGTGCCGACACGCCACCACGGATGAGCCGGAAGGTCTCCTCCAGCAGACGCGCGGGAGCGCAGCGCGGCAGGTCCTCCACCGCGCCTTCCATGGCCGCGTACGTGCGCGACTCGATGTCCAGGTCCAGCTTCGCGGCGAAACGCACGGCGCGCAGGATTCGCACCGGGTCCTCGCGCATGCGCACTTCCGGGTCGCCGATGGTGCGGATGAACCGCTCGTCCAAGTCACGACGGCCGCGGACGTAGTCGATGACCCGTCCCTCGCTCACGTCGTAGAACAGGCCGTTGATGGTGAAGTCGCGGCGGCGCGCGTCCTGCTGCGCGGTGCCGAAGACGTTGTCGTGGGTGATGAGCAGGTCATCGCCCCCGGCCTCGCCCTCGTCCTCCGGCGCGGAAGGCGCCGCGGCCTCCAGCTCCGTCGGATTCGCCCGGAAGGTGGAGACCTCGATGATCTTCCCTCCCTTGAAGTAGACGTGCGCCAGCCGGAAGCGACGGCCGATGAGCCGGCAGTTGCGGAAGATGGCGCGCACCTCGCCCGGGTGGGCACTGGTGGCGACGTCGAAGTCCTTGGGCTTCTTGCCGAGCAGCAGGTCGCGCACGCAGCCGCCCACCAGGTACGCCTGATGGCCGTGCTGATGCAGCCGCAGAACCACCTTCAGGGCGTCCGGGTCCAGTTCGTCCGGGTCGATTTCCGCCGGCTCTCCCGTGGAACGGACATGAGGGGCGTGCAGCGCGCGCTCGTAGGGGGTCGGCTCGGGCTCCGGCTCGAGCACGGTGGGCACCTGCTCCACCTCGTCCTCGGCGGCCTCGGCGGCGTCCTGCGCCTCGGCGGCGGCGAGCACCTCCGCGGCGGCCAGACCCGTCTCGTCGAAGACGCCGTCGAGCGCGTCGACCTCGTCGTCGTCATCGGACTCGTCGTCGGCGTCGTCCTCGAGCGGGCTCATCTGGCTTCTGGGCTCGGGCGCTTCGTCGGCGGAGACAGCGGAGTGGGAAGAAACTTCGGGGAGGGCCGATTCGGCGGCCACGGACTCGGGGGCACTCGCCTGTTCCGAGGGGGCAGTCGTCAGCTCCAGATTGGAAGACATGGAAACCTCTTGAGCGCCGCGCTCGGAGCCCACTGCCGCCTCGGATGAGGCAACCTCGCGCGCGTCTTATCGGGCGCAGGTGGCAGCGGACCGCCGGCAGGCGGCGTTTCAGTCAAAACTCGCGTCATCACCATGGACACCCCAAACGGGGCGCTTCAGGGGCAGCCGTCTATAGCGCATCCGCCCTGGGAGGGAGTAGCGCCCTTTCTGCGGGTCCACCGGACAGGTGGAGCGCTTCCACCCCACCCGTCCCTTTTCCAGCAACAAGGGGCTCGACCGTGCATTCGGGGAGGCGTCGAAGGGCATCCTGTTCCAGGCTCGCTCCAGGCGGTGAAAAAGAGTCCGCCACGAGTATCAACCCCATGGCCGGCAGCCGGCGGCAGGCTCCCGCCCTCCCGGATGACTCTGTTCCGTATCAACACTGGAAGCGCGTGAAACGTTCTGGAACCGGCCCAAGCACCGTGCACCAGCCCGCCTGGGCAGCACCCCGGCGGGCCCGGACGCGTCCCACCCGCCTGGTCGGTCGTCTGGACACCAGGCAGCCACCCTCCCGTTGAGTTCGGGCACCCCTCGCACATGGGGTGTGCGCGCGCCGCGGCTCCTGTCCCGGCGGGCTCAGGGAGACGGCTTGGTGCGGCCCTTGTGGTTTCGCGGGAGCGCGTGGTGGATGAGGGAGACGTAGTCCACCGCCTGCACGGGCGGAGGGGGCGGCGGCGTGCCCAGCGCCGCGAGCCGCTTGCTGAACGCGGAGAGGATGTCCGGCATCGGACGCATCGCGGCGAGCAGCTTGTTGGGCCCCTCCAGCGCCTGGGACAGCGCCACTGCCGCCTGCTGCAGCGGCAGGCCCCGGCGCAGCAGGTCCTGGAAGGAGTTGGAGAGGGTGATGATGTTGTGCCCCGCCGTCTGCACCATCTCCACCGCGATTTTCAGCACCTGCGGCGCGGACAGATGCCCGTCCGCCAGCAGCACCAGCGCGGCCTGGAAGTAGTTGAAGATGGGGACGACGCGAGGCCCATACGCCGTGAAGTGCGCGGGCGGCGTCAGCTTGTCCAGGTGGATGAAGATGCGCCGCACCGGGTCCGCCACCGGAATCTGCTTCCACGCCGCGCGCACGCGCTCCGCGTCGTCCGGATAGACGCCGCCCGCCTCCAGCACCTGGGACAACACGCGCTCGTCCACGCGGCCGGCAATCAGGTCCGCGAAGAGCGAGTAGATGAACGCATCCGCCTCCGCGTCGTCACCGAAGAGGACCTCCTCGGCCTCCGCGGGCGCCTTTACCCGGCTCTCCAGAATCGCGGGCAGCTTGTAGCCCACCTGCCCGCGCAGCGCGCGGAAGCGCCCGCGCAAGAGGTTGCCGATGTTGTCCTTGAGGACGAACTCGTCCCAGCGCACGCCGTCCAGCTTGAGCTTCTCCTCCAGCACGGCGCGCATCTGCTTGGGGCTGCCGGAGACGATGCACAGCCGCGAGTCGCCGTTCTCCGACAGCTCGCGGATGAGCGCGCTCGCGCCTGGGATGGCGACCTTCTCGTGCGCCTTCTGGAAGGCGGTGCGCAGCAGGTCCTTGAGCGAATCGAAGTCCGTCTGGAGGTACGTCTTGTCCAGATCCCAGCGGTAGATGCGCCGCGGCGGTCGCGGGTCGATGCGGTCCGGCAGACTCACTTCTGAAGACCTTCCCGGATGGAGCTCCCCAGGTTGTTCGCCACCACCTTGGCGGCCACCTTGCCCGCGTTGGCGATGGCGCGCGCCTTCGAGCGCCCGTGCGCCTTGATGAAGATGCGGTCGAACCCGAGGATGGGCGCACCGCCGTACTGGTTCCAGTCGGTGATGTCCTTGATGCGCTGAATCCCGCTGGACAGCATGGCCAGGCCCGCGCGCCAGCGCAGGCTCTCCTTGTAGGCGTACTGGGCCAGCTCCACGACTGTCTCGTGCACGCCCTCCAGCATCTTCAGGCACACGTTGCCCGTGAAGCCGTCGGTGACGATGACATCCGCGGTGCCCTTGGGGATGTCGATGCCCTCCACGTTGCCGATGAAGTTGATGTCCTTCATCTCCGACAGCCGCGCGTGCGCCTCCACCACCCGGGGCGGGCCCTTCTGCGGCTCGACACCGTTGGACAACAGCGCCACCTTGGGCCGCTCGTTGCGGGAGATGATGCGCGCGTACTGCGAGCCCATGACGGCGAACGTCACCAGGTCATCGGCCGTGGCCTCCACCGTCGCCCCCACGTCGAGGATGAGGGAGAACGGGTCCTCCTTCGCGCCTCGCACCGAGCGCGTCGGATACACCGTGGCCAGCGCCGCGCGGCGCACGCCGGGGATGAGCTGGAAGTGGCGCGCGCACGCCAGCACGCCCGCGCCCGTGTTGCCCGCGGACACCAGCGCCTGGGCCTCGCCCTCCGCGACGAGCCTGGCGGCCACCGCCACCGACGCGTTGGGCTTGCGCGCCAGCGCCTCGCCGGGTTTCTCGTCCATGCCCACGAAGTCCGCCGCGTGCTGGACGGAGATGCGCTCGCCGTTGTGCTTCGTCTCCGCGAGCGCGTTGTCGATGAGCGTCCGGTCCCCCACCAGCAACGCATGGATGTGGGGTGAGTCCAGGGAGAGCTGCGCGGCTCCGCGCACCACCTCCGCTGGCCCATGGTCCGTCCCCATCACGTCGAAGGCAATCGTCACGGGCTGCGGCTGTTTGACCACCATGGCCCCCATCTTACGACCTTTGTCCGGCCCTCGCGCCTGCCATTCTCGCCTGAGTCACGAGGCTGGCCGCTACCAACGCCCCCACCACGAGCATTCCCGCCGCCGTCCCGTACGGCACCCCGGGCCCCAAGCGGGTGAAGAGCCACCCGCCCAGCGCCGGCCCCAGAATCCGCCCCAGCGAGCCCGCGGCCTGGAAGCCCCCCAGCGCCGCACCGAGTCGTTGCGGGGGCGCATGCAGCGATACCAGCGCGGACAGGCAGGGGTTCGTCAAGGCCGAGCCCACCGCCAACAGCCCCATGACGGGAAACAGCCACCCGTACGTGGGCGCCACCGGGAGGAGCGCCAGGCCCAGCGCCGTCACCCCGAAGCCCGCCG
>NZ_VIFM01001014.1 GCF_006636215.1 Myxococcus llanfairpwllgwyngyllgogerychwyrndrobwllllantysiliogogogochensis | reverse complement strand
GGTGATCCACGAGGCGCGCGAACCGGCCAGCAGCAGCACGCCTCCCAGTGCGGCGGCGGCCAGCAACCACCCCGCACTGCCGAAACGCCGCGCCATCGGCAGCAGCAGGAAGGGTGACAGGCTGGCCAGTACCTGGCCGAATTTCAGGTTGCAGGGCCCGAGCGCGCCACTGAGGCGGTCGGCCAGTGCGGCTTCGTCGGCCGGGCACAGCGCGTGGCCACTTACGGCCAGCTTCAGGTGCTGCAGCGACCAGAACCATGGGCTGGTGCCGGCCAGCGCCTGTACCAACGCGTCCAGCGTCCACGCGCCGGTGATCAGCGCCAGGCCACCGAAGGTCAGCCGCCGCCGTTCCGGCGTGGCTACCGCGATCGCCACCAGCCACATGA
>NZ_VIFM01001013.1 GCF_006636215.1 Myxococcus llanfairpwllgwyngyllgogerychwyrndrobwllllantysiliogogogochensis | reverse complement strand
CCGTTACCCGTCCCGGGCGCGCCATGCTGGAGGCCATGATGGCCGCCCCGGTCGGGGACGATGTGTATGGCGACGACCCTACCGTCAATGAACTGCAGCGCTATGCCGCCGACCTGGCCGGCAAAGAAGCGGCGCTATTTCTACCCACCGGCACCCAGGCCAACCTCGTTGGCCTGCTCAGCCATTGCCAGCGCGGCGAAGAGTATATCGTCGGCCAGGGGGCGCATAACTATCTGTACGAAGCCGGCGGCGCGGCGGTCCTCGGCAGTATTCAGCCGCAGCCGATCGACGCCGCGGCGGATGGTTCGCTGCCGCTGGATAAAGTGGCGGCGAAAATCAAACCCGACGATATCCATTTTGCCCCACCCGCCTGCTGAGCCTGGAAA
>NZ_VIFM01001012.1 GCF_006636215.1 Myxococcus llanfairpwllgwyngyllgogerychwyrndrobwllllantysiliogogogochensis | reverse complement strand
GGGCCCGTTCCCTATCGCCGAACAGCGCGAGCTCGGGCTGGAAGCGATGCGCGTGCTGGGCTTTGACTTCAACGCCGGGCGTCTGGACATCAGCGCCCATCCGTTCTGCGGCGGCGTGCCGCAGGACGTGCGTATCACCACCCGCTACAACGAAGACGATCTGCTGAGCGCGCTGTTTGGCGTTATCCACGAAACGGGCCACGCCCGCTATGAGCAGAATTTGCCGCGCACCTGGATCGATCAGCCGGTCGCCCTCGCCCGCTCGACGGCGATCCACGAATCACAAAGCCTGTTTTTCGAAATGCAGCTGGGCCGCAGCGACGCGTTTTTAAACCGTCTGCTGCCCGCCGTGCGCCAGCGCTTCGGCGAGCAGCCGGCGTTCAGCAG
>NZ_VIFM01001011.1 GCF_006636215.1 Myxococcus llanfairpwllgwyngyllgogerychwyrndrobwllllantysiliogogogochensis | reverse complement strand
TGGCAGAGGTGCTCCCGGGCGGAGACCTGAAGCTGGCCGGCCTGGGCGTGGCGCCGAGCAACGGCCTCAAGCGCGGCGTGGTGGTCAACATCGACGCCACGGTGCAGAGCATCCAGCAGGCGCTGAAGGAGGCCGAGCTGATGGCCGACTGCAAGATCCAGCGCGTCTACACCGGCATCACGGGCAGCCACATCCGCGGCCTCAATTCGAGCGGCATGGTGGCCGTCAAGGACAAGGAGGTCACCCCCGCCGACGTGGCGCGCGTGGTCGAGACGGCCAAGGCCATCAACATCTCGTCCGACCAGCGGCTGCTGCTGGTGGAGCCGCAGGAATTCGTGATCGACGGGCAGGACGTGCGCGAGCCCATCGGCATGAGCGGCATCCGCC
>NZ_VIFM01001010.1 GCF_006636215.1 Myxococcus llanfairpwllgwyngyllgogerychwyrndrobwllllantysiliogogogochensis | reverse complement strand
GCATAGAGCCATTAACTCTTTTTCTTGCAAAACCCCAGAAGTTATCATTTTGTTCTTTATCGTAACGGCGTGAAAGCTTTATCATTTCTTCACCGCCTATGCTAATAAGATCATTAACATCTATACTTGAAGGCAAGCGTTCTTTTAGTCTAAAAGCCATAGCACGCAGAGCTGGCATGTAAGAAAGCACAAGCTCATCTTGCTCTTTCTTTAGCATTTGTGCATAAGCTTTAGGCGGCTCTTTTAGCATTTCTTCGTCTTTCTTTGAATTCATTTTTCTTTAGCTCTTCTCTTTCTTCATTGAGCTTTTCTAAAATTATATCCATTTTCTTTTCACGAATAACTAAATCGTTGATAATATTATTGCTAGTTTTTTCATAATCGTGT
>NZ_VIFM01001009.1 GCF_006636215.1 Myxococcus llanfairpwllgwyngyllgogerychwyrndrobwllllantysiliogogogochensis | reverse complement strand
GGCCAGGAAGGCATCGTTGCGCGACTCGTCGCGCAGGAAGAAGGGAATGTTCATCCGCGACCGTGCGTTCGGCGACACCTTGTTCACGTAGAACTGCGACTGGTCGATGAAGTTGTAGAGCAGCCGCGCCTTCGCGACGTTGCGCGCCTCCATCGCCGCGACGCCGGAGAGCCCGCCCTCGCGCTGGCGCTTGAGCCATTGGAACGTCAGGCCCGCGATGTAGATGCCCCAGGTGGGCGGCGTGTTGAACATCGACTGGTTGTCGGCCACCACCTTGTAATCGAAGGCGCTCGGGCAGACGGGCAGGGCGTGGCCCAACAGGTCTTCGCGCACCACCACCAGCGTGAGGCCGGCGGGGCCGAGGTTCTTCTGCGCGCCGCCGAAGGC
>NZ_VIFM01001008.1 GCF_006636215.1 Myxococcus llanfairpwllgwyngyllgogerychwyrndrobwllllantysiliogogogochensis | reverse complement strand
CGTCGCGCGGATCAGCCGCCGCGGCGCATCATGTCGAAGAAGTCGACGTTCGTCTTGGTGGCCTTCATGTTCTTGATCATCAGCTCCATGCTTTCGATCTCGTCCATGTTGTAGAGGAACTGCCGCAGGATGCGGGTCTTCTGCAGGATTTCCGGGGGCAGCAGCAGTTCTTCGCGGCGCGTGCCGCTCTTGTTGAGCTCGATCGCCGGGAACACGCGCTTTTCGTAGAGGCGGCGGTTCAGGTGGATTTCGCTGTTGCCGGTGCCCTTGAACTCTTCGAAGATCACTTCGTCCATGCGGCTGCCGGTATCGACCAGGGCCGTGGCGATGATCGTGAGCGAACCGCCTTCTTCCACCTTGCGCGCGGCGCCGAAGAAGCGCTTGGGA
>NZ_VIFM01001007.1 GCF_006636215.1 Myxococcus llanfairpwllgwyngyllgogerychwyrndrobwllllantysiliogogogochensis | reverse complement strand
GGCGATATTCAGTGAACTGCAGGCCGCCCAGCCGAAGCCGCGCTTTACTGTCGGGATCTATGATGACGTGACCAACCTGTCGCTGCCGTTGGGCGAAAATACCCTGCCGGCAGAGGCCAAGCTCGAGGCCCTGTTCTACGGCCTCGGCAGCGACGGCAGCGTGTCAGCCACCAAAAACAACATCAAAATCATCGGCAACTCGACCCCATGGTTCTCCCAGGGCTATTTTGTCTATGACTCGAAGAAAGCGGGCGGCCTCACCGTCTCGCATCTGCGGGTCAGCGAAAAACCGATTCGTTCATCGTATCTGATTTCGCAGGCTGATTTCGTCGGCTGCCACCAGCTGCAGTTTATCGATAAATACCAGATGGCCGAGCGGCTGAAGCC
>NZ_VIFM01001006.1 GCF_006636215.1 Myxococcus llanfairpwllgwyngyllgogerychwyrndrobwllllantysiliogogogochensis | reverse complement strand
GCGATGTGCCAGTTCACGTCACGCCTGGCATCAGGGCGTTGGCCCGCGCCTTGGTAGCCGGCATCGGCATAGACATCGTGGTCGCTTGCGCGCACCAGGCTGTTGGCCTCGATCACATCATGGACCGCGCCGCTGGTGCCGCGCACGGTGTGCACCAGACCCGAGTCGGCGTCGACTCCGATGTGGCACTTCATTACAAAGTACCACTGCTGCCCCTTGCGGCTTTGCTTCATCTCCGGGTCGCGCTCGCCGCTACTGTTCTTGGTCGAGCTGGGGGCCGCGATCAAGGTGGCGTCCACCACCGTGCCGCTCTTGAGCATCACACCCTTGGCGCTGAGCAGATCAATGTCGAGATAATGAATTTCGTGGATTTGGTGAGTTATCCCAC
>NZ_VIFM01001005.1 GCF_006636215.1 Myxococcus llanfairpwllgwyngyllgogerychwyrndrobwllllantysiliogogogochensis | reverse complement strand
ATGCATAAGCGTGCAGACATCTGAACCTATCAATCTGCAATGCGGAGAAGACCTGTTTCACCCCAGTTCAGGCGTCCGCGGCTGCGGATTGGCGGCCGAGGTGGCCTGCTTGGCGAACTGCAGGCGCACTCATGCCATGGCAGCCAGCAATTTGCGCCGCACCAGCCATAGATTGGCCAGTGCAAACAGCGTGTGCAATTGCGCGGTGTTCTTGGCCAGTCCCCTGTAGCGCACCTTGGCATGCCCGAACTGGCGCTTGAGCACGCGGAATGGGTGTTCGACCCGCGCCCGGATGCCCGCCTTCACGCGCTCCAGTTGCCGGGTCAAGGCCTCGATCGGTTTGGCCGGATCCAGCAGGCGGCGTTTACCCGGCCGCATGGCGATGTGC
>NZ_VIFM01000100.1 GCF_006636215.1 Myxococcus llanfairpwllgwyngyllgogerychwyrndrobwllllantysiliogogogochensis | reverse complement strand
GGGCGGGATGGGGGCGCGGCTGGTGTCCTTCCGCGCCCCTGCCTTCTCCTCGCACGGACTGGAGCAAGGCGCCAACGCCCCCATCAGCAAACGGGCCGCGCTCGGCTACGTGCTGGCGCTGAACCACCTGCTGGACGCGTCGGGGGCACGCCACTTCCGGCAGGGAATTCGGCTCGCCGGGGACACGGTGCTGGTGTTGTGGACGGACGGCCCTGCGGAGGAGTCGGAGCGCTTCCTGTCGCTGGTGGACCCGACCCTGACCGAGCTCAAGCGTTGGGCGGAATCCTCCATGCCTGTCGACACGCTGCTCCGCCCTGGCGCGCGGCTCTACGGCGCCACGCTCTCTGGCAAGGAGGGGCGCGCCGTCGTCCGCGACATGCTGGAAGCCCAGCTCGCCGAGGTCGTCAGCAACGTCCGGAGCTTCCACGCCCAGCTGCGCTTGGGGGGCGCCCCGTCCTGGCCCGTCCCCGTCTGGGCCCTCCTCCGCTCACTCGAGGGCCGCGCCGGCAGGGAACTCAGTCCGGAACTGGCCACGCGCTTTGCACGGTGCATCCTCACGGGCGAGGCATTCCCGGCCGCACTTCTCACCGCCGCCCTGACGAGGATGGCCGGCGGCGATGAGGACGCGCTCCACCTCGAAACGCGGGCGGGGCTCATCCGCGCATGCCTGCACCGCTCTGGCGGCGCCGCGGCATCCGCCCTTGGAGATGTGCCTGGTGGCACCCTCCCCGCCCCCTTCGTCCTCGGCCGCCTATTCGCCGTCCTGGAGCAACTCGATGGCGGCTCCGGATTCCGCGAGCGCCACTTCGCGCGGTGCTCCCACACCCCATCCTTGGCGTTCCCTGCCCTCCTCCAGCGCGTCGCGTCCAACGCGAGGAACCGCAGGGAGCTTGTGGCGACGAGAGATGCACTCGTCACCGAACTTCTCGGAGGCACGTTCCCCGGCTACCTCAACACCGAGGGGCAGGCGCTTGTCGCCCTGGGGTACGCCCGGGAGGCAGTTTTTCAGACGAAGTCGGGCAGTGCCCCGAAGCGGACCAGATCCGCCTCGTAGGCGGCGCTGTCGCCGAGGACCTCGCGGCGAAGTCCTCCACTCCTTCAGGGGCACTCCGCTGGTGCGCTGTGTCGGCTGGCTCTGTGGGCAGTAGGAGAAGTGACGCTGGTCCTGCGAGCACGATGTTCATGCGGGCGGGGCAATGTCGGACCGCCTCTCGTACCCTGGTGAGCCACTGACATCGAGCGCGACGACATCGGACTCTTCCAACTGCCGTTCAAGTTGCTCGACAACACGCTCGCTTACCACCACCACACTCGCCGTTGCTCGGGCGAAATCGGACGACGGTGGAACCGCCAGGCGCCGCCTCTCGGGCGGCGGCAGGACCCAACTGGCACGTCCACAGGTCTTGCACGGCTTGTGGCGGTCCTCGCCGACCAACGTACCGCCCGGCAGTACCTGCAATTCGAACAGTTCGCCGTCGCTTCCGGCACGTCGGAAAGTCGCTGGCACGGGAACAGCTCCGGTCAGTCCGTCGAGACGCCGCACGACGTCCGGTCGCACCAGCAGTGTCCACGGCATGTGGACGCTCACGGGGCCGAACCGTCCCTGTGCCCGCCCCGTCAATGGGCCAAAGCCCGACCCAGGCGTCACCACTGCGCCGCTAGGCACCAGTGGCAACACGCTCGCTCTCAGCGCCTCGAATTCGGCCCACGGGACGCACCGCGGGCGTTCAAGCGCCTTGGCTCCTCCACCCAGCCTCGACAAATCCACTGCTGGGTAGTCATAGCCTCCTCCACCCCACGTGTTGCCGCACGTGGGGCACGAAACACCGGGCAATTGCCAGCGCCTGCCCATGTCATACCTGCCACTCCACCGCACCTTTTCGCGTTCCTGCAGGGTGTAGTACCGCATCGCTCATTCTCCGGCGGAGTACAGCCGCAGGGTCTGCCAGTACGTCATCGGCATTCCAATTAGCCCATACTTTGTGATCATCCGCCCCCCCTGCTTGAAGTGGTCGTCGCGCGTGGCCGTAAACCTGTTCGCATCAATCCACTTCCTCCAGTCCCGATTCCATGGTCCGCCATCTTTCCCCTCATGCACCCGCCGATGTTCCGCAACGTCGACGAGCAGCGTGTACTGGTGGATGTCGATGTCACTCCTGCGGAAGTACTCCTCAAAGGCGCGGGGGAAGATGTGGTGGCGCTCCTTCTCTCGGCGACTCCACTCTGCGATGGCCTTCTTCGCAGCCTTGACGCTCGGGAGATCATCCCGCCGGTACCACGGGATGATGAACACCGCCTGCCGCCCCGGAAGGGGAACAGCTCCGCCCCAGTATCTCTGGATGCGTGCTGTCGCGCCGTCTGCCCCGCGGGCAGGAGCGAATCGCAGGGCATACGGCGGTGAGGCCAGGTCCTCGCAGCGGAAGAGGCCACATTCGTCCTCGCTGCAGGACGGGGCATAGCAGCCTTCCTCGGACTCCCCCGCCGACTGAGCGCAGGACTCCGCCGAGTCCTCCACGCTCGCGGCGAGCACATCGCCGCTGCCGACGTGTTCCGGCGCTCCGGCGCAGCCAGCGGAGACCAGGAGCAGAACAGCCCACCACCTGAGCGTCGTCATGAGGCCCCCCGGACACGCTGCATCGCTGGGATGCAGATGTGCCGCGAATGCATGTCACCACAGCTTGCGCTTGTTTTGCGGCTTTTCCCATTCCCGTGCCTCTGGCGAACTTCTCTACCGCCAGCGCAGTGATGACGAGCTGCTCGTCGAGGACCTGGGGGGCGCGCCAAGCGCGCTGTGGTGGACCAGCCGCGCGCCGACCGCGCCGGCTCCGCCAGTCGCCCGCGGCGCGGGAGGGGGAACCACCTGAACATGTGGTCATGCCACAGGCCCTGGCGCGGGAGACCGCCCACGCGTCACCCCGTCACGCATCCGCTTGCGCTCAGGCTACCTATTGGGTTGGGTGATTTCTTTACCGTTTCATGGGCGAAACGGTAAATGAAGTCAGCGCGCACAAGCTGTGACTCGCGCCGGCTTTATGGGTTACTGGTGACACTGCATTCGAAGAGCAGCTAACCGACCTAATTCACGGGACATTTCGCGCGAATTACCCAGTTGCGTCAGGCGCTGCGCGACCCCGTTCGAACGGGGTCGGAGGACCTGCGTTTGAACGCAAATCACGCAACCTTGTTGGTGGTCTTGACAGCCATTGGGCGCGGGCGATATTTCTGCCACTCGCCTACTCAGTCGCACGTCAAGGAGGTGCCGGCGAACCAACGGCAACCTGATGCTCATATTCCGAAAAGGAGCCCACACGGATTCCGGCCGTGCGGGCCCCGAGATTCCGAAAAAACGTGACGAGCAATGCTCTTCGAGTCTTCTCGGCCTAGTCGTGGGAACGACTGAGGTGACTCTTAATCGGTCCATCGCCAGACCGTCAAGCACTGCCATGTCACGGTGTATTGCCATGCCGGCCAAGTGCCGACGTGGTGGCAATTCACTGCTGTAAGCCCGGCGCGCCTACGCCGCACAGGCTCACCGAGTGCTCACGGCCGAGACACCATCCATCCGTCGATGGATGGAAAGGCAGCTTCATGCTTCAAACATCGTTGCAGTCTGGGCAGTGTCGATTCAGGGTCGTCCGACACCTGGGAACTGGCGGGCTTGGGCGCGTTGATGAGATTCGAATCATCGAGTCCCTGAACCCCTCACTCCCTCAAGGAGCTCGCTTCGCTCGCAAGCAACTCAATGAGCAGTGGGCTCGCGAGCCCACCGCGAAGAAGCGGCTTGCTCGTGAGATCGCCGCGCTTCGCCAAATGGAACACCCCAACATCATCACGCTCCGAGGGGTCAGCGTTTTTGGTGGCAAGGACCTCTTTTACGTCATGGACCTCTGCCACCAGAGTTCACGCGACCTCCTGCGCAACCAACGCAGCTCGCTCCCCTTGAGAACCGTTTTGAAGTGGGGTGGCGACTTGTCCGCTGCGCTCGCTTACGCACACGAGGAAGGCTTCCTTCACCGCGACCTGAAGCCTGACAACATCCTCCTCACCCGCCACGGCACTCCGGTCATCGCCGACTGGGGGCTGGGGTACTTCGTCCACCAGACCTCCCGTGTGCTTCAGCCACTGACCGTAGCCGGCATGGGGACGGAATACTACTGCTCCAGGGAGCAGTGGCTTACCGGCAAGTGCGGTGAAACGGGTGATGTCTACTCCCTGGGTATCACTTTGGCCGAGTTCGCGCGAGGCGAGCAGGTGCCACTCGCAACTGAAGCGGTCGGGTCGGGCATCACCGATGACGTCGTCCCGGTCTCCTCCCGCGGGGCCGCCCACTTCAACTCGATCATCAAGCGCATGACTCACCCGGTCCCGCGCCGCCGCATTCAGACGATGGAAGAAGTGGAGGTGGAGCTCCGAGTCGCTGCGAGTCTCATGCGAATGCGGGCCTGACGACGGCCTTCGGCCCCCATGCGTTGCCGAAGCATGGGGGCATTGACGCTCTCCGTCGAGTGGGACCGATGCCGCAGGACAGTAGGAGAAATATGGCGCTCATGACGAGCTCAGTGCCCGCCAGGACCTATCGACGGCGTTGGTACTAGGACTCCACTCCCGGGTTAGGGCCCGCTCAGAAATTACTTGTCCGATTTCCGCCCCTGGAGGCGGATTTTCCGGGCATGGGAACGCCTCTCATGGCCACGTAATTTCTGAGCGGGCCCTTACCTCCTCGCCACCATCCGCAGAGAACTCGGTGGCGGAGCGCGCCGCTGGCCCGCACTGTGCTAGCAAGACGTAATGCGCTTCACGCGTTCAGAATAGAAATAGACTGGAGGTCGAAATGCCGCAGAAGTCAGCGATTCTCGAACTACAAGACATGACGCGCGCAAGCAATACGAGCGTGGCCGAGCTCCTTCGCCATGCGAAGGTCATTGCATCGAACCTGAAGCTTGATGAATTTGAAGCATGGATTGACCGCGAGAAAAACGGCTATCCAACCGCGCAGAACCTGCCAGATTATCGCAATGTCCCTTCGCAACTGAGGGTGGTCAATCTAGTGCATGGCTCGGTCCCTGTAGACTTGGGGGTTAATAATCCAGTCGCCGCTCACTTTGCAGCGGCCCCATTTCCGCACGCCATCAGCACAATCTGCCAGATGGCCGCATCGTTCACGTCCGGCGCCGTCGATGCCGATCTGACGCCTGAAGAGCTCGAATTCCTTGTGGAGCTGGACCCCGAGATACAACGCCGCCGCCCGTTTAAACGCATGTCGGCGGCGAGCATCTCTGCCATTCCAGAGGCTGTGCGGGACAAGCTCCTAGATTGGACGGTAGTACTCGTAAAGAACGGTGTTCTCGGCGAGGGAATGGTCTTTACCCAGCAGGATCGTCAGATCGCATCATCCATGACAATCAACAACTTCGGCCACACCATCCACGGCAACCACGGGAGTATTGCGCACGCCGAGAACTCGCCGGGCTCCAGCGTGACAGCCGCCACGGGTGACGCTCAACTCCGTCAGCACATAAAGATGTCAATCGCGCGCACGGCTAAACGCGAAGAAGAACTGTCGGACGCCCTTCAGCGGCTTGCGGATGCCGTCAACAGGAGCCGTGACCTCCCAGAAGAGAAGAAGAGCGAGGCAACCCAGCAGCTCGCCTACGTGGCGGAGCAATGCTCGCTCCCCGCCGACCGTCGACCGCCCCCGACCGTGCTCAAACCCATCGTCAAGGGGCTACGTGAAACGCTGGGTGTCAGTGCCGACGTGTTGCAGGTCTGGCCCGTCGTCGGCCCGATTATCTGTGCGGCACTTGGAATCGTGCTGTAGCGAACACAGGCTGCGGTGGAGGTCGACGAAGACCCTGCCCCTCTACTGCCTGCTGGTCACGCCCACCACCCGACCGAGCCATCCTCAGCAACCTCGTCGGCGGCGCTGTCGCCGAGGACCTCGTGGCGAAGTCCTCGACTCCCTCACTGGCCCTCCGCTGGTGCGCTGTGGCGGCTGGTTCAATGGGCAGTAGGAGAAGTGACCGTGGCGGTGGCCCGTGCAGCCCGGCCTTCAGCGTCAGTCACGGCGACACGTCGATGCCGGATGGGTGGTCTCCCGTCCCCGTCTGGGACCCGCCTGTGACATCCACTGCGACAATCTCCGACTCTTCCAGCTCCCGCCCCAACCGCTCGAGGACGCGCTCGCTGACGACCACGATCGTCCGGCAGATTCTCGCAAAATCGACCGTGGGCACTTTGTCCAGGCGCATTTCGCCGAAGGACGGCAGCGGCAGTTCGGAGTCCGCGCGGCCGCAGGTCCTGCAGGGCTCGCCGGCATCGGCGCCCCGAATACTTCCCCCAGGCCGCACCTCAAGCTCCAGCAGGTCGGCCACCCCCGGCCGCGCCTTGAAGCGTGTAGGGACTGGGATAGCGCCAGTGAGTCCGTTGAGCCGCGTCACCAGGCCCGGCTGAATGAGGAGTATCCACGGCATGTGGATGACCACCGGGGGGAATTTCCCTTTGGCCCTCCCGGTCAACGCGCCAAATCCAGTGCCCGGCTCAACGATGGCTCCTGAGGGCACCAGCGGCAACACTCGCTGCCGCAGCTGTACGAAGTGCTCCCAGGGCACGCACTGCGCCCGTTCCAACTCGCGCTTCTCCGGCAGGGAGGAGAGGTCAACCGTCGGATAGTCGGAGCCGACAGCAGCCCAGGTCTCCTTGCAGGTCGGGCACTTCACTCCGGGCAACCCCCACTGCCGGTCGAAGTCGAAGCTCCCGGTCCACTTTGACCGCTCCACATCGCGTCGTTCCCTCAGAGCGTAGTAGCGCATTCACTCTCCCGAGGCAGCGGTGACCGCCAGCTTCTGCCAGTACGTCATTGGAACACCGATGAGACCATAGCGCTCGACCATCACTCCGCCATGGCGGAAGTACGCCGCGCGCGATGGCTGCGTTCGCTGACTCTCAATCCACACGCGCCAATCTCGATTCCAGGGTCCGCCATCTTTCCCCGCGTGCACCCGCCGATGCTCCGCAACGTCGACCAGCAGCGTGTACTGGTGGATGTCGATGCCGTTCCGCCGGAAGTACACCTCGAAGGCGCGCGGGAAGATGTGGTGGCGCTCCTTCTCGCGGCGACTCCACTCTGCGATGGCCTTCTTCGCAGCCTTGACGCTCGGGAGGTCGTCCTCTCGGTACCAGGGGATGATGAACACGGCCTTCCGCCCTGGAAGGGGAACAGCTCCGCCCCAGAACCTCTGTATGCGCGCTGTCGCGCCTCCTGCAGCCTGCGCAGGTGGGAATCGCAGCGCATACGGCGGAGAGGCGAGGTCCTCGCAGCGGTAGAGGCCACATTCCTCCTCGCTGCAGGACGGGGCATAGCAGCCTTCCTCGGACTCCCCCGCCGACTGCGCGCAGGACTCCGCCGAGTCCTCCACGCTCGCGGCGAGCACATCGCCGCTGCCGATGTGTTCCGGCACTCCGGCGCAACCGGCGACCAGCAACAGAACAGCCCACCAGCTGTGTGTCGTCATTCAGGCCCCCCCGGGCAATCGTCATCGAGAGGATGCCGAGGCGCCGAGTTCTCGTGTCACCGCTGTGCGCACGCGTTGTCTGGCACTCACCACTTCATCGGCGGCGTGCCCCCTCACGAAGGGCCCTTCCGGCCGCGACGGTGCCGACGCCCCCGCTAGAGGAACTGGTGGGCGCGCCGCCGGCCGCGCTGACGTACCGCGCGCAAGGGACGGCTACGCACGGGGACCTCGTGTACGGTGCGCGGCATGCGAGACGTCCGTGCCATCCACGCCGCCGAGTTCCTGGCTCAACTGGCAACCCTCTCGAACGAAGAGGTTGCCGCGCTCATGGAGCGCCATGCCGGAGAGGAAGTGGCGCAGGTGTTCACCGAGGCGACGCGAGCTCTCCTCAGGGAAGTCGCACCTATGCTGCCGGCGGCGAGGCGCACGGACATCCTTGAGCGGGTCGGCGGCCTCATGCTCCTCGGCTACTTGGTCCGCGCGAACGAAGAGGTTGCTCCCCCGCGTCCGCCACGCGTGAACGCATAGAAATGACACCCGGTCGGGCAGCGTCGGCACGGTGGTAGCCCACCGGGTCGAGGGCCAGGTGGCGCCGCCGGCGGGGCCCAGTCGTCTCGGCCGCGGTGGAGCTCGAGCACGTGGCCCTGGCGATGGAGCGCGCTCATGGAGCATCCGGTAGGTGCGAGATGGGCTCTGAGTGCGCCGACGAGTGCGCGTCGAGCCGCCTCATCTGAAAGAGACGTCCTCATACTGGACGACCAGTCTCGGGCTGAGACGCCGCGGCCAAGGTGGCTCGCTCTCACCACTCCCGGCATGAGAGCTGCTCTCCGGCCCCACATGCTCCCTCTCCATCACTTCCTTCGCGTCACTCTCATTACGGCTCTCGTTGCTGCATGTGGCCCTGTCGACGTCGACGACCAGGTCGCCCCCCAGGTTGACGGCGGCCTTGTTCGTCGGGACGCAGGCACGGTGCCCCCTGTGTGTACGCCGAGCTGCTCGGGGCGCTCCTGCGGCCCCGACGGGTGCGGTGGAGGCTGCGGGAGCTGCCAAACGGGCCAGACGTGCTCGCTGGATGGCCGCTGCGCCACCGTGCCCCCTGTGTGTACGCCGAGCTGCTCGGGGCGCTCCTGCGGCCCCGACGGGTGCGGTGGAGGCTGCGGGAGCTGCCAGACGGGCCAGACGTGCTCGCTGGATGGCCGCTGCGCCACCGTGCCCCCTGTGTGTACGCCGAGCTGCTCGGGGCGCTCCTGCGGCCCCGACGGGTGCGGTGGAAGCTGCGGGAGCTGCCAAACGGGCCAGACGTGCTCGCTGGATGGCCGCTGCACCACCGTGCCTCCCGTGTGTACGCCGAGCTGCTCGGGGCGCTCCTGCGGCCCCGACGGGTGCGGCGGAAGCTGCGGCAGTTGCCCGGCCAGGTCCACGTGCTCACCGAGCGGTACCGCCTGTGAATGCACTGCAGGCAGTGTCCCCAACCAGCAGGGTACCGCCTGCGTTGCAGTTGGAGGCGCCTGCACCGGGGTGTCCCGCTATGGCCACTGTGCTGGCGACACGTGGGTCCGATGCGATGGCGGCCGTGTCGTCACTCTCGCGTGCGGCTCGGGCCTATGCCGCACTGTCGATGCGCAGGGCACCGGCGCCTGCGAATGCGGTGGCATCGGTGAGGATGGGGTCTGCGCTGCGCCCGATGGCTCCAGCTCATTGACGCCCAAGACGCATTTCACCTGCGCGAGCATCCTTGGCATCCTCGTCGCGGACAACTGCGCCGAGTCCACCGGCAGTTCTGCGGGCTTCTGCTCTAGCCTCGTCACGGCCTTCGGGACTTCCACCGGCTGCTTCTGTTCCCAGTGCTCGGCCCCGGGCTCAAATAACCAGTGCGCCCCACTCTGCTCCCGGCCCAGCGACTGTCGCTACTACGCGTCGGGCAACTTCCACACGTGTGGCTTCTAGTGGTCCAGGTGAGAGGTCGAGACCTTGACGCACGAGGAACGAAAGGCCCTTGCAACACGGCATGCTCAAGCGGAGGTTGAGCTCCGCGAAGCGCAGCGCCTCTCCGACGGAACTGAGGCGGCACGTAGCCGCATCTGCGCAGCACGGGCCGAGTATGCAGCGGCAGAGGACCTGGTGCTCCAGGCGCTGAAGCTGCTTGCTGAGACGGGGCAATAGGGGACAGGGGGCATCGTGCTGCGGCCAGGACCGTGCGACCGGACGGTGACTCAGAGCGGGTGCGTGCGACCTCTCCCACCTCGTTGGGCAGTAGAAGAGCAGGATTTGTGCTATCCGGAATTGACACGCAGTGAAGTGGCCGCTATGTTTTCCGGGCTTCCGTGCGTTCCCTGCCGGAAGTCCCGCTGGGGCGAGTCCCAGTGGCACAGCCGGGGCGGGTCCCGGAGCGAGGTGAGAAATGCTGCTGCACCTGGAGGCGTCGGCCTCCCCATTTCACAACAGTCCGAGTGAGGCCATGACGGAGAGGAAATCCTTCCCCATTCCGAAGCCGCCGAAGCATTTCAAGCCGGAGGAGGGTTGTTATGCCCCGGGCGCCGACGGACTTCGCTGCGGGAATCTGAAGCTCGTGTCCAAAGGGCTCTGCTCGACGCACTACAACATGGCGCGGTGGACAGGCGAGCTCGCGGCACCGCGGCCGCGTGCGGAGGATGCACCCAACGCCTACCGCGCGCACGGGCTGACGTGGTCCTCGAAGAGGGCGGCCATGGAGGTTGAGAAGCTGGCGAAGGACGCACGGATGTCCATCTCCCTCTTCATCAGCTCGAGCGTTGAGGAAAAGTACAACCTCGCGCCGAAGGCGAAGCGAAAGGCGGTCCGCGATGAGGGGTGATCGCCACGTAGATTGGCCGGGGCTGGTTGGGGGGGTACTCACCGAGTACCAGGCGCACGAAGCTGTTCGTGCGGAGGAAGTCGCAGCAAAGCAACGCGTCCTCGAGCAGCTCGTCGAGCTGACGAAGCCGGCATTGCCGGCGCTCGTGATGGACCTCAAGGTGGGAATGACCCGACGACGGTCTCTGGAGGAGAAGGGGGCCTCTGATGAGCGTTGGGACATTCCGACGCACGAGGGTGTGCCTGTACGCGGGGTGTTGCTGGCGGGTGACTCAGCGCCTCGTCAGCTGCTGCCAGGTGCTCCCGACGGTGAGTACGTCGGCCGCGGAGGCTACCTCCTCGAGGATGGGCGGCTCGCCATCCTCAAGTACCGGGGGACGTGGTCCAAGACTGACGAGGTGTCCGCGGAGTGGCATGCGGACATGACGGTCGTGACGGCCGACGAGGTGGTGAGGCTGTGGAAGTTCGAGGACGTGCTGCAGGGCTTGCAGAAGGCCCTTGTGGGCCACCGCCGCGGCAAGGCGATTGAGGCCTCGAGGGACCGAACCAGGAGGCTCCAGGGAGTCCTCCAGGTGCTCGAGGGAATGACGACGCTGCTGCAGGAGGGTTCGCGATGAAGATTGACTGGACGATGGCCTACACGACGCTCCAGGTGAGCGGGCACCGCGCCGAAATAATTGTTGCTCGCGACGAGCTCCGTCGGGCGGAGTTGGACGTGCGCCTGGCGCCCGTCAGCGCAGCTGCTCAACGCCGCCTGGAGGAGGCTCGCGAGAAGGTCGCGCAGCTTGCTTCAAGGATGGACCACCCCACCCCGAGCGCTCGTTGCTGATTGACGGGTAGTTGTACGGAAGGGTGTGATGGAGCTGTATTGGTATCGCGTTGCAATCCGTGGTAGGCGGATTCTGCGACAAGTCCCCCTCCTCCCCGAGAGGCATCTCGTGAAATTCGTGCTGTTCGTCGTCCTTGCATGCTTGGTTGGCGTCGATGTGGAGGCGGCACAGCGACCGTTGAGCGCGGGTGTCCGGTGGCACACCTACGCTCACTCGTCAGGGGACGTCTACCGCGTGCAGGTGGCGCCTGGCGGTGCTGTTCACCTGCTGTTTCCAGCAGGACTCGCCGGTGAACCTCATTGCACGGACACGTGCATCGAGGAGTCGACGTCCACCGCGGCGAAGGGTGGGCGCTTCCGCTTCCGAAGCGTGGGTACTCCTGGCGTTGGGACAGTGGTGGTGGGTTGGAGTGGCCCTCCAACGGAGCGCGCTTCAGCTCTGCTGTCGGTTGCGGTGGTGGGGCGTTCACAGCCTCTGTCCATCGAGCTGCGCCTTGCTCGCGCTGAGGACGGCGACACCCAAGTGTCCTTCACACCCGCCGATGCTGTCCCCGCTGACGTCCAAGTCGAGAAGCGGGTGGCAGAGCTCAGGGCCGCTGATGCGAATGAATTCGCGAAGCGCCTCAGAGACGCCTCTGCGCGCGCTCTACATGAGCAGGTCCTCCAGACGCACCAATGCAGTCGGGTGGGAGCACGAGAGCGCAAGGCTGACGCGATTTTCGAGGTCGAAGAAATCTGCCACTTCGGCAGGAAGCACTTCTTGACCTTCTCGCTCACGAACCGAGGAAGCGCGACCCTGTTCCCCGGCACTGTCCTCGTGACCCTTGGCTCGGGCGCTGCCGCCATGCCTGTCGACTACCTCAGCCTCCCCTACTTCTCGAAGGAGGGCGCCGAAGAGTCCGGGCTCCTCCACAAGGAGAGCGTGCGCGGAGTCGTGTCCTTCGAGGTTGACGACGAGGAGAAGGCGCGACGCTTTGAGGTGCGGTGGAACGAGGTCCGCGGCGCGAATCGCCAACTGGTTGTGCCTGACGTGAGTTTCTAAATGTCCCAGGAGAGCAAAGCGGTCGCCGAGGAAGTTGACGAGGAGGTTGTGGACCTCGACCTTCACGGTGGAGAGGACCTCGTGTCGGATGACGAGATTCTCGCGGCGGGGCCGCCACCACCCTTTCCCTCGATTGGGGCCGCTCCAGTCTCACCACCGCTCACCCAGCTGACGGCGGAAGCGACGCGTTACTCCATCATCTGCCGGCTCGGCCAGGGTGGGATGGCCGAGGTCTACAAGGGGGAAATGGTCGGCGCGCTCGGTATCAAGCGCCTCGTGGCTATCAAACGAATCCTCCCGGAGAACGCTGCCGACCAGGAGTGGCGGAAGATGTTCTTCGAGGAGGCTCGCGTCGCCACCCTCCTTCGGCATCGCAACATCATCAGCGCCTTCCAGCTCCAGGAGGGTGACGACTCGTCGCTCATGTTGGTGATGGACTACGTCGACGGTGTCGAACTGCGCGGGCTCCTCCGCATGGCCGAATTGAAGGGCACCAGGCTCTCGGTGCCGTTCGCCTGCTACGTCGCAGCCGAGGTGGCTGATGCCCTGCACTATGCCCACCGCATCACTGTGGATGGGCGCCCGATTGAGCTCGTTCATCGCGACGTCAGCTCATCCAACGTGATGATTACCCGCACCGGGGACGTCAAGCTCCTCGACTTCGGGATTGCGAAAACCAACTTTGAGGACAGGGAAAAGACGTCCGCCGGGACGTTCAAGGGCAAGTTCGCGTACATCGCGCCGGAGCAGTTGATAGGAGGGGGAAAGCGGGTCGACGGAAGGGCCGACCAGTGGGCCCTCGCCGTTGTCCTCGGTGAGATGCTGACGGGAAGCCGCATCTTCGCTGGGGACAGCGACTACGAGACGATTCAGCGCGTAACAGGGGCGAGCCCGGCGTACATCCGTGGCCGCTTGGAGGGGCTCCATCCGACCCTGGTCGACATCCTCCTGAAGTCACTCTCTCTCGAGTTGAACGACCGCTTCCCCACGTGCGCGGCGTTCGGCAACGTCCTTCGCCGCTTCGTTGCGACGTCGGGCACCGTCTTCGGTGCAAATGAGGCAGCCGGCGAGCTCGAGGAGCTGGAGTCCGTCCAGCCGGCACCCAGCAGTGAGGGCCCTGGGAAGAAGGTCGACCCGACCAAGATTGCCCGTGCCTCCAAGTCAGCGTCCTCCTTCTCCCTACCGCCTCTGGTCGTCCCTTCGACCGTCGGGAGCCTGGACGCGAGTTCGACGCCCTCCGCTCCGGAAGTCGCCGTGGCGGGCGAGCGTCCGCGCCGGCGCCGCACGGTCGTCTTCGCCGCGGCCGCCGTTCTCGCTGTGACAGTGACCGCCCTCGGGGCGCTCTTCGTGAGCGGGCAGCGGCACGCAGGAGGCGAAACGAGTGGCGTCGGCACGCTGCCTGCCCTTGACGTCGGTGCGATTGCAGGACGAGGTGTTCTGCCAGCTCCGGAACGCTTGGAGAGCCCCGCGCCAGGTCCTTCCCCTGTTGAGGCAGTCGCGGCGTCGGGTGCCATGGCTGACGGACAGCCGGCGGCACCGGTGTTGCCGCTCCAGGGCGAGCCGCGGGTAGTGAAGCCCGAAGGAGCGGTAGCAGCAGCAGCGACGAAGGAGCAACCGCCACCGGAAGGGGCGCCGGCGAAGCATGGCGCCTCAACAGGGGGTGAACGGCCGCCAGCGCAGCAGAAGGCGGATGGCAAGTCTCCACCGACGGACGGCAAGTCTCCACCGGCGGAGAAACTACCTGGGCGGGTCGCGGACGCCAGTGTCCCACCGTTGGTGGAGGCGCCGCCGCCGGCGAAAGTGGCAGAGCCCCCGGCCAAGGTTGTTGCGAGCGGGATGGGCATTGCCGGTGGCACGCTCATTCCGGCCTGCACCACGAGCCACGCCGACCCGAATGCCCCGGGCGACTTCACCGCCGAAGTCTCGGAGAACGTCGAAGCGGGGGGCGCTGTGGTGATTCCGCGAGGGACGGAGTTGACCTGCTCCGTCACCGGAGGCGAAGGGACGCGTGTCGTCGCAAAGTGCGGGGCTTTGGCTCTGGTGAGTGGGCCGAAGAGCTTCGATGGCTTCGCCGTCGACCGAAAGGACCGTCGCCCCGGCATCCGAGGCCCCTTGCCGGACTCTCTTGTCCGTATTCCCAAGGGGAGCTGCTTTCTCGCGCACGTGCGCGTGGCGTTCTGAGGGCAATCTGCGCTATCTCACGCGCGGAGCGTCCAGAACCGGAGACGGAGCCGTCGCTTGAGCGAGACGAAGAAGCCGCGCAGCGAGAAGCAGAAGCCGCCCAGCGAGCAGCCGATGCCGCCCAGCGAGAAGAAGGAGAAGCCGCGCAACTACAAGAGCGTCTCCATGCGGATTCGCACGGTCGAGCTCGAAGTCATGAAGGCTGCGGCGGAGGCGCTGAGCGCTGAGGCGAGCGGGCCTAGCGACGAAATGGTGAAGGTCGACGTCAGCCAGCTCGTCTACACGGCGGCCATGGAGCAGGCGAGGGAACTGGGCTTCACCGCGACCGCCTTCAAGGCTGACCGGACCATCAAAGCGTCCAAGGTGTGGCCCTACGTACCCGAGCGCTCGAAGGATGGCGGAAGCCTTCATGGGCAGACGACCATCTCGATTCACCCGCTCTACCTTCGGACGATTCAGCAGGCGGCGCAGTCGGTGCTGACCAAGGACGGAGAGCCAGTGCCACTGGTGCTCTTCCTCGTTGGCAGCACGATGTGGTTCATCGCGTGCCGTCAGCGCATCGACAAACGGAACCGAGCACTTCAGGCCATCAAGCTCCCCAGTGACTTCTACTACGACTAGAAGTCGTGGTTGCTGCGGCACCTTCCTTGCTATCCGAGTCAGGAACGGGTGCCGAGCCTCATCTCAAGCACTTCACTGTTGAGGCCCCTGGCTGTCATGCTATGACAGTACAGGTCTTGGCCCCCGGGGGTGTTCGTCATGAGTCTGCAGCGGGTTACACTTCTCCTCTTCTTCGCGGCGCTCGGCGCCGCCTGCACTGGTACCGAACTCCCGTCCGGTCCGGGCGGCACACTCACCGGTGTCGTCGTCAAAGGCCCCGTCGCGAAGGCCGACGTCCGTGTCTTCCGCCTGCTCGGCACCGAGCGCGGTGCCGAGGTCGGCCGGGGCGCCACTGACGACGCCGGCGGTTACCACGTGGACGTCGGCATTGAGGAAGGCCCATTCCTCGTCGTTGTCACCGGGGGCAGCTTCGTGGATGAGGCCTCCGCTACTCCTGTTTCGCTCGGCACGACAGAACTGACGGCCTTGGTCCCGTCCTTCACGGCGGGAACTCACCTCACGGACGTCGCCGTGAATGTCGTCACGCACCTCACGGCTGGACTCTCGCTCTACTACGCACGGGTGGAGCACCAGGACATTGTCCAGGCCCATCGTGAGGCATCTGGGCACCTCAACAATCACTTCGGAGCTCTCGACTGGTCTCGCGTCGTTCCCGCCGACCTCACCACCGAGGCCGTGCCGATTCTCGATGACGCCGCGAAGGCCGGCCTCATCACTGCGGCACTGTCGCTTCAGGCCCGCGGTATCTCGGATGCCGCAGGGCTGACGCCCGCGGCGCGGGTTCAGTCGCTCACCCTTCTCTCTGCGCTCTACGATGACCTGGCGTACGACGGCTACTTTGATGGGGATGTGGCACAGCCGCTCGTGCTTCCCCCTGGCATGGAGATTCGCTCCGCTGGGACCACCGCGACGCGTCTCGACAGCAGCATCCCCCGGGTGCGCCTCGCACGCGCCATTGAGGGGTGGCTGACTTCCGACCGCAACACCGCCACGTTCGCCCCGGCAGATGCTCGCCAACTCCAGGACGACTTGTCGCGCGGCAGCAACCCACGAATCTTTCGGACTCCCGGCCAGTCGGGATTCGACAACACCCCGCCGACCGTGTCCTGGAACGTCCGCTTCACGCTCGAAGGCGCCGAAGGCCCCGTTCAGGCAGTAGGAGAAAAGAACCTCGTTGGCGGGGTGCTCCAGGTCCAGGCGTTGGCGAATGACCCGTCGGGGATGAAGTCCCTTGAGGTGATGATTGCGAATGCGCCGATGCCGCCTGTGCCCCAGGGAAACTCGGCCTATCGCTACGAGGGAACGTGGAAGACGGACCAGGATGGACCGTTGACGCTCGTCGCGAAGGCGACGGACTTCTCGGGCAATACCGCCGAGCACGAGTACGTCGTGACGGTGGACAACACGGCGCCGACCCTCGAGGTCGAAGCACCCGTCGAGAGCATTTGCTACAGCGGCGTCCTCCCGCTGGCCTCATACGCTGTGGATGAGGCCGGTATTGGCCAGCACGCGGTGGCAGGGCTCGAGGGTGCGACCTTCACAGGCGGCGCTGAGCTCCTGGGCTCGTGGGCTCCTCCCGCCTCGCCCGCCGATGGTATTTTCCCTGCAACCTTCAGCGCCTGTGACCTGGTGGGCCATTGCGTGCGTCAGGAGATCTCCGTTCGTGTCGACCGGACTCCCCCCGTCCTCAGCTTCTGGCAGCCCCCTACAGCGGCGACGAACTCCAACACCGTCACCTTCCTGGTGTCCGCAGTCGATGTCTCCGCGGGGGTCGACAGGGTCTTCGGACGGCTCGCCACGAAGCCGACGGAACGTGTCGCTGGTGTGTACGAGTCGTCCTCGCGAGCGTTCCAAGTGACGATGCCAGTCGAGGGTGAGGGCAAGGTGAGCTACGTCCTTTGGGCCGAGGACGTGGCGGCCCCGCGGAACTCGGGCGCGACGAGAGGAGTGAATCCATACGTCCTCACTCCGACGGTGGTGCGGGATACCAAGCCTCCTGTCGTCCAACTGCTCAGCGGCCGGGAAGGTGGCGTGTATCGCTCGGAGCGCGACATCGCCCATGCGGAGTCCGCGACGGGCGTCCCCGTCATGCCAGTGCAGTACACCGGCCTCAATAGCGTCGAAGAAGCTATTGGTGAGGGAGGCATCCTCTACAAGTCGGTCACCCGCCTGTCACCAGGTCCGCTCACCGCAGCTGACCTCGAAGCACTCAAGGGCAACACTCCGTGGCTTGGATTCTCGGTGCTGGAAACTGCGACTGAGGCGCCAATCAATTTGGTCACGTACTCCATCTCTTGCACCGGCTGCGGTTCACCGGCGACGAGTACTGGCAACCTCCTGGACTGGAAGCTTCGGTCCTCACAGGGAGACCGCACCTACGCACTTCCCATCACCACTGACACCATTCCCGGGCTCCGGAACGCAGTGACATCGCCTGTCACATTGAAGGTGACAGTGACAGCGCGCGACGCCGCCGGAAACATTGGTAGTGCCCCCCCTGTGAATTTGACGCTTCACTTGGTGACACCCACGCTCTCGATTGCCGAGCAGACGGCCTATCCATCGGCTCGTGACTTGAAGAGCCCCTACGGGTACCGCGTTTCGGGCCATTTCCCCTATGCCGACCTGTGGGCACCGGAGACACTTGCGTTCGAGGGAACGAGCGTGATGCGGATCGCCCGATTCCATGTTCGGAACCCTCACTCGGTGCCGATGGTCGTCAACATCACCCAGTCCCAGCCAGGGGCCTGGAAGGTTGTCGAGGCCTGGTCGACCGAGGCTCGCCCTGATGCAACAGGAACCCGTGTCGCAGATGGGTTTAGCTTTGCCGCGAGCTACGAATGGGACCTCTCGGGGGCCTACGGTTTATGTGCTACGAGCGGTGGCACCCGGCCGCCGTATCCCTGCTCTGTCTCGGATGGAATCCCGGAAACTTATCCACTGCACCCCATGGGTTCAACGCAGCAGTGGACATGTGATGCGGGCTCTCCTTCGACTGTCTCAATTGTCGGGCAATACGGCCACTGGGACAGCATCGGCTACGGCTCACCTCAGCCACTGGGTGGAGAGTACGAGTCGTCCCGAGCTCCGTCGGGCTACACCTTGAGTGGACGCGCTGCATGGCGTGTTCCGGCTGCAACAGGGACAACGCCCGGCGAGATTGTGCTGTACGTGGTCGTCCCAAGGGGACGCTCGGCGCCGCTGCCGACTCTCACGGCTGTAGGGGACCACTACGAGTACGTCTACGGCATTGGCTACAGCACCCGGAAGACGAGTACTTGCCGGTTCGACGGTGTGACCCAGTACATGGCCACCAACGACCGCAGGCTGTTCGTCCGTACGCTCAACTCAGCGCTGCTGGACGTGGCGCTGACCTACAACGTCAATGCCGTCACCACGCACGTAGCTGGTGGTGACGTGTTTCCCGCTGTCGGTGCTCCCCGTGTCATCAAGACGGGCGTAGTTTCGAAGGCTGTTGACCTCTCGGCTAATTGAAGGGCCGAGCTATCCGAAAGGTGATTCCATGCGAGCTGTTCGAGCTGTTCGTCATGCCCTGCTTCTCACTGCTGCTTCAGCGCTCATTGCTTGCACTGGAGATGATGGGGCGAGTGGGGCGCCGGGTCCGCGCGGCCTTCCAGGGGCCCAAGGCCCTCAGGGAGCCCAAGGCCCTCAGGGGCCGCAGGGCGCTCCGGGGGCAGCTGGTGAACCTGGCGGACCGTTGGTGGTGGTGACACAGCCCGGCGGCACCACGCTCGGCCCTTCCTATGGGCTCTCGGAGGGCAACGTCACGCTGCTTGAGACGTACCCCGTCAGCGGTGATGGAACACGGACCGAGAGGCTGTGGGTTACTCGCAATCTTCGGACGGGGCGTGTCGCCCCGCAGGTCGAGATCTACTTCGACTCGACGCCGCCTTGCACGGGAAGGGGGTCGTTCATCCGCGAAGACTTCACGGAGGGATGGCTCGTCGCCGGTGGTGATACCGCGTACCGGGTAGAGGCAGAGCGGGACGAGGAGTTTCTCCCCGCGGCTGTCCTCCGAACGAGCGGTACGTGCGAGCCCTACTCGGGGACGGAGCCGTTTCCGGTGAACCGTGTTCGCGGTTTCTACAACCACGTCGAATCAGGCGGGACGACGCAGAAGCTCTACCCGCTCGCCATCCCTGCACCACTCACGCTCACCTCTTCCGCTCCCTAGCGTCCAACCTGGAGATGTTCCGATGCGCTTCCTCCGTCCCCTCCTCATGCTGGTGGGTCTGGCTCCGGTTACCAGCAGTGCCGACAGCCGCGAGATTTACGTACTCCTCAGCGGGGGACCGAGTCTCTTGCGGCTCGAGGACCCGCTGGAGGGGGCTGCCTCTGCATCGGCGGCCGGGGGAGGCATCGGCGTCACCGCCTACTATGGCCTCACCGACGAGCTCCACCTCGGAGCGTCCGTCGGCATTCAGGGCGCAAGCAACGTGACGTATGCGGGCACGCGGGTGACGCTCCCCAGCGGGAGTCGGCCGCTGGGGGACCTCCAGCAGGACCTGCTCGGGTTGTCCTTCGGCCTGGTGGCGCACTACCGCTACGACACCGGCGCGGCCTGGGCACCGTTCGCGCAGCTCGAGCTGGGCGGGCAGTACCGTCGCCACCACCACCTGGTGCACCTGGTCTCCAACACCGAGCTCGGCGCGGCGTTCCCTGACGTCTCCAAGGTGAGCCCGGCAGCGGGCCTGCAGCTCGGGTTGGAGTACCGGTTCCGCAACTGGTTGACGACTTCGGTGGGGCTCGGCGTCACCACCAACCCTGCGGATCTAGGCCAGGTGGAGTTCCGGGTGCCCATCACCGTTGGGATCATCTTCGGCTAATCCGACAGGGGGATGCTGATCGGCCTTCCGATCACCCCCGACGTGGATCAACACTCCAAACCTCACGAGTGAGGCAGGCCATGTAGCTCTCGCAGCGTCCAGAAAGAGGAAAGGCTGCCAGCGCGCCAACGCTGACAGCCCTTTGAACCTTGAGAAGCCCCTCTATCGGTTCGCGCCGGGGGGGCCTCACCATCCCTGTCGTAGCCGCCGTTTGAACCCGGCCGCTACTGGTGCGCCCAACAACCTGGACGACCGGCGCTGAAGCTAGCGTGGTTGGCCCGGGTTGTCGAGTTGCGCGCGCGTGCCGCATGTACACTCGCCAACCCCCTGATTTTCCAACGTCGTCCGACCAACGCCGAGCCTCCTTCCCTACAGCCCCGAGCCGGGGTGCTTTGGGGACTGGCGGGCCGCGTTCTATCGGCGACCTGGCGCAGCAGCTCCGCCTCGACCTCGTTGGGCGCAGGACGCACGCGCAGGAGGGGGAGCTGTCAGCGCTGGTCCACCGGCCTGTTGGCTGTGACATCCCCTGGACGCCAGAGGACAGCGCGAGGCTCGACGAGGACGTGAAGGCGGCCCGCAGGGCCAGGGCTCAAGCTCACGCTGAGAAGGGAGTCCTGACGGGACTCCGGGCTGATGAACTCTGCAGCCCACGCAGCTACGTCGTTGAGGCCGACTTCGCGAAGGTCCTTGGTCGCCTCAACGGCCTCGCGGAACGGCACGTCGCGGAGCTCGACCAATGGGAGGCATCCGAGAAGGTGACGCCCACGCTGGGCGCCCTGATGGCCCTCCTCCGCCCCTTCCACGGCCTTCCAGCGGCGCGCCGCTACTCGCCTGGTGACCGCCGAGCCCTCTGTGGCGTTGGGGTCCAGGTCCCCCTGCGGTTCAAGGCGAAGGCCATCGGCCGGGACAAGTCCACCATCTGCGATGCCCTGGAGCTCGGCGACACGCTGGGCCTCATTCGCCACTATGCCCCGCTTCGCCGTGTCGCGGACGTCACCGCCAACAGGCCGGCGGACCAGCGCTGCGCCTCCATCGTGACGAAGGACGGCGTTGAGCGCGCACGGGTCAACACCCACGGCATCACCTACCTCACGCCTGCTGGTGCGGCCTGGCTCGACGCCCGCGGCATCACCTGGGACGACTTGGGCCGTCGCAAGGCGCGGCTCAGAGGGACTCGGGCCAGGGTGCTGACGGGCATCCTCGGCGAGGTGTTCGACCTCACGAAAAAGGTGTGCCGACACGCCGCCAAGCGACTTCTTCCAAGTCACCCGACACCAGTTGAGGAACCTCAACCCCAAAGGATGTTCTCTTTTGTAGTTGCGGGGCCTGTGGATAACTCACGAGCGAACAGCTCAGTGGAGCGGCCTTTGGCCGCAGTCGCCAACACAGGCAGCACCAAACCTCCCCCAGTGCCGGAAGTCCAATTCCGCACCGCCCTTCCCACGAACCGCAGCACCCTTACCCCTCCTCTCGACAACCCGAGCCGCAGCACCGCACAACACGCAGGGCTATCCGGGAAGGGCGCCTTTTCGCCGCCCCCTGCCGAGACACCACCCGCCCCGGTGTCAACACGGCCTCCCACCGCCCTGGAGAAAGAAGTCGAGCGGTGCTGGAAACGGCACAACGTTGAAGAGGGGGGGAAGCCGCGCCGGTTCTGGGTGATGAACAATCTCGGAGATCCTGTGGAAGTCGTTCTTTCCGGGCGGGTGAAAAAGTGGAGCCCTGCCCTCGTGGCCTCCGAGGCCTATCCCAACGAGTGGAAGGCGGCCCGGGGCCGCCCCGATCTCCGAAAAGAAATCGAAGCGAACTTCGAGCTCCTCATCGGTCCTCGAGTCCGGAGTCTCTATGCCGCGTGGGAGGCGGCGAGGCCGCCGGGCGAGGTTGCCCTGTGCCCTTTGGAGGGCTGCGACTGCACCGGGCGAAGTGGCATTCCGCGGACCAAGGGCGAGGCGTTGGCCGTCTTCGGGAAGCGGCTTGAAGAGGCCGCTCGTCGACGGAAGGGGCAGTAGGAAGAGAGCCGGCGAAATTTCTTGACTCAGTGCCGTCGCGCCGCCTTGCGAATGTCTCGCCGCAATGTTATGGAATTGCAGACACGGAGGCGAAATGCTGACGGCGGAGATTGCACCAACAGTCGCAGGAGGACTCTACCGGGTCCTCGATGATGGGGAGCTGCTCGAGGAGGGGGAGATTCGTGCTGGGGATGAGCGTGAAGGCGCACTCCTGGTGTATTTCCTGCGTCACCGGTGGCACGAACTGAGCCCCGAGTCGTGCTCCATCGTCGTGTCAGCGCCCCTCTGACGACACGCGGCGCGGTGCGGTTGTAGGTCTCTGTCTGTCATGCTATGGTGTCACAGCCGGCGCCCCTCTTGAATGCCTCAAGGCGGACGTGTGTCCGGAGTTGTGATTCCATAGAATGACAGCCATGCGCCTGAATCGCGTTCCGTACGTCGTGTTGCTCGTGCTCCTCCTGGTTTTCTGCATGCTCCCGGCCGACGCCTTCGCTGCGTCCGCCGGCATGCCTTGGGAGGGACCGCTCGAGCAGATTTCTCGGAGCATCACCGGGCCGTTCGCGAAGATCGCGGGCGGAATCGTCATCCTCTTCTTCGGCTTCTCCATCGCCCAATCAGAGGGCGGGGGGGGCTGGATGAAGAGAGCCGCGCAGATTGGCTTCGGCCTCTCGATTGCGTTCAACGCCAGCGCGTGGGGGCTGCCCATGCTGGGCTTCTCTGGCGGGGCTCTGGTGTGACCCCCGCCGAGAACGACGGGCGAGCGCCCATCCACCAGAGTCTCCTCCTGCCGAGGAGCATCGCCGGGCTGCCTGAGCAGCTCGCGAAGATGCTGTGGGTGACGACGGCGGGATTCGTGCTGGGCGCGAGGGTCTGGTGGGTGCTGATTCTCAGCGTCGGCCTTCATGCCGGATTCGCCTGGCTCACCAAGGTTGACCCGTATTTCTTCGATGTCGCACGGCGGGCCGCACGTGGACGCCGGCGACTCGACCCCTGAATACACCCATGTTCAATCTCCGCGAGTATCGCCAGCCGACCGACCGACTGCCGGACATGCTGCCCTGGGTTGCGCTCGTCGCGCCTGGAGTTGTCCTGCAGAAGGACGGCCTCCTGCAGAAGACTTTCTCATTTCGTGGCCACGATTTGGAGTCAGCGGGGCATCCCGAACGAATCACTGCGGCTGCTCGTATCAACAACGCCTTGAAACGGCTCGGCTCCGGCTGGGCCTACCACATCGAAGCCCAGCGCCTGAAACTCAGCGTCCCTCCAGCACCAAAGTGGAGCAGTCCGGTCGGAGTGCTCATCGACTTCGAGCGGCGGGAGGCATACCGGGATTTCGCTCACTTCGATTCTCGGTACTTCTTGACGTTCACCTACCAGCTCCCAGCGACCCACCAGAAGCGACTGGAGGCATTGCTTTACGACGACCCCACCAATGAAGCGACCACGGGTCTCTCCATCGACGAGGACCTGGCGTACTTCACCGACACCGTTCGGGAAATCGCCGGGCTCCTCTCGACAGCGGTCGCGCACGTCGACGAGCTCGACGACGCGAAAACGCTCACGTACCTCAAGAGCACGATTTCGATGCATCGGCATCCTGTCGCCGTCCCAGAGACGCCGATGTACCTGGATGCCCTTCTCCCGGATTCCCCGTTCACGAGTGGGGACGTCCCGATGTTGGGGGACTACTTCATTCCAACGGCCACATTCGTTGGATTCCCACTCGAAGGGCTCCCCCTGCTTCTGGAGGCCCTCAACGCGGCACAGATTGAGTATCGGTGGGTCACTCGGTTCATCTGCCTCGACAAGGAGGAGGCGGACGCTGAACTCGACAAGTTCAAGAAGTCTTGGTTCAAGAAGAGGCAGGGGCTGCGCTCGCTCGCCTTGGGCTTTCTCACCAAGGAAGAGTCCGTCCACCAGAATGACTCGGCAGTCGACACTGCCGATGATGCGAAGACGGCACAGCGCCTCCACGGCTCGGGCGCTGTTGCATACGGGTTCTACACCGCAACGCTCACCTGCTGGGACAAGGACCTCACGCTCGCGCGTGAGAAGCTCGCCACACTCCGCCAGGGGGTCCAATCCCTTGGTTTCAGTCTCATCGATGAGACTGCACTGAACTCGCGCGACGCCTGGCTGGGGAGTTTGCCGGGAGAGGTCTACCGCAATGTGCGGAGGCCGCTTCTGCACACCCTCAACGTCGCGCACCTCATCCCCCTCTCAGCCCCGTGGACCGGCGCCGCGGTGAACGAGCACCTCCGCGCCGTCACCGGCGTTGGAGCTCCCAACATCTTCTGCTCCGGCGGGACGAGCCCCTTCTCCTTCAACTTGAACGAGCGAGACCTGGGCCATGCCGCCGTCATCGGCCCAAGTGGGGCCGGCAAGTCGACGCTCCTTGCCGCGCTCGCGCTCGAATGGACGAAGTACCCGGGTGCCCAGGTCTTCATCTTCGACAAGGACCGTTCGGCACGGGCCGCCACCCTCGCAATGAGCGGCGCCATCTACGAGCCCGGGAACCCCAACGCTCCCATGTCGTGGCAGCCGCTCGCCGCGCTGGAGACCCGTGCGGACCGCATCTTCGCTGCCGACTTCATCGCGACCATGCTCGAGCTCCAGGGCGTGAACGTCGGCTCCGACGTGAAGAAGGCCGTAGACGAGTCGCTCAACAACGTAGCCACGATGCCGGTGAGCCTCCGCACCATGTCGCAGTTCGCGGACCTCCTTGGCACTCACCGCAAGGACCTCAGGGCAGCCCTTCGGCCGTACACGAAGGAGGGCAACTACGGGCAAATCTTCGACGGCAACCGCGATGAGCTGCAGCGCAGCACGTGGACGATGTTCGAGATGGGCCACCTGATGAAGCTTGGTGATGCCGCGGTGGTGCCCGCTCTCCAGTACCTGTTTCATCGAATCGAGGCTCGCTTCGATGGGCGAGCAACATTGGTGGTACTCGATGAAGCGTGGCTCATGTTTCGCCACCCGTACTGGGCCCGGAAGCTGGAAGACTGGCTGAAGACCTTGCGTAAGAAGAACGTCTTCGTCGTGTTCGCGACCCAGGAGGTCGACGACATGATGAAGAACAAAGACCTGGTCAACACCATCCTCTCGAATTGCGCGACCAAGGTGTTCCTGCCGGACCCGCGTGCTCTCGACCCGATGCGGTCCGCCACCTACCGAGAATGCGGACTCGCCCAGAGGGACCTCCAGACGCTCGCGAACGCGTTGCCCAAGCGCGACTACTTCGCCACCTGTGGAAGCAACCGGCGACTGTTCCAGCTCGATCTGGGGCCTGTTGCCCTGACGTTTGCAGGCATGTCGGGCGCGGATGACCAGAAGTTTCTCGACACCGTCGCAGCTCACCGACCAGCGCGGCCGACCGAACGCGCAGAGTTGATGCTGCGCCACCGAAAGCTCGACTGGGCCGCGGACCTGCTCCGCAACCACACCTCAACTGAAAGAAGCGTCGCATGAACTTCGCGCCCTCCTCCCTGCCCTGCCGCATCGCAGCCGTCGCCCTCATCCTGTGCTTGGTCCGGCCTGGCCCCGCTCGAGCGGACCTCTTCGGCGGTGATGTCGCCGTCCTCAGCGGCCTTCTCGTTGAGACCCTGATGCAGGGGTACACGATGACGCAGCAGTTGCTGACGACGAAGGCCCAGCTGGAGTCCACCCTGAACTCGGCCAAGATGTTGTCGCAGGGGGATTTCGGCCGGGTGCAGCAGTTGCTCTTACAGACGAACCAGAGCATCGAATCCATCCAGCAGACGGTTGGGTCCGTCGACCGGCAGTTCGAGGCGCTCACCGCCAACCGAGACCTCACGCAGGTTCGCTTCTCGGAGTTCGCAGCGCAGTACGGGGGGTGGTTGCAGCAAATAAACTCGACAGTCACGGCGGCCCGCCAGCTCCAGATGAAGGTCACTCAGGTGCAGCAGGCCAACAGCGAATCAGCGCAAGCGATTCTTTCGCGCTCTTCAACGGCCGACGGTGAAGTGCGCCAACTGCAGTCGATTCTTCAGATGCTGGCGGTGATGCAGAACCAGCTCGGCGCTCTGATTCAGCACCTGGACGCATCCGAGCGGGTGACGAACACGATGGCCGCGAATGCCGCAGCCGAGAAGCAGAGGGCCGAGGAGACACGCCGCCGGCGCCTCGAGGGCTACCAGGAGCGAGGTCCCAAGCCCGAGGTGAGAAAGGGCCTTCCCGAAGTTCGGATGAGGTGACCAACCATGGAGTTCAATGCGTTAACGCAGGCCCTCAATAACTTCATCGACATATTCGGCTCAGCGCATGAACGCTTGAGGCCCTTCATCTTCGCCGTCGCGATAACCCTCTCTGTCATCGAAGTCACTCTCTTTGGCCTCTACTTCGCCGGGGGTGGCAAGGGCCTTTCGGACGGCTTCAAGAAGGTGCTCTTCCTCGGCGGCTGGGCATGGGTGATTCAGAGCTACCCGACCCTTGTCCATGCGTTCGTTACCTCGCTGATTCGCCTCGGTTTCGTCGCCGTTGGCAGAGGAGGCGATGAGTCGCTGATGTTCGACCCATCGACGATTGCGGCCTACGGACTTGATGCGACTGCAACGCTAGCGGCACAGCTGGGGGATCGCTCCTTCGTTGACGCACTGGGAGAGTCGATTGTCTTCGGACTCGCCTACTTGGCCCTTATCGTCTGCTTCATCGTCATGGCGATTCAGGTCTTCTTCGCCGTGATTGAGCACTACCTGTGGATGTGTCTCGCCGGTGTCGCGATGCCCTTTGGAATCTTCCGGCCAACGGCCTTCATCGCGGAGAAGGCCATTGGTGGCGTCGTGTCGAGTGCCTTCAAGATGATGACCCTGGCTATCGTGGTTGGCGTCGTGGAGCCCCTCCTCAAGAACCTCCGCTTCTCCAAGGATGTGATTACCTACAACGAGCTCACCGCGATGATGTTGACCGTCGGGGCCCTGGCCTTTCTCTTCTGGAAGGCGCCGCAGATTGCCTCAGGGTGGCTCGGAGGCGCCCCCTCCCTGAGTGCCGCTGACACGGCCAACACGGCTGCTGCTGCAGGCCAGAACGCTGCCAAGGCGGGCGAGGGCGCGAGCATTGTAGAGGGCGTCAAGTCGCTCGCTGGGGCGATTGGTGGCGGGGCGATGACGACTGCGGGTGTCCTCGCGCAGGGCGCGAAGATGGGCGCGGCCTCCTCCGAAGGTGGGAGTCTCGGCTCCCGCCTCACCGGAGGCATTGGGGGCGCGGTCAAGGCCGCGCAGGGCGCACTCGTCAACGGCGTGGCGGGAACAGCTGATGGGGCCGCCTCGCCCATGATGGAGCGCTTTCGGCGCGGTCAGCTCGCCGCGATTGAGGCGCTCAATCCATCCCCGGAGGCTCCAGGGACCTCTCCAAGCGAGCCGTCCTCCTCCACACCTCCCACGTCATTCCCGGAGATGCCGGGCGCGAAGGACTCCACCTCAACAGCTCCTGGGGCTGGTGACGCTGCTGGCCGCTCACCTGGTGCCGCGGAAGCTCCTGCCTGGGCGGCAGATGCGGCCAAGCAGCTCAATTCCCTTCCCCCTCCCCCTTCCCCGGTGAATCCGGACCGCAAGAAGGGTTCGTGAGACTCCCATGGCTCAACCACCACCCAACTACGCCCCCAGCGGTCCCATCGACACGCCCTTCAAGAGAGCTGCGAAGGAGTGGGACGACCGAATTGGCAATGCGCGCGTGCAGGCCGCCAACTGGCGTCACGCCACATTCGGGGCTATCGCCATTGCGCTCGTCGCCGTGGCAGGCGTCATCTACCTCGGCTCTCGGCCGCGCTTCGTCCCGCACATCATCGAAGTCGACCAGGTCGGTGCCGCCGCCTATCGCGGCCCGGTCGGCACGGCCGTTGAGCAGTACAAGCCGACCGATGCCGTCATCAAGTTTCATCTCCGGCGCTTCCTCGCGGCAATCCGAGGCATCTCGGCGGACACCGCGGTGGTGAAGCGCAACTGGGAAGAGGCCTGGTTGCTCGCCTCCCGCACGGCACAGGTGGCGTTGACGCAGTACGCGCGTGAGAACAACCCCATCGCGCGGTCAGCCAAGGAGCGAGTGACCGTCGAAGTGAAGTCGATGGTCCAGGTGTCGAATGGCACATGGCAAGTCGACTGGCGCGAGACGACGTGGGACGAGCGCGGCAATCCGCGCGACGAAGTGCTGTGGCGCGGAATGTTCACGGTCGCCCAGCACCCCGTCGAGTCAGAGATGCAGCTGGCGGTGAATCCGCTCGGGCTGCTCGTCGAGGAATTTCATTGGGACCGCCTCAAGTGAAGAAGAGGAGCAACAACGTCATGCACAACCCTCGCTGCTTGCTGTACCTCACTCTGTGTGCCACCACCGTTGCGTGCGCCACGTCGTCGGCCGCTCGGCCGGCGCCGGAAACGTACGTGCCCGCCAAACCCATCGTTGAGCCAGTCTCAGCGCCTCAGGTGACTTCACCGCAGGTTGCCCAACCTCAGATTCGCAAGTTGCCGGAGTCGAGCTCGAGCAGGTCGGCTACTCCTCAGCGGCCTGAAGCCGTTGTCGAGGCCGCCACTCGCCGCGCGACGCAGGGCCCAGAGGCATCGGGCTACTTCAATGCAATCATGCAGTACACCTACGAACCTGGAGCCCTCTACCAGGTCTACGCGGCACCGTGCTGTGTCACCGACATCCAGCTCCAGGCCGGTGAGCAGATTATCGGCAAGCCCGTGGCTGGCGACACCGCGAGGTGGAAGGCAGGGGTGGCCAAGGGAGCCGAAGGGGGGCAAGACGTCTGGCACGTCTACGTGCGGCCGCTCCGCGAGGACCTCCACACCACCCTGTCCATCAACACCAACAAGCGAACCTACCGGCTGGAACTGAAGTCGTACCCCGAGACGTACATGGTGGCGGTCCAGTGGATGTACCCGCCGGAAGAGTCGGAGTTGATTGGGGACCCAGCTCAGGGCTCCATCGCCATGGCGGCCCCCAAGCCGCCACCGATGCCGGCGGTCGACGTGGCTAATGCGAACTTCGGGTATCGAGTCGAGGTGCTTCGCGGCAATCCTGCCTGGAAGCCTCTCAAGGCATTCGATGATGGCCGCAAGACGTACATCTCGTTCCCCGCGTCGATGGTGAACCGCGAGGCGCCGGCCCTCTTCGTCCTGAGCCGAGACAACGAGCCGGAGATGGCGAACTACCGGATTCGTCAGAACGTCTACGAGGTGGACCGGCTCTTCGATGCCGCGGAACTGCGCCTGGGCCAGCAGGACCAGGACGTGGTCCGCATCATCCGCAAGGCGACTGAGAACTGAGGACGCAATGGCCAACACTGCGCAACGCCCACTCCCCCAACCCGAGCCGAAGTCCTCATCGGGTGGCAAGGTTCTTCCTCTTCCTACTGTCAACGGCAGGGCGAGTCCCGGACTGGGCCTCACCGACGTCCACAAGAGCAAGGTTTCTCCGGACGACGAGCGACTCCGGCTTCCCCGCAAGAGAGGCCGAGCGATTCGAAAGGGCCCTTTGCTCGCTCTCGCCGCCATCGTGGGCATAGGCCTGTTGGCGGCAATCTCGGCTGTCCTCGAGGAGCCCGCGCGGGCGGAGGCTGCCGCGGGGGAGGTGAAGCCCTCGCTGGTAACGGCCTCTGGAGGGCAGACACCCGGCAAACCCCTGCCGGAGACGCCGACGGCAGCCCCCGCGTTGCCGGACGTCATCCGGGCCGCGCCGGACGTTCCAGCACTCCCACCAGCCCCTCCGGACATTGACCTCGAGCAACCAGGTCGTCCTCTGCCGCTCGCCGTGGCCGTCAAGGAGCCGCTCGTGTTGCCCCCAGGGCAATCGGGCGGGCCGCTCCGCGGTGTGGTGAGCGCGCAGGCCGGCACTCCTGAGCAACAGCGGCAGGCGGAGCTGCAACTTGAGCAGGACCTTCAGGCGCGGAGCAGCGACTTGTTCTTCGCTGGTGGCGGAGGGGGTGAAGAGTCCACTGGAGGCTCATCGCTGCCCATGCTGGGCGGTGCATCGCATGGAGGTGCAGCACAGGGAGGTGGCAGTGCTGCTCAGGGCGCTGGTGCGGGCGAGGACCCGAACCTCCAGGGGAGGAAGATTGCGTTTGTCGAGAGCCGCAGCAGCAACGTCGGGAAGGCAATGACACGCGCGCCTCCCGGCCCTGTTGTCCAGGCGGGGACCCTGATTCCGGTGACCTTGATTACCGGCATCAACAGCGACCTGCCGGGGCTCATCAAGGGGCAGGTGACCTCGCACGTCTATGACTCCGTCCACGGCACGGCCGTCATGATTCCTCAGGGCACCACTGTCCTCGCCAAGTACGACTCGATGGTGGCGTACGGCCAGGAGCGGGTGTTGCTGTGCTGGGACCGGCTGATTCGACCGGACGGGTCCAGCGTGGACCTCGAGTGCATGCCTGGGGTTGACACCCAGGGGTACAGTGGGGTTGCCGACGACGTGAACAACCACTGGGGGCGCATGGCCACCGGCGTTGTTCTCTCCACCATGCTGTCCGCCGTCACGCAGGCGGCAACGGGGGTTGGTGGCATCAACCCTTCGCTTCCGCAGCAATGGGCGGCAGGTGGAGCTCAGGCCATCAATTCCGCTGGCCAGCGGCTGACGCAGAAGAACATGGACGTGCAGCCCACGATTACAGTCCGCCCGGGCTTCAAGGTGAATGTCCTGGTCTCCAAGGACCTCTACCTGTCGCCCTACCCGACCGAGTAGCGCACTCCGCCGAAGGCCGAAGCGACGAGGGGCCGGTCCGCACCGCGCGGGCCGGCCCCTCTCTCGTTTCTCGGGAGGCTGCAATACCATTGTAGTACGCAACTTGTGCTGCTATAGAAATACCGACATCATGTCATAGGAGACCACATCACATGGCCCTCATCATTGCTGAGAAGCCATCGCTCGCACGTGCGATTGCTGAGGCCCTCGACCCGCAGCACCGCCGCCAGGGGAACTCCCTCCTTCTTGCGAACGGGGATGTAGTGGCCTGGTGCGTCGGCCACATCCTGGAGATGGCGCCACCGGAGGCGTACTCGGAGGCGCTCAAACAGTGGGAGCTGGGGCCGTTGCCCATCGTCCCGCATGAGTGGCGCCTGGTGCCGAAGAACGAGGACCTCGTCAAGGGCCTCACGGCGCTCATCCGGAAGGCTCACCGCATCGTCCATGCCGGTGACCCGGACCGTGAGGGGCAACTGCTGGTGGACGAGCTCCTCACCTTCGTTGGCTACCAAGGTCCCGTCGACCGCGTGCTGGTGCGGGACCAGAATCCTCAGGCCGTTCGCGCCGCCTTCGGCGCGCTGCAGCCGAACTCCGACTTCAAGTCGCAGTCGGAGGCCGCCCTGGGGCGCCAGCGAGCAGACTGGCTGTTCGGCCTCAACCTCACGCGTCTCTACTCACTACTCGGGCAGCAGGGTGGGTACGACGGTGTTCTCAGTGTCGGGCGTGTGCAGACGCCAGTGCTGGGCCTCATCGTTCAACGGGACCTCGAAATCGCGGACTTCAAACCGCGCCCCTTCTTCACCATCCAGGGAACGATGACGGCAGAGGGTGGGGCCTTCAACGCCCAGTGGCGCCCTCGCGAGGAGGATGCGCCCTTCCTCGATGAGGAAGGACGACTCACCAGCACGGAGAAGGCGCGGCAGGTCCAGGCGCGGACGGAAGGCCAGCTTGGCAAGGTGACGAGAGCGAGCCGGAAGAAGGTCCTGGAGACAGCTCCCCTCCCTTACTCCCTCGCCGACCTCCAGATTGATGCGAACCGGCAGCTCGGACTCTCGACCAAGGAGGTCCTCGAAATCGCGCAGAGTCTCTACGAGACGCATCGCCTGACGACCTACCCGAGGAGTGACTGCTCGTATCTGCCGGAGAGCCATCACGCCCAGGGCCCGCAAGTCGCGAGGGCTGTCGCGAGGGTTCTTCCTGGCCTCTCCATCCATGTCGCTGGAGCCGATTTCACGCTCCGCTCGCGAGCCTGGAACGACAAAAAGGTGACGGCACACTTCGGCATCATCCCTACGCCCGCGGAGTCGCCGCCGAGTGGACTCACTGAGCAGGAGCTGCGCGTCTACGACCTCGTCGCCCGGCGCTACCTGCAGCAGTTCTACCCGCCCTATGAGTACCTCCAGGCCGAGCTTCAAATTGATGTTGCCGGCGAACACTTCCGCGTGACGGGCCGTCAGCCGCTCCTACCGGGCTGGAGGAAGCTGCAGCCGGCGAGCAACAGCCAGGCCGACGATGCGGATGACGGGGAGGCGTCGGCACCTGCGGTGACGACCCTGCCTCAGCTCAATGAGGGGGACAGGGTGAAGGCCGCGCCCGTCACCATCCTCGAGCGCAAGACGCAGCCTCCCAAGCCCTACACCGAAGGGACGTTGACGGAGGCAATCATCAACATCGGCAAGCACTGCAGGAACCCCAAGCTGAAGGAGCTCTTCCAGAAGGTGCAGGCCGGCGTCGCACCGGATGCTCGCGGTATCGGCACACCCGCCACGCGCGCGAACATTCTCGAGACGCTCTTCAAGCGAAGCTTTGTAGAGAAGAAGGGGAAGGCGGTCATCTCGACGCTCACCGGGCGTGCCCTCATCAAGGCCCTCCCGGATGTCGTCACGACGCCGGACATGACTGCGCTTTGGGAGGATGCCCTCCAGCGTGTCCAGGCAGGGGACGGCAAACTGACGCTCGAGGACTTCCTCGCGGGAGTCACGAAGCACCTCCGCTCCTTGGTGGAAGAAGGCCGCCGGCAGGGGCCTCTTGCCATCGCTGCCGCCTATCCCTGCCCCAAACCGCCCTGTGCTGGAAGCCTTCGCTCCTTCAAGGGCAGCAAGGGGCGCTTCTGGAGCTGCCGCATCTGCCGCGCGACGGTTGAGGACGCGAACGGCAAGCCGGCGTCTCCCGGTGCCGGGCGGCCCGGCGCGAAGCGTCCGAGGAAATCGGGCCTGGGCAAGCGCACTGCCACTTCTGGCGCTCGCAAGCCCTCCCTCACCTGAAGCACCCGAGTCACCACAAGGAGGATGTGATGGAAGGTCTCAACAAGGTCATGTTGATTGGAAACCTCGGCGCGGACCCGGAGCTGCGGGCCACTCCCGGCGGCAAGGCCGTGGCGAACATGCGGCTCGCGACGACGGACACCTGGACGGATAAGGCCGGCGAGAAGCGGGAGCGCACGGAGTGGCACCGCATTGTCGTCTGGGGAAAGCTCGCTGAGCTTTGCCATCAGCACCTGACGAAGGGCCGACAGGTCTTCGTCGAAGGGCAGCTCCAAACGCGGGAGTGGACCGACAAGGAGAACCGCAAGAATTTCACCACGGAAGTCATCGCGACACAGGTGACGTTCCTTGGGCAGCGCCCCGACCAGAGGTCCGCGGACCCGACGAGAACCGGGTCGAGGGGCGCGGCGACGCAGGAACCGGCGAGCGACGGTCAGCCGCCTCCGATGGATGACGCGGATGTCCCCTTCTGACGTGGGCGAGGGACTCCGCATGGCGACGCCGCTCGACCTCATCTCCACCGTCCAGCAACTCCTGCAGGCGCTCGCGCGCCTCGAGGAGCTGGCAGCCCAGTGCCCTGCCCTCAGCGGAATACTCGCTGAACTTCACTCGGTGACTTCACAGGCCAGGCACGACCTCGAATCAATCGCGGCTGGGGCAGGAATCCTCATGGCGCGCAGCCCCGCGCAGGCAGGTTGCTCGAACGTGGCTGGCACCGTTCGAGTGCTCACCGAGGCGGCGGAACTGGTGCAGGCACTGCATGCCGGCCTCCCTACTCGCCGCGCCACCATCACCCTCTTTCCCCACCGCAGCAGTTCGCAGACGCACCTCTGATTGGAGGCCCCATGGACGACAACGAGTTGGAGCGCTTCAAGAGCCACATCAATCTGCCGGAGTACGCCGCGACTCTCGGCTACACCTTCTCACGGCAAGAGTCGAGTCGAGCCGCTGTCACCATGCGGCACCCCGACACGGATGACAAAGTCATCATCAAGAGGGGCGGCGACGGCCACTACGTGTACTTCTCTGTTCGCGACGACAATGACAACGGGACGATTATCGACTTCTGCCAACGCCGCAGACGGGGGTCCCTCGGTGAGGTGCGCAAGGAGCTGCGCGGCTACATCGGCGACTCTCGCCCGAAGCCTCCCCTCCCCGAGTACGTCCATGCCCTGGAGATTGCCGATGCGGATCGCCCGGGTGTCCAGAAGCGCGTGAATCAGATGGTCCAGCCCGCGACGTCGCTGTACCTCAACGGCCGCGGAATCCGTCCTGAGACCCTGACCGATTCTCGCTTCGTGGGGACGTGGCGCGAAGACTCGCGTGGCAACGCCATCTTCCTCCACCGCGATGTGGAGGGAATCTCTGGCTACGAGGTGAAGAACCGCGGGTACACGGGCTTCGCCAAGGGCGGCGTCAAGGCCGTATGGGCCAGCAACGCGAAGGTGACTGACACCACCCTCGCTTTCACCGAGGCCACGATTGATGCCTTCAGCTACCACCAGCTCCGAGGTGGCCCCGACCACAGGTACGCGTCGACGGGAGGAGCCCTCAGTCCCCATCAACATGAGCTCATCGGGAAGATGATTCGGAAGATGCCGCCGCATGGCGTCGTCATCACCGCGTTCGACAAGGACGCCATCGGCGACAAGCTTGCAGCCACCATCACCGAGATTGCGGCAACCGCGAATCCCGGCATTCGGGTTGTCCGGGACGTGCCGAGCATCGGCAAGGACTGGAACGACGAACTCAAGCTCAAGGAGCAGGCCTACATCCGTGCAGTCGAAACGCAGCGTCGGAGGGCTGTAGGGCGTAGCCGGGGCGCCGAACTCGCACGGTGAAGCAGGAACGAGAGGCCGTCAGTGAGCGAAGTCACCGCCATCCAGCTCAGGGAAGAGGCCACCCTGTCGTGTAGCCTCTTCTATGGCGCGCCGTACTCCCAGAGAAGGGGCCACCATGGCCCCATCGCCCTCTTTGGCGCCAACGCCATCGTCGGGTACCTGGTCGTGCAGAAGCATCGACCACGGTGCTGGGTGTTGCGTACCTGGACTGTTGGAGCCGAGGGGGAACTCCTTCACATCCCGGGGGTGTACCCCGACGTGACGAAGCTCATCGAGGTCAACACCTGGGGGCGCGTGGACCGGCTGCGCTCACTCTTTGAGTACCTCAAGAGAGAGGGCGTCACTGTCGAGCAGCTCCCCGACTCCTTTTTTCTCCGCGTGGCGGCCGTCCTAGGTGGCCGGCTTCCCTCCGCCAAAGTTCTCCCCTCCCTGCTTTCACGATGACCCCACAGCGGACATGCTTCATCCTCTGGACTGCGGCGCTCGGCCTTGTTGCGCTTGGGTGCTGTATCTGCAGCCACGTCATCATCAACGAGACGCCGAGCATGCCGCTGGGTCTCTACTGGCGCTCGAGCCCCCAGCTCCCTGAGCGCGGCATGGTTGTCGCGTTCCCGGTCCCTTCATCAGTCCGCGGCATCGTCGAGGACCGCCACTACCTCCGCGCTGGAGCCGTTCTCGTCAAGCCGGCAGCAGCAGTCGAAGGTGACGAGGTGTGTACCCGCAACGGGCGTCTCAGCATCAACGGCGCTGTCCATGGCGACATCAGCACCGTCGACTCGGCTGGCCGGCCACTCCCCACCGCTGGGTTCTGTGGCGTCGTTCCTCGTGGATTCTTCCTCCCCGCCGGTCACCACCCCATGAGCTTCGATGGTCGCTACTTTGGCCTGGTGGCCGTCACGGAGGTTCTAGGAGAGGTGGTGCCGCTGTGGACGTACTAGCCCTCATCGCGTCCTGCAGCCTCTACGGAGACACGGACTTCGTCCATGCCATCATCCGCGTCCACAGTCGCGGTTTGCCGAACTTCGTGGCTGACACTTCTGGCCGGCACATGCCGACCTATGCCCTCAGCCAGTCAGCAGGCAAAGCAGCTCTCGCAACGTTGACGACATCTGCGGCGAGACCTGTCATCGGCCTTCTCTCGGTGCCAAGCATCTGGGCAACAACGGTCGGAGAAGCCCCCGAGAGTCTCTTCGACGGCTGCCTCAACATCCGTATCGGCTCTGCCCAACTTGCCCACTTCGCAAGGGCCTGCAAAGACGAGTCACCTGCTTCTGCGGCCGAGGACCTTCGGCCGTGCATTGCTGGCCTCTACGGTGAGGCAATCGGTCTTCCCGAGTTGCCCGAAGCCGTAGCGGCCTCCCTGCGATACTGGAGGGCCGTCAAGGTGGCGCGCCGGACGGCGAAGACCGCCTCAGATTCCGAGGACGCCGCCGATCTTTTCCTCGAGCTGAGTGACGTTGCAGTAGGCGAGTAGCTCATCCCCCTACTGTCCGGTGGTGAGTATGATGAGCAACTCGTGGAGGACCTGGCCGGCGCGCGCAGACCTCCGGGCGCGCCAGGGGCGCGCGTCGGCCCCTGTGGACCTCGTGGAGCACCTGGTGCGCGCGCGCAGGCCTCCAGGCGCGCCAGGGCGCGCGTCGGCCCCTGTAGACCTCGTGGAGGACCCGGTGGGCGCGCAGGCCTCCGCGCGCCAGGAGCGCGCGTCGGCCCCTGTTGACCTTGTCGAGGACCTGGTGGGCGCGCAGGCCTCCAGGCGCGCCAGGGCGCGTGTCGGCCCCTGTGGACCTTGTCGAGGACCTGGTGGGCGCGCAGGCCTCCGGGCTCGCCAGGGCGCGCGTCGGCCCCTGTGGACCTCGTGGAGCACCTGGTGCGCGCGCGCAGGCCTCCAGGCGCGCCAGGGCGCGCGTCGGCCCCTGTGGACCTCGTGGAGGACCCGGTGGGCGCGCAGGCCTCCGCGCGCCAGGAGCGCGCGTCGGCCCCTGTGGACCTTGTCGAGGACCTGGTGGGCGCGCAGGCCTCCGGGCGCGCGTCGGCCCCTGTGGACCTCGTGGAGCACCTGGTGCGCACGCGCCTGGGTAAAGAAGTGAGCGACGCCCCTCGCAACGTGAGCTGCCCGGTCGACAAGTACCCCGACGACCTGACGGGACTCCGCCACCAGAACTGAGCAGCCTCCTACTGACCGGCAACAACACGTGGTTCCCATTCCCGTCGCCGCGGCGTTGCCGCGCGCGGGAATTCCCCACCCCACCCC
>NZ_VIFM01001004.1 GCF_006636215.1 Myxococcus llanfairpwllgwyngyllgogerychwyrndrobwllllantysiliogogogochensis | reverse complement strand
GATAGGAGCTGAAGGGATTCCAGCCGGTGCCGGGGCCACCCATCTGGAAGTCACCGTAGTTGGCGAATTCGCGCTTGTTGTAGCTCAGGCCGGCCATGAACTGGTGCTCGCGGCCGAACAGCTGGAACGGGCCGTCGATGTAGCCATCGATGCCATCGACCTTGCGCTCGGTGTTGTAGAAGCCGGCCATCGGCGTGACGCCGGTGCCGGTGGCCTTGTCGAACGCGGTGTAGGACGGATAGAACAGCTTGTCGTCGGCGTTGGTGCGGTCGTGGGTGGCGCCGATCCTGAACTTCCAGCCGTTGCTGAAGGCGTGCTGCAGGGTGGCAAACGCGCGCTTGCTGGTGGTGTCCCAGTAGGTCCAGTCCGGCGACGGATTGAACGAGGT
>NZ_VIFM01001003.1 GCF_006636215.1 Myxococcus llanfairpwllgwyngyllgogerychwyrndrobwllllantysiliogogogochensis | reverse complement strand
GTTTACTGGTTCAGCGTATGCGGCTGATATAGCTGAATCAACATTCCTGACTCGTGATATCGGCAATGGTCTGTATGAAATGTCTTTTGATGGCAAAAATAATAGTCTCTGGGCAGCATCATCGTCTTCATTCGACAGAGATAAGGGCCACGGAATTGTTTATCAGTTAGAACCATCCACTCTGAAAACAAAATCTGCCGTTAAAATCGCACGTCTTGGGTTTGCCACAGCACTGGATGAGGAACATGAGCGACTTTATATCGGCAATACTCTGGACGGCTCAGTGACGGTCATTGATACTCTAACCGGAAAAGAACTTTCAGTAATTCCGTTAACTGAGGGACAGGATGAGGCTCATTTCAGACCGACCAGAGAAATGGTCATTGAC
>NZ_VIFM01001002.1 GCF_006636215.1 Myxococcus llanfairpwllgwyngyllgogerychwyrndrobwllllantysiliogogogochensis | reverse complement strand
ATTCTATACGTAAAACTCGCCAAATGGCATCCGCGTAAGCTGCGTCATCATCGCTGCCCGGCAGCGCCTGACGTGATGCTCAGCTTAATGATCAGTCATCGGACGAGGAAAAGTTTTTACGCGTTTTTACCTGTACCTGCGCCATGCTTTCCAGGATGCGGTGGTAGTTCTCAAAACGGCTTTCGGCGATCTTGCCGTTCTCTACCGCTTCGCGAAGCGCACAGCCAGGATCGGTATCGTGTTTACAGTCGCGATATTTGCAACGGCCTAAATAATCATGGAATTCGACAAAGCCGTTGGTGATTTGTTCCGCTTCCAGATGCCACAGGCCGAACTCACGTACCCCCGGTGAATCAATCACATCGCCGCCGTGCGGGAAGTGGTAGAG
>NZ_VIFM01001001.1 GCF_006636215.1 Myxococcus llanfairpwllgwyngyllgogerychwyrndrobwllllantysiliogogogochensis | reverse complement strand
TGGCAGGCCTGGCTTTCCAGCGCCAGTCGGCTCAGCTCGCGGGTTTCCTCGGCGTCCTCGATGAGCAGGACGCGGGGTTCAACGTGGCGCTTGGACAGCAACATGACGCGACAACTCCGGACAGCAACGGTGAAAAGGCGCGCAAGTATGCGCAAGCCGGTAGTGATCCCGACGTGCACGGCAAGCTAAGCGGGCGTTACAGGCCTCTCTGGCGCCTGAGCCGCACGTGCCAGGCCAGCACCACCACTGCGAGCAGGGCGGTGCCGATGCGCAGGCCGGTGGCCTGCCAACCCAATGCGATGGCGTCATCGAGGCTGAACACATTCCAGGCAAGGTTCATCGAAACATGCAGGACCAGGCCGCACCACAGGGTGTCGCCGTCGAGGTG
>NZ_VIFM01001000.1 GCF_006636215.1 Myxococcus llanfairpwllgwyngyllgogerychwyrndrobwllllantysiliogogogochensis | reverse complement strand
ATAAAAAACCCGTTAGGCGGCCTGCGCGGCGCGGCCCAGCTGCTCAGCAAAGCGCTGCCCGACCCGGCGCTAACGGAATATACCAAAGTGATCATTGAGCAGGCCGACCGGCTAAGAAATCTGGTCGACCGCCTGCTCGGACCACAGCATCCGGGCATGCACGTTACCGAAAGCATCCACAAAGTCGCCGAACGGGTAGTTAAACTGGTTTCCATGGAGTTGCCGGACAACGTGAAGTTGATCCGCGATTACGACCCCAGCCTACCAGAGCTACCCCACGACCCGGATCAAATTGAACAGGTGTTGCTGAACATCGTCCGTAATGCGCTGCAGGCTCTGGGGCCGGAAGGGGGCGAAATTATTCTTCGCACCCGCACCGCTTTCCAGC
>NZ_VIFM01000999.1 GCF_006636215.1 Myxococcus llanfairpwllgwyngyllgogerychwyrndrobwllllantysiliogogogochensis | reverse complement strand
GCTGCTGCGTAAAGAAGGACAGCACTTCAGCTCTCTGCCGCTGGCCGGCTCCGCCCGTCGCCAGCCGGACGATGTGCTGGACCGGGAAGCAGGCAACAGGCTGTTGGCCTCCGGCAAAGATCGCCACGAGCACGAGCTGGTGACCCAGGCGATGAAGAGCGTGCTGGGCCCGCGCAGCAGTCAGCTGTCGCTACCGGAGTCGCCGCAGCCGATTACCACCCCGACGCTCTGGCATCTGGCGACGCCGATCGCAGGCACCGCGCTGGCGGAAGAAAACGCCATGTCGCTGGCCTGTCTGCTGCACCCGACGCCGGCGCTGAGCGGTTTCCCGCATCAGGCGGCGAAGCGCCTGATTGCTGAACTGGAACCCTTCGATCGCCAGCTTTTC
>NZ_VIFM01000998.1 GCF_006636215.1 Myxococcus llanfairpwllgwyngyllgogerychwyrndrobwllllantysiliogogogochensis | reverse complement strand
CAGTACCGCAGCCGACCAATCCAATGAATGCGAGCTGCAGCGCCTGCTGCAACCAGACCCGCGGCCATGCTCAACACGAAGAAGATGCAGGCGGCCAGGCCCCACTTCACCGTGTCGCCGGCACGTGCTGCGCGGGCCACGGACGCATCTGCGTCTTTCAGATCTTGCAGCACCTTGCGCGCATCGCCCTCTTCCCAGACGTCCTTGTAGTTGGCCGCGACCTGGCTCATTTCCCGCCGCCCTACCCTACCTACCTCGACATCATTTGTGCTCGCTGCAGATCCCTGTGACGATGCGAAGTGCATGCCGGTCCACATCGTTGTGATCGTGAGCGCTGTCCATACGACGAGGACGAGGAACGCCACGTTGATGGCCGAGCGCGTTGCGT
>NZ_VIFM01000997.1 GCF_006636215.1 Myxococcus llanfairpwllgwyngyllgogerychwyrndrobwllllantysiliogogogochensis | reverse complement strand
GCATCTGGCCGCAGCGGGCGTTCATCCACTGGCGCATCCAGATGGCCAGCTATGTCACCAACTTTAACCGCCTCTACCAGGCCGGCTTCTCGCCAAATCTGGTGGATCGACCGCGGCTGGAAAAGCATCTCCAGCAGGCGCTGAACGACGTGGTTAAAATGCGCGGGCTGATCACCCCCGCCAGCAAAGAGACGCACATCCAGAAGGCGATCTTCGAGGCTATCCAGACCGTCAGCCGCAACCTCGTCTGCATGCTGGAGCTGCAGATCAACGCCTGGTGGGCAACGCGTCCGGGTCACTTCGTGATGCTCAATGCGCACACCCTGCGGGAGACGCAGCAGATGACCCAGCAGACGCTGTTGTCCATCGCCCACGCGCTGTACGAAGG
>NZ_VIFM01000996.1 GCF_006636215.1 Myxococcus llanfairpwllgwyngyllgogerychwyrndrobwllllantysiliogogogochensis | reverse complement strand
GTGCAGGAGTCGCTCACCAACATCGGCAAGTACGCCAATGCCTCCAAGGTGCTGGTGGCGGTGCACAACTACCCCACGCACGTCACCGTGCAGATCCGCGACGACGGCGAAGGCTTCGACACCAGCAAGGTGCACAGCTCGGCCCACGGGCTCATGGGGATGCGGCACCGCGTGGAGGCCGCCGGCGGCCGGCTGACCGTCACGTCGGAGCCGAAAGAGGGCACCCTCGTGTCCGCGGTGCTGCCCGTCGTGCATTGAGCATCCCGGCGCGCGGCGCCGGCTCTCCAGCCCGGCGCCTGCCGCACGTGCTCCTCGGCGGCCACCCGGCGCGCCCTTCTCCCCTCCGTTCTTGCGTCGCACTGCGCTGCGCCGAGCCCCAGCGCCCTGCG
>NZ_VIFM01000995.1 GCF_006636215.1 Myxococcus llanfairpwllgwyngyllgogerychwyrndrobwllllantysiliogogogochensis | reverse complement strand
CGCCCGTCGTACACCCGAATGAAGCCCCCGTCCTGGTCCCTGATGGCGCTGAAGCCACCGGTCACCACGACATGGCCTGTTGGGGTGAGCGCGAGGCCGCTGATACGGACCGGGCCTCCCATCCCCGTGCTCCCCTCGACGTAGGTCACCGGGCCGAGCGCGCGGGTCGCGAGGTTCATCGCCGCGAACCAGCCCCGGCCAATCTCCGTTCCACCCGCGAGGAGCTCATGCCCGCCGATGAGCAGCGTGCCGGAGGGCGAGAAGGTCTCCAGGGTGACAACGCCCGGGACGTTGGAGATCACCTCGTTCCACTGCGTTACCCCGTTCGCGCCAATCCACCGGTGAGCGAAGCCCCCGGTGGGCCCGCCATTGGGGGAGAGGGTGCTCGC